>JBGANH010000161.1:0-10881 GCA_044222365.1 Candidatus Eiseniibacteriota bacterium
ACGCGCCTTCCCCCTGATCGCGACCCAGTTCCGCGCGTTCGCCGAGAACGTGCAGCGCGTCGCCCACGACGTCGCCGAACAGGTGCCCCGCTATCGCGACGGCCGCGTGCCGTTGGTGGTGCTCGCCGGCCGCGACGACCGCGTCACGCCTGCCGCCTATCACGCCGAGCCCATGCCCACCCTCTGGGGCGGCCCGTGCGAGTTGCGCGTGCTCGAAAACGCCGGCCACATGCTGCTGCGCACCCACGGCGATGAAGTCGTCGCCGCGGCGGAACGCGCAGAAACCCTTCGCTGAAGGAACGGCGGCGCGGTCCCTCGGGATCGAGCCGCGCCCGGAGGGTCAGGGGGCCTGCAGCGGGACTCTGAGGCCTGCGGAGCCGAGGACGGCGGGAGCAGGACTCAGCGTCAGTGAGGCGGAGCAGGATGCGGAGCCGAGCGGCCGCGAAAGGCCCCCTGAGCCGCAGGGTGAGGCGATGCAGAAGGAATCAGGCCTTCGCAGAACGGCGAGGCGATGCAGAAGGACACGAACTCGAAAGCGTTCAGCGCGCCAGCAGCAACTCCAACCGCGCCCGCATCGCCGCCCATTCGGAGTCGATCACCGAGAACCACATCGTGTCGCGCCGCGTCCCGTCGTCGTTGAACATCCACGAGCGGAACGTCCCCTCCTCGACCAGCCCCAGCCGCCGCATCGCATTCTGCGATTTCAGGTTCGTCGAGGACGTCTTGAACTCGACGCGCATCAGCCCCCACGACTCGAACGCGTGGCGCAGCATCAGGTACTTCGCCTCCGTGTTCGCGCGCGTGCGCTGGTGCGCCAGACCCAGCCACGTCCAGCCGATCTCCGCGCGCCGGTGCCGGGCCACGATGTTGCCGAAGCGCGTCGAGCCGATCACCTCGCCCGTCGCCGCGAGCGTCGTCGCGAACGCCACCGTCACGCCGCGCGACTGTTCCTCGAGCGCCGTCTCGAAGTACGCTCGCAGGGCGCCTTCGTCGTAGCACTTCGACGCCGTGAACCGCCACAGCTCCGGCTCCAACCCGATCGCGAGCAGCCCCGGCCAGTGCTTCGCCAGGTCCAGCGGCTCGAGGCGCACGTGCGCGCCCGTGAGCGTCGCCGGGCCGATCGGCGCGAGGCCCGCGCTCAATCCCGCACCATGTAGTACGTCGCCTGCGGGTGGTGCACCACGATCGCGCTCGTCGAAGCCTCCGGCACGATCTGGAACGCCTCCGTCAGCGTCGCGCCGATCGCCTCTTCCGCGCCCAGCAGCGAGAACAACTTCGCCTGGTCCGCCAGTTCCGGGCACGCGCTGTAGCCGAACGAATAGCGCTTGCTCCGCTCTTCCGGCAGCCCCAGTTCCCTGCGGATGCGCGCGTGATGCCACTCCGCGAGCCCTTCCGCCGCACCGACCGCGAGACCGTGGATGAACAGCGCGTCGGCGTATTCGCCGCGCGCGTTGAGCGCCGCGCACAGTTCGTCCGCGTTGCTGCCCACCGTCACCACCTGCATCGGGATCACGTCGAACTTGCTCGACTCGACCGGCAGGAAGTAGTCGCTCAGGCACAGCCCCTCGCGATCCGCCTGGCGCGGGAACGTGAAGCGCGCGACCTCCTCGATCTTGCCGCGCGGCGTGAGCGAGCCCGCGACGAACGCCGTCGGGTCGTAGATCACGAGATCCTGCCCCTCGGACTGGCAGGGGAAGTAGCCGTAGGACGCGATCGGCCGCAGCCAGCCCTTCGACTCGGCCTCGGCCTGCAGCTTCAGCCGGCGCGGCTCGAAGTCCTCGGCGATCAGCTTGTCGAACTCGGCGCCCGTGCCGCGCGCGCCCCAGTGCAGGCGGTACAGCGTCTTGAGATCCATGCCCGCGAACATGCCCGCGAACGGGATGTCGCGCGTCGGCGTGACGCGCGCGCCCCAGAACGGCGGCGCCGGGACGTCGTGATCGCGCGACACCGTGACCTTGAAGTCCTGCTGCTGCGCGCTCGATTCGGCGACGCGCGCTTCGAGTTCGGCCGCCTTCGCCTTGAACTCGAACGCCTCGCGCCGGTTCTTCTCGACCAGCTCGGTCCGCGTCGCGGGATCCACGAGCAGGTTCATCACGTCGAGCCCTTCGAACGCGTCCTTGCAGTAGTACACGCCCGGCGCGTAGAAGATCTCGCCGTCCACCAGCGCGGCGCGGCGGCCGAAGTTGCGGTTGATCGCGGCGCCGCCGATGAGCACGGGATACTCGAGCGCGAGCCGGTGCAGCTCGTTCACGATGATGGGCATCTGCTTGCTCGTGGACACGAGCAGCGCGGACAGGCCGATCGCGGTCGCGTCCACTTCGCGCGCCTTGTCGAGGATCTTCTGCACGGGGACCTGCTTGCCGAGGTCGTACACCGTGTAGCCGTTGTTGCTCAGGATCGTCTTGACCAGGTTCTTGCCGATGTCGTGCACGTCGCCGAACACCGTCGCGAGCACCACTCGGCCCTTGCTCGAGTCCGCCTTCTTCTCGAGGTAGAGCTCGAGCTGCGCGACCGACTTCTTCATCACCTCGGCGCTCTGCAGCACGAACGGCAGGATCAGCTCGCCCGAGCCGAACTTGTCGCCCACTTCCTTCATGGCCGGCAGCAGGACGTTGTTGAGCACGTCCACGGCGGGCTGGCGCTTCACCGCTTCGTCCACGAGCGCTTCGATGCCCGCCGGCTTGCGGTGCAGGATCTGGTAGTGCAGCCGCTCTTCCACGCTCATCGCCGCTTCGGCCGACTCGTCCTCGCGGCTGCGCGCGTCGGGCGCGCGGCCCTCGAAGTGCGAGATGAAGTGCGCGAGCGCCTGCGGGTCGCGGTTGAACACGAGGTCGTCGGCGAGCTTGCGATCCTCCGCCGACAGCTCCGCGTACGGAATGATGTCCGCGGGATTCACGATCGCCGCGTCGAGCCCGGCCTGCACGCAGTGGTAGAGCATGACGCTGTTCAGCACCGCGCGCGCTTCCTTGCCGAGTCCGAACGACACGTTCGACACGCCGAGCGACGTGAGCACGCCGGGCAACTCGCGCTTGATGAGCTTGATGCCTTCGATCGTCTCGACCGCGCTCTGCAGGAACTCGGCTTCGCCGGTCGCGAGCGTGAACGTGAGGTCGTCGAAGATCAGCCGCTCCGGCGGCAGGCCGTATTCCTTCGTGCAGAGGTCGTGGATGCGGCGCGCGACCTCGAGCTTGCGCTCGGCCGTCTTCGCCATGCCCGTCTCGTCGATCGTCAGCGCGATCACCGAGGCGCCGTACTTCATGACGAGCGGCATCACGGTCTGGATGCGCTCGAGCCCGTTCTCGAGGTTGATCGAGTTGACGATCGCCGAGCCCGGGCACGCCTGCAGCGCGGCCTCGATCACGTTCGCCTCGGTCGAGTCGATGCAGAGCGGCGCCTCGACCGACAGCGAGAGCTTCTTGACGAGCGTGCGCATCATGGCCGCTTCGTCGGTGCGCTCGGTGAGCGCGAGGCACACGTCGAGCACGTGCGCACCGCCGTCCACCTGCTCGCGCGCGATGGGGATCATCTCCTCGTACTTCGTCTCGAGCGCGAGGCGCTTCATCTTGCGCGAGCCCTGCGTGTTCAGCCGCTCGCCGATGAGCAGCGGCGCGGGCTGCTGCACGAGCGCCGCGGCCGTCATGCCGCTCGAGACGAACCACTGGCTGCGCCCGGCGCGCTTCTTCGGAGCCACGCGGCCGATCGCCGCGACCACGGCCTCGATGTGCGCGGGCGTCGTGCCGCAGCAGCCGCCGACCATGTTCACGCCGTAGTCGAGCACGAACTCGCGCAGCGTCTCGGCGAACGGTCCCGGCTTCATCGGGTAGAGCGTGCGGCCGCCGTCGTTGATCGGCAGGCCGGCGTTCGGGATCACGTGGAGGAACGTGCTCGCGTTCTCGCACAGGTAGCGCACGGCGTCGCGCATGAGGTCGGGACCCGTCGAGCAGTTGAGCCCGATGACGTCCACGTGCATCGCTTCGAGCGTCGCGAGGGCGCCTCGGTAGTCGGTGCCGAGCAGCATGCGCCCGGTCGGGTCCAGCGTGATCGAGCACTGGATCGGGATTTTCTTCCCCGTGCGGGCCATGGCTTCGCGCGAGGCGATGATCTGCGCCTTCATCTCGAGGATGTCCTGGCAGGTCTCGAGGATCAGCACGTCGGCTCCGCCCTCGATGAGGCCCTGGGCCTGGTCCACGAACGTCTCGACGAGGTCCTGCAACGTCAGCTGGCCGAGGTCCGCGTCCTCGGACGACGGCAGGTAGCCCGACGGGCCCATGGAACCCGCGACGAAGCGCGGGCGCCCGTCGGCCGCGGCGTAGCGGTCGGCGACGCGGCGCGCGTTCGCGGCGGCCGCACGGTTCAGCTCGAGCGTGCGGTCGGCGAGGCCGTGCTCCTCGAGCCGGATGCGCGACGCCTGGAACGAGTTCGTCTCGACGATGTCGGCGCCGGCGTCGAAGTACGCCGCGTGGATCGACTCGAGCACGTCGGGACGCGTCAGGCTCAGGTAGTCGATGCAGGACGGCTTGCCGCCGTAGTCCTCGTCCGTCAGCTCACGGGCCTGGACCTGGGTGCCCATGCCTCCGTCGAAGAAGAGGACGCGTTCGCGCAGCGTGTCGAGGAACAGGCTCATCGTTCGGGGGTGCTCCGGAAGGGCCGCGCGCGGCGGGCGCGGCAGGTGGGAGACGGCGGATTTGCGGGGAATGCTATCGGCCAGCCGGGCCCGGGCGCAAACCTCCGGCTTGACCCCGGGCCCGGCATGCCCACAATGCCTCGCCATGTCCACCATGCTCTGGCTCATGCGGCACGGCCGCGCCACGGGGCAAGGCTCCGACGCCGAACTGCTGCCCGAAGGGGCGGACTACGTCCGCGCGCTCGGCCGCAAGCTCCGGGGCGAGGGGCTGCGCCCCGCGGGGGCCTTCTCGAGCACGTTTCTCAGGGCGCGGGACACCGCCGACATCGTCATGAGCGAAGTTTCCGAGCGCCCGGACGTCACCCGGCTGACGGAGCTGACCCCGGACTTCGAGCCCGAGGAGGCGTGGCAGGCGCTGCTCGACCACCCGCTGCCCGAGGGCGACGTGCTCGTCGTGTCGCACCTGCCGCTCGTCGGGCTGCTCTGCGGCGGGCTGACCGGCGACGACCCCGGCTTCTCGCCCGGCACGCTCGTGCAGATCGAACTGGACGAAACGAAGCGCAAGGGCCGGCTGGTGCGCGTGGTGCGATCGGCCGACGTGACGGGCTGATCACCCGCCACGCCGGCGTCGCGGCATCGCTCAGGCCTTCTGCGGCTTCGCCGGACGCATCTCGACGCGCGAGTGCAGTGCGCGCGGCGACGTGTGCAGCAGGTCCACGACCATCTCGCCCACGTCCGACGCCTGCAGCGCCCAGTCCTGCTTCGCCGCGGTGCCGCGCCCGAAATCCGTCGCGACGCTGCCCGGCATGAGGTAGGTCACGCGGATGTCGTCGTTGCGCACCTCCTGGAAGAGCACCTCGCTGAAGCCGTTCACCGCGTGCTTGCTCGCGCAGTAGGCGCCGGCGCCCGGGAACGCGTTGCGCCCCGCGAGGCTCGAGACGTTGAAGATGTAGCCGCCCTTGCGCGCGCGCAGATGCGGGATCGCTTCGCGCGTGCAGTAGAAGAGACCGTTCACGTTCGTCTGCACGACCGTGTCGAAGTCCTCGGGCGACATCTCGGCGATCGGCCCGAACAGCCCGACGCCGGCGTTGTTCACGAGGATGTCGATCCCGCCGAGGTCGGCGGCGACCTTCGCGACGACGGCCTTCACCTGTGCGTACTCGCGCACGTCGAGCGCGTAGCCGCGCGCGCCCCGCCCGATCTCGGCCGCGGCGGCGTCCGCGTCGGACTGCCTGCGGGCGGTCAGCGCGACGGTGGCGCCGTCGGCCCGCGAAGCTCGGCGATCCCCGGCCGATGCCGCGGTTGCCTCCGGTGACGAGAGTGACTTTTCCGTGCGAAGCGGACATGGTGTGGCTCCTTCTCGAGGTGGGGTGGCGTCGGCCGTGGGCGCGGCCGGGTATACCGGTCCCGCGCGGGCGGCGGTCGCCTACGCCGAGCGCCGGTGTGGGGCCAGGAGAGGCCGTCGGCTAACCTGTCCGGCATCCCTTCCCCGTGTTCCCCCGCCGGCCCGCGCCCGCCGCGGCGCGCCCGGCTTCGCACCGATCCTTTCGGAGGTCCCGTGAAGCGCATTTCCTCGCTCGTCCTCGCCGGCGTGCTGCTCGTGGGCGCGGTCACCACCGCGTTCGCGGCCGCTCCGGCCGCCGCGCCCAAGCGCGCCGCATCCGCCGCCGCCAACACCCCGTTCTGGACCGGCAAGCCCGGCGCCGCGGCGTTCAAGGCCATCCAGGCCAAGCGCCTCGCCGGCGCCAAGGCGTTGATCGCCCAGATGGTCGCCGTGAAGGGACCGCGCACGATCGCGAACACGCTCCAGCCCTACGACGACGCGCTCAACCTGCTCGAGCAGGCCGGCGCCCAGTCGCTGCTGATCTCCGAGACGAGTCCGATCCAGGCGACGCGCGAAGCCGCCGAGAAGTGCATGCAGGAAGTGTCCGCGTACGGCACGGAACTGTCGCTCGACCGCCGCGTGTACGACGCGCTCGCGGCCCTCGACGTGTCCAAGGCCGACGCCGAGACGCAGTTCTACGTCACGCGCACGCTGCGCGACTTCCGGCTCGCGGGCGTGGACAAGGACGACGCGACGCGCCAGCGCATCCGCGACCTGAGCGACTCGCTCACGCTGATCGGCCAGGATTTCGGCCGCAACATCCGTGAGGACAAGAGCACGGTCGTGTGCACCGCGGCCGAGCTCGAGGGCATGCCGCAGGATTGGATCGACGCGCACAAGCCCGGCGCCGACGGCAAGATCACGCTGACGTGCGAATACCCGGACGCGGTCCCCGTCTTCAACTACGCGAAGAACGAATCGCTCCGCAAGCGCATGTTCATGGCCTACAACAACCGTGCGTACCCTTCGAACATCGGCGTGCTCGACCGCATGCGCATGCGCCGTCACGAACTGGCGACGACCATGGGCTTCGCGAACTTCGCCGACTACGTGACGGCGGACAAGATGGTCGGCAGCGCGGCGAACGCGCGCGACTTCATCGGCCGCGTCGTGGCCGCGTCGCAGGACAAGCAGGCGCGCGAATACCAGCAGCTGCTCGCGCGCAAGCAGAAGGACGTCCCCGGCGCGACGGAAGTGAACTTCTGGGAAGTGAACTACTACAAGGAAGCCGTCCGCCGCTCCGACTACGACTTCGACTCGCAGAGCATCCGCCCCTACCTGCCGTTCGAGAAGGTGAAGCAGGGCGTGCTCGACGTGACGGCGAAGCTGTTCAGCGTCGAGTTCCGCCGCGTGCCGAACGCGCCCGTGTGGGATCCGTCGGTCGAGTGCTACGAGATGTACGACGGTGGCAAGCTCGCCGGCCGCTTCTATCTCGACATGCATCCGCGCGACAACAAATACAACCACGCCGCGCAGTTCGACATCCGCACCGGCGTCGCCGGCAAGCAGATCCCCGAGGCGGCGCTCGTGTGCAACCTGCCGGGCGGCAAGCCGGGCGATCCGGGCCTGTGCGAGTACGACGACGTCGAGACGTTCTTCCACGAGTTCGGCCACCTGCTGCACACGCTGTTCGCCGGCGGTCACCAGTGGGTCGGCGTCGGCGGCATCAAGACGGAGCGCGACTTCGTCGAGGCGCCCTCGCAGATGCTCGAGGAGTGGGTGCGCAGCCCGCAGGTGCTCGCGATGTTCGCGAAGCACCACCAGACCGGCGAGCCGATCCCGGCCGCGCTCGTGCAGCAGATGAACCGCGCGAACGCGTTCGCCAAGGCGCTCGACGTGCGCCGCCAGATGGTCTACGCCGGCACCTCGCTCGCGTGCTACGACCGCGATCCCTCGACGATCACGACGGACGCGATCATGACCGAGATGACGAAGAAGTATCAGCCGTACCCGTTCGTGGACGGCACGCACTTCCAGTGCGCGTTCGGCCACCTCGACGGCTACTCGGCGGCGTACTACACGTACATGTGGTCGCTCGTGATCGCGAAGGACTTCTATTCGCAGTTCGATCACGCCGACATGATGGCGCCCGCGGTCGCGAAGCGTTACCGCGACACCGTGCTCGCCCCCGGCGGCTCGAAGCCCGCCGCGCAGCTCGTCTCCGACTTCCTCGGCCGCCCGTTCAACGAAGCCGGCTGGAAGAAGTGGCTCGATTCGGACGAGTAGTTCCCTCGACATGAAGTGTCAACGAATCGGCCGGCGCCCGAGTGGGTGCCGGCCGATTCCCATATTCATTCAGGCAGACCCGGTGCCAATTGACCGTTGCCTGTCGCCCCGCCGTCGCGGGACAATCCCGTCGTCACGCACCCTTGCCACCGAAACCCTGCCCGATGCCCCCCGCCCTCACGAGCATGCGAAAGGCCCGCCCATGCGCCGCATACTGTTGCTCACCGCGATCTGTTCGCTTCTGATCGCATTCGGCGTGGACGCCGCACCCGGCCTGGGATTGCGCTGGGACGCGTGCCTCGCCGATGGCGGCCTCACGAACAAGGACTTCGCCTGCTTCACGCGCAGCGGTTCGGACGTGCTCGTGCTCTCGTTCGTTCCCCCACCCGTCGTGGACTCCGTTCGCGCGATCGAGTTCACCCTCGACATCATCTCGCCATGGGGCTTCTCGCCGTGGTGGGCATTCGGCGGGACCTACGGCTGCCGCCCGGGCGGGTTGGGAATCACGGTCGAACCCACGCGATTTCCGTCACGGTGCTCCGGCGCGTTCGTGGACGGCTGCTCCGCGAGCCTGCTGAGTTACACCTACGACGCGACAGGAAGTTGGCGCACTCGCATCCAAGGTCGAGTCCTTCGCGAGGTGACCCCGCCGTTTTCGGCGAGCGCCGGAGACCACTCGGAAATGCTGTTGGCCGCGCTCTACGTCAATCGCACCGATCCACGGGGAGCGTGCTACGGCTGCCAATACCCCGCCTGTCTCGGGCTCACGCAGTTGAAGCTCGTCGGGTCATCGGAAGCCCGCTCCGCATACCTCTACGACGAGATCGTCCCCGGCAGCAGCACCGTGACATGGCAGTCCGACATCGTCGGCTCCACACTCACACCGGGCCCCACCCCGGCGACGACATACCGCACGATTCAATGCTCCCTCGCCGTCCCTGCGCAGAACCACACGTGGGGCTCCATCAAGTCGCTGTACCACTGACCCCGCGCATTCACGCGAACCGGCCGGCGCTCCTCGCGGGGCGCCGGCCGGTTTCGTTTCGTGCGTGCTCGTGACGGCGATCAGCCGTCGATCTTGCTCGACTCCCCGTCGTTCACGGTGCCGGCCAGCAGGTCGGCGTGGTAGCTCGAGCGCACGAGCGGACCGCTCGCGGCGCCCTCGAAGCCGAGCTCGTCCGCGACCTGCTTCCAGTAGGCGAACTTGTCCGGATGCACGTACTCGATCACGGGCAGGTGGAACTCCGACGGGCGCAGGTACTGGCCGATCGTGAGCAGGTGGCAGTCGTGCGCGCGCAGGTCCTCGAGCGTGCGGCGGACTTCGTCGTCCGTCTCGCCGAGGCCGAGCATGATGCCGGACTTCGCCTTGATGCCGGTACCGCTCGCCGCGACGCGCTTGAGCACCTCGAGCGACCGCGCGTAGCGCGCGCTCGGCCGCACGACCTCGTGCAGGCGCTCGACGGTCTCGACGTTGTGGTTGATCACGTCGGGATGCGCGTCGATCACGCGCTGCAGCTGCTCGGCGTTGCCGCGGAAGTCGGGGATCAGCACCTCGATCTTCGTGGTCGAACGCTTGCGGATCTCCTCGATCACCATCGCGAAGATCGTGCTGCCGCCGTCCTTGAGGTCGTCGCGGCACACGGACGTGATCACGGTGTGGCGCAGCTTCATCGCCTCGACCGACTCACCCACGCGGCGCGGCTCGTCCCAGTCCACGTAGCCGTTCGGCTTGCCGGGCGCGACCGCGCAGAAACCGCAGCGGCGCGTGCACAGCTCGCCGAGGATCATGATCGTCGCGGTGCCGCGCTCCCAGCAGTGACCGAGGTTCGGGCAGCGCGCTTCCTCGCACACGGTGACCATGCGCTTCTCGCGCAGCAGCGCCTTGGTCTCGGCGTACTCGCCCTTGCCGGGCAGCTTGATCTTGAGCCACGACGGCAGGCGGCGGAACTCGCCGGTGCCCGTCATGCCGGCCGAGCCGGCGCCGCTGCCGCAGCCCTTCGTGCGCGGTGCGAGCGGCACGCGCTGGGGCACGGCCGGGCGGGGTGCGCCGATCACGCCGACGTCGGGATTCTCGGCGCCGGTGGCGCCCGGTTCCCCGATCGACAGCAGGGGTTCGGCGCCGGAGTCGTTCGTATCGAAATCGCTCATCGCAGACTCAGTCCTTCGCGAGCCCCACGCCCACCGCGACCGCGCCGCTGCCCTTCAGGGCCAGCATGCGGTCGAGCGCCAGGCGTGCGTCGCGCTTGATGTCGTCGGGCACGCGGATCGGGTTCACGACGTGACCCTCCGCGAGATTCTCGAGCGTCCACAGCAGGTGCGCCGGATCGATGCGGTTCATCGTGGCGCACGGGCAGACGTTCTTCTGCAGCGAATGAATGTTCTGTTCCGGATGCTCGAGCGCGAGCCGGTGCACGAGATTGATCTCGGTGCCGATGGCCCAGTGCGTGCCCGGCGCCGCGGCGCGCACCTGCTCGATGATGTACTCGGTCGAGCCGACCAGGTCCGCGTTGCGCACGACCTCGAACGGCGTCTCGGGATGCACGAGCACCTTCACGGCCGGGTCGGCCGCGCGCGCTTCGTCGATTTGGGATTTGGCGAACTTCGTGTGCACCGAGCAGAAACCCTTCCACAGCACGATGCGCGTCGC
>JBGANH010000162.1:0-10610 GCA_044222365.1 Candidatus Eiseniibacteriota bacterium
GCGAGTCCGTCGTGCACGTAGTTCGCGTTGTAGACCGTGTTCAGTCCGATCGTGCGGTCGCCGTTCTGGATGCCGATCGTCTGGCTGTTGATCACCGACGAGCCGACGGTCAGGTACTGGAACACGATCTTGCCCGACGGATACAGGATCGCCTGGAACGTGTACGGACCGCCGCTCGTGAAGTGCGGCGCGGCGACCCAGGACACGATGAAGCGCGAGCCGTCGTTCAGGTAGTAGACCGACCCCGTCGTGCTGAGGTCGAGATCGTCCCAGAACGGCGCGACGAGATTCTCCGGCACGCCGCTGGCCGTGTTCGGCAGCGCCACGTTCGAGTAGCTCGCCAGCGTGCTCGTGAACGAGAGCCAGCCGTTCGAACAGATGTTCACGGTCGAGAAGCTGCCGCCGTAGAACGGGAACGCGAAGCCGATGGGCACGGCCGTCGCCGTCGCGTCGTCGTCCTCCGCGATCGTCGCGTGCGTGCCGGTGGCGGTGATGTCCACCCAGCCGAACGCCGGGCCGCCGGCCGCGTCGCTGTCCTTCCAGCGATAGCCGTAGGCGTCCGGACCGCCGGAGCCGAGGATGCCGGGCCTGCCGTCGATCACGTCCTTGGCCAGCCCCGGCGTGTGGTACACGGTCTGGTTCGCGCCCAGCGCCGTGCTCACCGCCGTCGTGAGCGACCAGTACAGGTTGCTGAAGCCGTCGTTGTGCACCACGAAGGCCTGCTCGTCCGCCTCCCCGGCGAACACCGTGTGCTCGATCACCGCGTGCGAAGCGGAATAGTCGGGCGCCCCGACGGCTTCGCCCGTGAGCGGCACCGCGAGGAACGGCGAGTCGGGATCGTTGCTCTTGATGGTCAACGTGCCCGGGTGCGTTCCGATGGCGTTCGGGTTGATCGTCACCGTCAGGATGCTGGAACCGCCGGGCGGAATCGTCACGGCCCCACCCGTCGACGAGTAGGACGTGTTGTCGATCGTGACCTCGTCGATCTGGAGCGCGTCGCTGCCGGTGTTCTGCACCGTGAGCTGGCGGTTGCGCGGCACGTTCACGAACGCGGTGTCGAACGCGAGCGCGCCCGGCGTCACCGCGATGTCCGGCACGCCGACCACGTGCAGCGTGGACGTCACGTCGAACTGCGGCACCGTCGGGTCGTTCGTGTCGAGCCGCACCGCGCCCGAGTACGTCCCGCCCGACATGCCCGCGGCGTTGAAGCCGACGGTCAGGTCGAGGAAGCCGCCCGCCGGGATCGAGCCCGACAGAGGCGTGACGGTGAGCCAGCGGGCCGGCGGCGAGAACCGCACGGCGAGGTTGTCCGCGACGTACGTCGTGTTGAACGCGGCCTGCAGGCCGTCGTTGCGCGCCGCGTTCTGGATGCCCACGGTGTTCGAGTTCATGAGCGCCGCGGTCATGGTGAGGTACTGGTACACGATCCGGCCGTCCGGGTAGAGGATCACCTCGAACGTGTTCGGGTGCGACGTGTCGAGGTAGCGCGGGACGTTCTTCCACTCCACGATCAGGCGCGAGCCGTCGTACTGGTAGAACGCCTGGGCGCCACCCGTCATGTGGAGGTCGTCCCAGAACGGCGCGATCAGGTTCTCGGGCACCGACGTGCCGGCGTTCGGCAGCGCCGTGTTCGAGAAGGCCGTGAGCGAGCTCGTGAACGACAGCCAGCCGTTCGAGCAGATGCGGAACGTGGAGAACGTCGTGCCGTAGAACGGGAAATTGAACCCGATCGGCAGCGGCCCCGCGTTCACGTCGTCACCGCTCAGCGCGATGGCCGTGCCCGTACCGGAGATCTCGACCCAGTTGAACGCCGGACCACCGGGCTCGTTGCTGTCCGCCCAGCGGTAGCCGAAAGCGTCCGGACCGCCCGCGGATTCCGGCGTGACACCGAAGACCTGATCGGGCTGGCCCTTCGGGGTCAGGTACGGCAGGTCTTCCTGCGGGTCGCGCGCGGGCAGCGGCTGCGGCGCCGAGTTCACGACCGTGGAGGCGCTGAACGTGAGCGCGCTGCCGCCCCCGTTCGTCACGCGCAGGTTCTGCGACGTGGCCGTGTTCGTGTTCAGCGTGACGTCGAACGAGTTCGGGTTGACGCTGAACGCCGGAGCGGCGACCGCGGTGCCGAGCGCCCGGCGGACGACGGACGGCGAGTCCGGGTCGTCGCTCGCGATCGTGAGCGTGGCGTCGAGCGTGGACGGTGACGTGGGATGCCACGACAGCGTGACCGCCACCGCCGAGCTGGGTGCGACCGTGAACACCGACGGCGCGGCGGTCAGCGACGGATCGCTCGAGGCGACGTCCGTCACGTGCAGCGCGTCGGTGCCGTCGTTGGCGACGTTGAGCGTCCGCGTGTACGTGCCGTTCGCGTAGCGCGTGCCGAAATCCGAGGTGTCCGGCGTCGCGGCCACGTTCGGCGCTCCGGTCACCGTGAGCGTCGCCGGGACGGTCGAGAGCGGCGCCGGGGCGTTCGTCGAGAACACGACGTTGCCGAGGTAGGTCCCGCCCACCAGGCCCGTCGCGTCGAAGTGCACGTTCACGTTCTGCGACGCGCCCGCGAGGAGCTGGCCGGAGGTGGGCGTCACCGACAGCCACTGCCGCAGCGGGATGTAGCGGATCGCCAGGGCGTCGTGCAGGTAGGCGACGTTGTAGGCCGTCGTGAGGCCGACGGTCTCGGTCGCGTTCTGGATGCCGACCGTGGCGCCGTCGAGCGGCGCGGCCATGCTCTGGTACTGGTAGCGGATCTCGCCGCTCGGATAGAGCAGCACCTGGAACGTGTAGGGACCGCCCGCCGAATAACGCGGCACGCCGACGTACGAGACGATGAAGCGCGTGCCGTCGTAGTAGGTGTACACGCGAGACGTCGTCCCGAAGTTCAGGTCGTCCCAGAACGGCGCGAGCATGTTCTGCGCGCCGGACGTGCTCGGCAGCGCGCTGTTCGAGTACGGCGAGACCGTGTCCGTGAACGTGAGGAAGCCGTTCGTGCACACCTTCACGCTCGAGAACGTGCTGCCGTAGAACGGGAAGTTGAAGCCGAGCGGCACGGCCGCGGACAGCGCGTCGTCACCGGTCAGCGTGAGAAGCGAGCCGACGCCCGTGATGTCCACCCACGCGTAGGCGGGGCCGCCGGCCTGGTCGCTGTCCACCCAGCGGTAGCCGAACGAGTCCGGACCACCCGCGCCGAGGATGCCGGGGTTCGGGTCCTTCTCCCCCTTCGCGATCGAGACTTCCGGATAGATCACGTCGGGCTGCACGAGCCCGCCGTTCGCGAGCAGCAGTTCGGGCGTCGGCGCCGTCCAGTCGAGCCGGCCCGCGCCCGAGTTCGAGATCGTGACCGGTTGGTCCGAGGACGCACCCGTGAGGAGCGCTTCGGTGAGCGACCCGGGCGCGGCGGAGAACGCCGGCGCGCCGAGCGTCGTGCCCATGGCGAGATTCGACATGTCGCCCGTGTTGCCGAACTCGTCCGCCGCCTTGAGCGCGAAGTAGTAGAGCGTGTTGTAGGCGAGCCCCGTGACTTCGAACGATTCGGGCGAGCCCGCGACGAGCGGATCGGGGCCGGTCACCGGGTTGGCGGCGTCGAAGTTGGCGGGCGTGATCGGGCTCGTGGACCAGCGAATGTCGTAGCGCGACGCCCGGCCCGTGCCGGCGTCGTCCCCCGTCGCCGTCCACGTGAGCCCCATCGTCGTCGAACCGGGATTCGTGGTGCCGAGATCGCTCACCGCGCCGGGCGCGATGCTGTCGGGGTCGGCGAGCGCGAGGAACACGTTCAGTCGCGCCCCCGTGACGCACTTGCCGGCCAGCGACGGAACCGGGTCGGCCTTCGTGAGCAGCAGTTGCTTGATCTGGAGGTTCGTCGCGCCGGGGAACCGGCCCCAGACCAGCGCCGCGGCGCCGGAGACGTGCGGCGTCGCCATGGACGTGCCGGAGAGCAGCTGGTAGCCGCCGCCCGGCTGGCAGGAGAGGATGTCCACGCCGGGGGCGCCGAGGTCCACCGTCGTCGCGCCGAAGCACGAGAACGAGGCGAGCGCGTCGTTGTGGTCCGTCGCGGCCACCGCGATGATGTAGGGCGAGTCGTACGTGGACGGGTAGTGCGGGGACGCGTCGTTGTCGGTGCCGCTGTTGCCGGCGGCCGCGATGAACAGCTGGCCGGCCGCGCCCGCGGCGTTGATCGCGTCGAGCAGCGCCTGCGAGAAGCCGCCGCCGCCCCAGGAGTTGCTCGTGAGCCGCGCACCGACGGTGATCGCGTACTCGATGCCGGCGATCGCGCCCTCCGTGCTGCCCGAACCGGAGGCGTTGAGGAACTTGATGCCGATGAGCTTCGCGCTCCAGCTCACGCCGGTGACGCCGACGCCGTTGTTGCCGACACCGGCGATCGTGCCGGCGCAGTGCGAACCGTGGCCGTTGTCGTCCATCGGGTCGCCGTCGTTGTTCACCACGTCGTAGCCGTGGACGTCGTCCACGTAGCCGTTGCCGTCGTCGTCGATGCCGTTGCCGGCGATCTCGCCCGGATTCGTCCAGGCGTTCGCGGCGAGGTCGGGATGGTTGTAGTCGATGCCCGTGTCGATGATGCCGACCTTCAGGTTCGGATCACCCGTGAACACGTCCCACGCGTTGGTCGCGCGGATGTCGGCGCCGGCGGTGCCGCCGGTCTGCCCCGTGTTGCGCATGCCGTACAGCTCGGGAAAGCGCGGGTCGTTGGGCACGACGTCGAGCGTGATGCGGTAGTTGGGTTCCGCGTACTCGACGTTCGGATCGGCGCGCAGCACACGGAGCATCTGCTCGGTGCTCATGCCGCCGGATTTCACGAGCTCGGCGCGGATGAACGAGAACTCGCGCCGGCGCTGCACGTTCGACAGCAGCGACATCACCTGGTCGCGCCGCACCTGCGTGGTGCCTGCGCGGTACTTCACGATGACTTCGCCGGGAATCGGCTGGGAGGTGAGCGCCCGGCCCGTGCTCACGAAGAGCATCAGGGCGGCGCAGGCGAGCAGCACGGCATGCAGAGGCTTGCGAAGACTCATGGGGGGAGTTCCTCTCCGTTCCGGGGGCGGCGCTCGCATCGCGCGGGCAAGGGGAGCCACCGGAATCGTGCGGCCGGGCGGCGACCGGGGGATCGGCGCCCGAAGGGGCTGGGGCAGCGCGGCGACGGATCGCACTCCGCGCGCACTGCGGACTCCGAGTCAGGTTCCTCGGGACGCGCTCGTCCCGTGTGAGGGCCCTCCTCTCCGGCAGGAACTCGCGTCGGGCGCCCCCGTACATCGGACTCCAGCGACCGCGCTCATCAGACGACGGACAACTCCTTGACACGAACCTAGCGAGGGCTGGACCTTTTTGGAAGGTCGAAATCATCCCCATCGGCCGAAAGCCCCCGCGAACCTCCCGGACCTCGACGGGGCGGTGCTGGACAGCGGGACCGGGCCTCTCGTATAGTGCCGCGGCGATTTCATGACCGATGTGCGCTGCGGGTCCACCCTGCGCGGTCAACTGGGACGCCGCCAGCGCGGCTTTTCGAGGAGTGTCTTTCATGGCCAAGTGTTTCGTGTGCGGCAAGCTGCGGATGGCGGGACAGAACGTGTCCCACGCCAACAACGTCACCAAGCGTACGTTCCACGCCAACCTGCAGAGCGTGCGCGCCCTGGTGGCCGGCAAGCCCAAGCAGGTCAAGGTCTGCACGCGCTGCATCCGCTCGAACAAGGTCACGAAGGCCGTGCGCGGCCGGAAGGTCACGAGCAGCGCCGCCTAGGACGCAACGCCGTCGCGAGAAGGGCCCGGCCGCCAGTGGCGACCGGGCCCTTTCGCTTGCCTTCCCTCCCATGGGCCGCGAATCAGTCCTCGCGGGCCGTGGTGAGCAGTTCCCGCCAGGCGAGCTGCTGCCGTGGCAGGGCGTTCATGGGGTCGAGCTCGAGCGCCTGCGCGAAGTGTTCGTCCGCCTCGCGCGACTGGCCCGACTGCAGCAGGGCCCAGCCGAGATCGGCGCGCGCCGCGGCGAAACCGGGATTGATCTCGAGCGCGGCGGTGAGCGGCGCCACGGCCGCGGCCGGCTCGCCCTTCATGAGCCGGGTGCGGCCGAGCAGCGCGTGCGCGTCGGCCCAGCGCGGGCGTCGCGAGACGAGGTCGGCCAGCGCCGCCTCGGCCTGCGGCAGCCGATTCATCTCGATCAGCACGCTCGCGCGTTCGAGCGCCGCCGAGGCGTACTCGGGACGCAGTTCGAGCGCCTTCGCGTACTCGGCCGCGGCCTCCTCGAGCCGGCCCTGCACGCGGCGGATGCGCGCGAGCAGCGTGCGCAGGTCGGGGTACGCCGGGTTCACGGCGAGCGCGCGCAGCAGCGCGGCCTCCGCCCCCTCGAGGTCGCCCGATTCGAACAGCAGCTGCGCGTCCATGACGGCGGTCTGCGGAACCTCGCGATCGCGCGTGAGTCCGCGGCGCAGCGCGCGCAACGCGTCGTCGTAGCGCCCGAGCGCGTGGTACACGAGCCCGAGCAGGCGCTGGGCGCGCGCGAACTGCCGGTTCAGTTCGACGGCGGTCTCGAGCGGCGCGACGGCCGCGGCGAGGTCGCCCTGGCGGAAGCGCGGTCCCACTGGAGGAAGAGCGACACCGCCAGCCAGAAGAGCAAAAAGGGATATATCTCGAGCGCCACTAAGGCTACGTAGATCTCAACGCCTGCCGCGGCGGCACGCCCGCGCTCGAGTTCGGCGCGGGCCGCGAGCAGCCGCGCCTCGAGGTAGCGCGGGTTCAGCTCGAGCGCGACCTTGAACTGGTCGAGCGCGTCCTCGAGGCGACCGTCCTCGAGCAGCAATCCCCCGAGGCGGCAGCGCAGGTCGGCGTACGACGGCTTCTCGGTGACGGCGCGCGTGAGCTCCGCGATCGCGCCGGCGAGGTCCCCCGCCTGCTGGTGGGCCAGTGCGCGGTCCAGCGGCTTCGCGCCCGCGCCGTTCGTGCGCGCCGCGACGTCGGGCAGCAGCCGCCGCCACTGCTCGCCGGTCCAGTCGCGCGCGACCGCCGGCGTGACCCATTCGGGCGCTTCGAGGCCGAGCGACAGGGCCTCCCCGAGCTGTGCGCTCGAGTGTTCGCGGTCGCCCTTCAGCCCGAGGCACACCGCCAGCAGCAGGTGCCCTTCGAGGTAGTGCGGATGCTCGGCGAGTGCGCGTTCGAGATCCTCGATCGCCTCGTCGATCCGCCCCGAACGCTCGAAGATGCGTGCGCGGTAGTAGCGCAGGTCCGGGAAGGTCGGGTTCTCCTCGAGCGCGCGCGTGAACTCGGCTTCCGCGCGGGCGTAGTCGCCCGCGTGGAAGAACGCGAGCCCGAGGTTCGCGCGGGCCTCCGCGGCGTGCACGAGCGCGAGGCAGTGATCCGGATCGTTCGGATCCCGCACTTCGCGCAACACGCCCTCGAAGCATTCCGCCGCGCGGGCGAACTCACCCTTGTTGTAATGGAGGATGCCCGCGTTGTAGCCGCGCGTGTGCCCCCACTTCACGAGGGACGAGAGGAACTTCACGGCCTTCTCCTAGTCCATCTGACGACGGAGGAACGCCGGGACCTCGAGCGATTCGCCCCGCGAGTCGCCACGTCCCCACTGGGTACGGCCCTCGCGGCGCTTCCATGCCGGGATGTTGTAGCTGCCCGCGTCGTCGGAGTCGTTCACGGCCTTTCGGCGCGTCGAGCGGTCCACGACGGTGAACTGCGGATGCGCGACCCCGAAACCGGTCGCGACGACGGTGACCACGATCTCGCCGTCCAGGGCGGGATCGATCACGGCGCCGAAGATGATGTTCGCGTCCTCGCCGGCCGCCTCGGTCACGACCTTCGACGCCTCGTTGACCTCGTGCAGGCTGAGGTCGCGGCCGCCGGTGATGTTGAGCAGCACGCCCTCGGCGCCGTGGATGGAGACGTCCTCGAGCAGCGGGCTCGACACGGCGGCCTGCGCCGCTTCGAGCGCACGATTCTCGCCCGTGGCGCGGCCGGTGCCCATGAGCGCGTTGCCGCGCGAGGCCATGATGCTCTTCACGTCGGCGAAGTCCACGTTGACGAGGCCGGGGATCGTGACGAGGTCGGCGATGCCCTTCGTGGCCTTGAGCAGCACGTCGTCGGCGATGCCGAACGCCTCGGAGAGCGGCGTGCCCTTCTCGACCACGCTCAGCAGGCGCTCGTTCGGGATCACGAGCAGCGTGTCCACCTCGGCGCGGAGTTCCTCGAGCCCTTCCTCGGCCTGGCGCATGCGGCGGCGGCCTTCGAAGGAGAACGGACGCGTGACGACGCCCACGGTGAGCGCACCGGCCTGGCGCGCGAGGCGCGCGACGACGGGAGCGGCGCCCGTGCCCGTGCCGCCGCCCATGCCGGCGGTCACGAACACCATGTCGGCCTCACCGATCGCGTCGCTGATCGCCTGCTCGTCCTCTTCGGCGGAGCGGCGGCCCTGCGAGGGATCGCCACCGGCGCCGAGTCCGCGCGTCGCGTTGATGCCGATCTGGATCCGGGTCGGCGCCAGCGCCTGCCCGAGGGCCTGCACATCCGTGTTCGCGGCGATGAAGTCCACGCCGCGAAGACCCGCCCCGATCATGCGATTGACGGCGTTGTTCCCGGCGCCGCCGACACCGATGACCTTCAGGCGAGCGGGGGCCGTGCGGTCGATCTCGAGCTCGAACATGGACATGGGCACCTCTCCTTGTGCCGGCGATGCGGCCATCCTGGCCGCCGATGCCGAGACTGCGCGGTTCTAGAATTTGCTGGCGAACCAGCCGATCAGATCGAAGCGTCGGGGACTTCCGGCCGGCGGCTTGTCGGCGAACGCGCCCGACCTGCCGTCCTGCCCTGCAGCATGCATCACGAGGCCCACTCCCGTCGAGAAGCGCGGGTCGGCCACGTTGGCCGAAAGGCCGCCCATCCCCCTCGGCACGCCGAGGCGGACGGGCATCTCGAACACCTGCTCGGCGAGTTCCGCGATGCCCGGCAGCAGCGAGGTACCGCCGGTGAGCACGACGCCGCCGCCGATGAGGGGCGCGAAGTGGTTCTTGCGGACTTCCTTGTTGGCGAGCATGAAGATCTCCTCCATGCGCGGCTCGATCATCGAGGCGAGCACGGTGCGCGAGATCTCACGGTCCTCGCGGCCGCCGACGCACGCGACCTGCAGCATCTCGTCGGCGTTGACGCGCGACGCGAGCGCCGAGCCGTGCTGGATCTTGATCGCCTCGGCCTTGTCCATCGGCGTGCGCAGCCCGATGGCGATGTCGCTCGTGACGTTCGCGCCGCCGAAGGGAATGATCGCCGTGTGGCGGATCGAGCCCTCGTGGAACACGGCCACGTCGGTCGTGCCGCCGCCGATGTCGAGCAGCACGACGCCGAGATCGCGCTCGTCCTGGTCGAGCACCGCGGTCGCCGAGGCGAGCGGCTCGAGGACGAGGTCGTACACCTTGAGGCCGGAGCGCTGGATCGCGCGGCAGATGTTCTTCGCGCTGGTGACCGCGCCGGTGATGATGTGGATCTCGGCTTCGAGCCGGACACCGCTCATGCCGACCGGATCCTTGATGCCTTCCTGGTCGTCCACGATGAACTCCTGCGGGATCACGTGGATGATCTCGCGGTCCATCGGGATGGCGATCGCCTTGGCGGCTTCGACGACGCGGTCCACGTCGGCGGCCGCGATCTCGTTGTCACGCCGGGCCACGGCGATGACGCCGCGGCTGTTCAAGCTGCGGATGTGGTCGCCGGCGATGCCGGCCCACACGCCCTTCACCTCGATGCCGGCCATGCGCTCGGCTTCCTCGACCGAACGCGAGATGCTGGCCACGGTCTTTTCGAGGTCCACCACGACGCCCCGGCGCAGCCCTTCACTGGGCGCATTGCCGATGCCGACGATCCGCATCTCACCCGCGGCGTTCTGGTCCGCGATGATGCAGGAGATCTTGGTGGTGCCGATGTCGAGTCCGACGAACGTCCTGGTCGCCTGGGCCATGGGGTTCCCTCCCGCGGTGCGCCTCAGATGCTGTGTGGCTGATCGACCGAGACGAGTTCGGCCGGCTGTGTGTCACGCACGATGACCTGATTCGGAATACGCACGTCGACCTCACCGGGCATCATGCCCTTGCGCTGCAGGTCGAGGAGCGTGGCTCGGAGGCCGGAAAGCTGACGGAGACTGACCGGCCACGCCGGTCCCACGACACGGATTCCGTTCATGAGCACGAGCCGGGTCGTTCGCGACTCCGACACGTCCAGTTCCGACACCTGCCCCGAGAGACGGAGCGCATTGTCGCTCAAAACGGCGGCCCATGCGAGTCCTCGTTTCATCTCGTCGCTGCGAATTCGCGTCCCCGGCTCGAGGTCGGACGCGTGCACGCCGGTGAGCAGCGGCACGTCGGCGACGACGCCGCGCTGGAGCGGCTCGAGCAGCACGCCGGTCGAGTCCACCTCGATCGGCTCGCCCGCCGTGACCACTAGCGCCGGGATGCGCTCGCGCACTTCGATCTCGATGCCGCGCAGGCCGTGATGGCGCACGACCGCCTTCGCGACGCGCGGGTCGGCCTGCACGCGGCGGCGGACCGCCGCGAGGTCGAGCGACAGGAGGTCCTGCCCTTCCACGACCGCGGCCGCGCGGCGCACGCGGGCCGCGTCGAGGTAGCGCA
>JBGANH010000163.1:0-10425 GCA_044222365.1 Candidatus Eiseniibacteriota bacterium
GATCGCGACGACGCGGGTGGGCGCGTTCACGCCCGCGGTCGTGGGCGAACTGCAGCCCGTGCGCAGCCTCGCGTCGCTGGCGCTCGCGCGCCGGCTGCACGCCGAAGGCCGCATCACGGTCGAGGCGCGCACGGCGGACGACAACCACCGCCGCATGATCCACGGACTCCAGTCGCAGCTGCAGCAGGCGCAGGACGAAGCGATGCGCGCCGCCGAGCAGCACGCCTCCGCGGTGGCGACGATCGAGACGCTGCGTCGCGAACTCGAATCCCGCCAGGCCGAGGGGCCGCGCCGGACCGCGCGGGAAGCGGCGGACGCCGACCAGCTCCTGCAGCGTCTCGGCGCACTCGAGGAGCAGAACGCTTCGGCGACCGCCCACCTGAGCGAAGCGTTCGCCCAGCTCGCCGCGTCGCAGTCGCGCCAGGCCGAGCTGCAGCGCACGCTCGATCTCGTGCGCGAGGGCTTCGCCGTGATCGCGGGCGACCCGGCGGCGGAGTCGCTCACGCGCTCGTTCGTGGGCTGGTTCTGCGAGCAGTTCCAGGTCGAGCGCTGCAGCCTCATGCGCATGGACTCGCGCCAGAACGATCTGCGCATCCTCGCGCACCGCGGCATGGATCCGGCCGTGGCGCCGAGCGTGCGCGTGCCCGTGGGCGAAGGCGTCGCCGGCTGGGTCGCGCATCACCGCAAGAGCGTGCTCGTGCGCGACCGCTCGCACGCGAGCCCGGTGACGGGTTCGGGCAAGCAGGACTACCACTCGGACTCGTACATGTCGCTGCCGCTCCAGCACCGCGGCCGCCTCGTGGGCGTGCTCAACCTGAGCAACCGGCGCGACGGCGAAGCGTTCGACGAGCTGGACCTCGAGCGCGCGGAGCTCGCCGCGAACGTGCTGGCCATGGCGCTCGGCGGCGGACTCGAGACGGCCGAAGCGGCCTGACGCCGTCGCGGTTCCCCGCGAAAGCCCGGGGCGGCCCATTCGCCGCTCCGGGAGGCGGGGCCGGTGGGATCAGGCGGCGTCGCGCAGTTCCTCGCCACCCGGCGCGCGCACCTTGCGCAGCTGCTCGACGAGCTTCTCGAGCTTGACGGGCTTCGACACGTAATCGTCCATGCCCGCTTCCAGGCAGCGTTCCCGGTCGCCCTCCATGGCGTTCGCGGTCATGGCGGCGATGCGCACGCGCCGGCCGCTGGAGCGTTCACGCGCACGGATCTGCCGCGTCGCCTCGAATCCGTCCATCACCGGCATCTGGCAGTCCATGAACACGAGGTCGTAGTCGCGCTCGGCGGTGCGGTCGAGCGCCTCGCGGCCGTTCACGGCGACGTCGGCGCTGCAGCCGAGCTTCTGCAGCATGCGCAGGGCGACCTTGCGGTTGACCTCGTTGTCCTCCGCGAGCAGCAGCGCGAGATCGGAGAAGTCCTCGGTCTCGGTGGACGCGGCCGCGACGGCCGATCCCGGCACGACGCGCCCGAGCAGGCTGCACATCGTCCGGTGCAGCGCCACTTCGCGCACGGGCTTCGTGATCCAGCCGCGCAGCCCCGCCGCGGCGTGCTCCTCCGGGGTGCCGATCGCGCCGGACGACGACAGCATCACCGTCACGCGCCCCGCCGCGCCGGGCAGCGCCGCGGCACGTCGCGCGGCCTCGAGGCCGTCCATGCCGGGCATGCGGTAGTCCATGAGCACGATCGCGAACGGATCGGCCGCGTCGTGCTCGAGCTTCGCGAGCGCTTCCTCACCGCTCGCGGCCGACTCGGGGCGCGCCCCCCAGCCGCGCAGCGTCTCGAACAGGATGCGGCGGTTGACCGGATGGTCGTCCACGACGAGCACGTGGGCCCCCGACAGGTCGCACGTGACCTCGAAGGTCTGTGCGTCGTCGGCCGCGATCGCGAACGGCAGTTCGACCCAGAACTCGCTGCCCGAGCCGTACGTGCTCTTCACGTGGATCGAGCCCTGCATGAGTTCGGACAGCTGCCGGCAGATGGTGAGCCCGAGTCCGGTGCCGCCGTACTTGCGCGTGGTCGAGCCGTCGGCCTGCGTGAAGCTCTCGAACACCGCGTCGAGCCGGTCGGCGCCGATCCCGATGCCGGTGTCGCGCACCCACAGCTTCACGGTCGCGCTCCGCTCGTCGCGCGAGAGGCACTCGGCGCCGATCATGACCTCGCCGTGATCCGTGAACTTGATCGCGTTGGTCGCGAGGTTGAGCAGGATCTGCCGGATGCGGACCGGATCGCCCACGAGATGCCGCGGCACGTCCGGCTCGATCGCGAGCACGAGCTCGAGCCCGCCGTCGCGCGCACGCGGCGCGAGCAGCTCGGCGACGTCCTCGCCGAGCCGTCGCAGGTCCACGGCGACCTTCTCGATCGTCATCTTGCCCGCTTCGATCTTCGAGAAATCGAGGATGTCGTTGATGATCGAGAGCAGCGCGTCGGCGCTCGTGTTGATCGTGCGCACGTAGTCGCGCTGCTCTTCCCCGAGCGGCGTGCCCTGGAGCAGTTCGGTCATGCCGATCACGCCGTTCAGCGGCGTGCGGATCTCGTGGCTCATGTTGGCGAGGAACTCGCTCTTCGCCTGCGCCGCCTGCATGGCGCGATCGCGCGCCTCGGCGAGTGCCTGCTCCGCGCGGTGCGCTTCGGTCTCGTCCTCGTACGTCACGACGAACCCCGTCACGGCGCAGAGCGCGTCGAGCACGCTGTTGCCGCGCGCGTGCACGTATCGCACTTCGCCGTCCGCCCGCGCGAGCCGGAATCGCTCCTCGAAGGTGCCGCCGATGAGCGCGAACTCGCGCCAGCGCCCCTCGACGCGCTCGCGGTCCTCGGCGGCGATGGCGTCGAGCCAGCCGTCACCCAGGGCCTCGAACTCGGACAGGCCCGAGAGCGATTGCCATTGCTCGTTGCAGTAGTTGCACTGCCCGAGCGCGTCGGTCTTGAGGATCCCCACCGGTGAGGCGGCGCTCAGCGAACGGAAGCTCTCCTCGCTCTCGCGGATGCGCTGTTCGGCGAAACGGCGGTCCGTGACGTCGGTGAGCAGCACACGAACGGACGCCGGCGCGCCCTCGGGTCCGGTGTCGGCGCTCGCACGCAGCCGGAACCAGCGCGATTCCCCCGACGGCCGGACGAGGCGCAGTTCGAACTCGCTCGACGACGAGCACTCGGACGACGAGGCGATGCATTCCGCCCACGCGGCGAGATCCTCGGGGTGCACGCGCCGCTCGAACCAGCCGGGTCCGCGATCGGTCGGCGCGGGGCCGAAGCCGAGTACCTGTTCGAACCCCGGCGACGACCACAACTCGCCGTCCGCGATCGAGAGCTCCCAGGCCGCCGCGCCCGCGCCGCCGAGCGCGAAGTCGAGACGGTGAGCGAGCGCACGGTTGGCGAGGCGAAACTGGTCGGCCTCACGGCGTGCGCGCGCACGCGCGGAGTGCGACGCGTGCCACAGGCCGCTCAGCGCCGCCGCGCCGATGAAGACGGCGAGGGACGGGGCCCAGGCGAAACCGGCGAGGGCCGCGACGAGCAGCGCGGAGGCGCCGACCACCGCGTGCACCACACCGGGAACGGAATCAACGTCGGGGGCTTCGTGATTCGGGGGGCTCACGTTCGCATCTCCGAGGACTGCCACTTCCGCACCGCCGGGGAGCGGTGCGAAATCCTGTCACGGGGGTGCGACAGGCCGTAGCAGTCCCAAGATTCGGCCGGTATCCCGGAACCTTGAGAGAGCCGGTTCGAGGGCACCGAGGGTGCCGCGCAAGTGGCGGCAACTGCGTCAGAGCCGCGCGCGCAGTTCCGCGAGCGCCTCGCGATGAGCCTCGAAGGCGATGTCCCGCGGCAGTTCGTCCAGCGCGAACCACGCCGCGTCGATGGCGTCGTCTCCCGGCACGAGCGCGCCGCCCGCGACGCGAGCCGTATAGAGGATGAGCACGGCGCGCACGCGCGGATCGTCGAAGCCGGCGTACACGTGGAAGAGTCCGGTCAGCGCGCCCACGAGCCCGGTCTCCTCGCGCAGCTCGCGCAGGGCGGTTTCCTCGGGCGTCTCTCCCGACTCCATGAAGCCCGCGGGAATGCACCAGGCGCCGGCGCGCGGGTCGTACTTGCGCTTCACCAGCAGCACGCGGCCCTCGTCCACGATCAGCACGCCCGCCGCGGGCACCGGGTTGCGGTACCAGATGAATGCGCACTTCGGGCACGTGGGGCGCACGACGCCGTGTTCGGGGCGCGGCTCGAGCGCGGTCGCGCAATGCGGGCAGTACTTCGGATCGAAAGGCGGCATGGCGCAAGTTAGGCGCGGCCACGCGGGACACGCAAGAGGCGCGCGGTCCGAAAAGGGAGCGCGGCCCGGCCGTCTCCACGGCCGGACCGCACCTGTTCATCGCGTCATCGGGAGCGCCGCGCTGCTCCGCTCGCCACGAACTTCGCCCCATGCGTACACCTTGCGGTGTGGGCGAGGCGGACGACGCCCCCGTGACGCGATGTCTTCCTTTTCCGCTCCGCGCGTTTCGCGGCGCGGTGGTTCAGCGACGCGAATCCTCCAACCGCTGGCGCAGCTCACGCACCTGCTCTCGCAGTTCGTCGAGCTGTTCCCGCAGTTCCTCGCGGTCCGTGCGCTCGTCGGCACGGAGGCGAATCACCCGTCGGTCTCCCGTTCGGCCAAGGCCCAACTGCCCGGATCCCGCACGTTCGCGCGAAGCGCGCGGGGTCCCTTCCAACGTGGCCTCGACCGTGCGGCGATCCCCCTTGCGGAGCACCGACAGCGAGACCGTCCCCTGCTTGTCCGCCAGCGCCTTCACGAGATCGTCGCCGTCGTACACGGCGCCGCCATCCACGGCGGTGATCACGTCGCCCGCGCGCAGCCCGGCCTTCTCGGCCGGAGTGCCGCGCAGGACTTCGACGACGAGCACGCCCTTCTGTCCCGCGGCGCCGAGCGCCGAGGCGAGGTCGTCGTTCAGCGACTCGATGCGCACGCCGAGCCGGCCCTTGCCGCCGTTGACCATGACGCGCAAGTGCTTGCCACCCGGGCCGATGTCCTGCATGCCCTCGAGGCCGCGCAGGCCTTCGAGACCCTGGAGACCTTCGAGGCCTTCGATGTGCAGGTCGCCGAGCGACTCGCGCATCTCGCGCGGCATCTCGCCATGGCCGTCCCACGAGAACGTGCGCACCTTCGGCTTCCCGTGCGCGTCCGGCGCGGAGTCGCCGTCCGGATGCACGATCTCGATGCGACGGCGCGGCGCGTCCGGAGCGCGCGGTGCGCGCGGCGCACGCGGCGCGTCCGGCGGCGCGGGCACTTCGTAGGCTTCCTCGTCGTCCTGGTCGTCGCTCGGCGTCGGGGCCATGTCGGTGCGCGCCGCGAGGCGCGCGGACAGCGTGCGGCGCTCGCCGTCACGCACGACGATGATCGAAACCGACTCGCCCTCGCGCGCGTCGCCGACGAGTTCGGAAAGCCGCGCGGGCGTGGTCACGTTGCGGGCGGCGAAGGAGACGATGACGTCGCCCTTGCGGAGTCCCGCGCGGGCGGCCGGGCTGTCCGGCACGACGCGGGCGACGAGCACGCCGTCGGCGCCGCGCAGGTCGAGCCCGTCACGAAGCTCGTCGGTGACTTCCTGGGTGTACACGCCCAGCCAGGCTCGGGCCTCGGCCGCGGTCGCGTGAAGCGAGCCGACCAGCACGGCCGAGAGGACGGCGGCGGCGGCGATGAAACCGCGCAGCGTCGTTCTACGCATGAACTTCCCCCTGTGTTAGCGTCCGGATCCGGGCGGGGATCTCGTCGTCGTGCGTGATTAGACAGATGAACTCCCCAATTGGTTCCACGAACTTTCCTCCCGCCGAAAGCCCTGTCATTCCATGAAAGTCCGAGACCTGCTCACGCTGCGCGTCGATGACCTCGCGCTCGGCGGCAAAGCCCTTGCGCGCCACGAAGGTTGCGTCGTGTTCGTGGACCGCGGGCTTCCGGGCGACCGCGTCACCGCGCGTGTTTCGAAGAAGCAGCGCTCGTTCGCCGAGGCGAAACTCGTCTCCGTGGACGAGCCCTCGGCCGACCGGATCGCGGCGCGCTGCGCGCACGAGGCCGTCTGCGGCGGCTGCCGCCTGCAGGAGCTTCCCTACGAGCAGCAGGTGGCGATCAAGGAACGGCAGGTGCGCGAGACGCTTCAGCACCTGGCGGGCATCGCGAACCCGACGGTGAACCCCATCGTCCCCGCGCCCGAGCCGTGGCACTACCGCAACAAGATGGAGTTCAGCTTCATGCGTGCGCCGGACGGCTCGGCCGTGCTCGGCATGCACGAGCGCGGCACGTGGGACAAGGTCTTCGAGCTGCGCGAGTGCTGGCTCACCTCGCCGCTCGTGGTCGAGATCACGCGGCTCACGCAGCGCTTCGCGCGCGAACGCCGCTGGGAGCCCTACCACCCGACGCAGCACGTCGGCGTCGTGCGCTTCCTCACGGTCCGCCATCTGGTCACGACCGGGGAGTGCGCCGTGCACTTGATCGCGGCATCCGACCAGATGGACGGCCTTTCGGAATGGGCCGACGCCGTGATGGCGCTGTCGCCCGAGGTGAAGAGCGTGACGCTCGGGCTCAACACCGCGCACTCGAACGTCGCGTTCATGGAAGAGGAGATCGTGCTGCGCGGCTCCGACGCGATCGTCGAACGCCTGCTCGGACTCGAGTTCGAGGTCGTCGGCAGCGCGTTCCTGCAGACGAACAGCCGCCAGGCCGAACGCCTCTATCAGGGCGCGCTCGACGCCGCGCGGCTCACCGGCGACGAGACCGTGCTCGATCTCTACTGCGGCGCCGGCACGATGACGCTGCTGTTCGCGCGCGCCGCGAAGGGCGCCGTGGGCGTCGAGACGGTGTCCGACGCGATCGACCGCGCGCGCCGCAACGCCGTGCGCAACGGGCTCGGCGGAACGCAGTTCGAATGCGGCGAGGCGCGCATGATCATGCGCGAATGGGCGCAGGGAAAGCGCGCGGACGCGCCGAAGCCCGACCTGATCGTCGTGGATCCGCCGCGCGCCGGGCTGCATCCGCGCGTCGTCTTCCGCTGCGCGGAACTGGCTCCGAAGCGCCTCGTGTACGTGTCGTGCAATCCCGCCACGCTCGCGCGCGACCTCAAGGACTTCGCCGCGTACGGATACGAACTGGCCGAGGTCACGCCGTACGACATGTTCCCGCACACGCCGCACATCGAGTGCGTGGCGCGGATCGAACGGACGGCGGGCGCGAAGGGGTGAGCCGTCTCGACTTCCGGCTCGAAGCGACCGCTCCGGGCTCCCGCGCACGCGCCGCGCGCTTCCGCACCGCGCACAACGAAGTGCTCACGCCCACGTTCATGCCCGTGGGCACGCACGCGTCCGTGCGTTCGCAGCGCCGCGAGGACCTGCTCGGCTGCGGCGCGCAGGTGCTGCTCGCGAACACGTACCACCTGCTGCTGCGGCCCGGCGTCGAGATCTTCGAGAAGTTCGGCGGCATTCACGGTTTCATGAACTGGCCGCGGTCCGTGCTCACGGACTCGGGCGGCTTCCAGATTTTTTCGCTGCCGAACAGCCGGCTCATGAAGGAAGAAGGCGCCGAGTTCCGCAGCTACATCGACCAGAGCACGATCGTGCTGAGCCCCGAGCGCAGCATCGCGACGCAGAAGGTGATCGGCTCCGACATCATGATGGTGCTCGACCAGTGCGTGCCGTCCACGGTCGAGAAGCACGTCGCGCGCGACGCGATGGAGCTGACGCACCGCTGGGCGAAGCGCAGCCTCGACGCGCGCGGCGACTCGCCGCAGGCGCTGTTCGGCATCGTGCAGGGCGCGTGCTACGAGGACCTGCGGCTCGAGAGCGCGCGCGCAATCACCGACCTGCCGTTCGACGGCTACGCGATCGGTGGGCTCGCCGTGGGCGAAACGTCGGCCGAACGCGAAGACATGACCGCGCTCGTCACCGATCACCTGCCGCAGGATCGTCCGCGCTACCTGATGGGCGTCGGCACGACGCGCGACATCCTCGAGGCCGTGCACCGCGGCGTGGACATGTTCGACTGCATCCTGCCCACGTCGCTCGCGCAGCAGGGCGTCGTGTTCACGAGCCAGGGCCGCCGCTCGCTCAAGCGCGGCGTGTACCGCGACTTCGACGGACCGCTCGATCCGGAGTGCGACTGCTATACGTGCCAGACCTACTCGGTCGCGTACCTCTTCCACCTGCAGCGCACGTGGGAGACGCAGGGCTGGCAGTTGCTCGGCCTGCACAACATCCACTTCTACATGCAGCTCATGCGCAGGATGCGCGCGCACATCCTGGCGGGCACGTGGCTCGAGTTCTACGCCGAGCAGCGCGGGCGGCTCGACGCGCGCGACGGCTACGGCCGTCCGAACGCCCGCGTGACGCGCGCGCAGAAGTTCGCCCAGACGCTCAAGCTCGGGCGCTACGAAGTGATCGTGCAGGACGAGGTCGGGCGCATTCGCGACACCGTGTCGGGCGAAGTCATGCACTCGGTGAACGACCCGGCGGAAGAAGCCCGCTCGCTCTACGTGGAGCAGTCGCGCCTGCTCGAGCGGCTCGCCGAGCCGGGTGACGAACCCGTGGTCGTGTGGGACGTCGGGCTCGGCGCCGCCGCGAACGCGATGGCCGCGGTGCACGCGGTCGAGGCGCTGCCCGCGGACGCCGTGAAGCGCAAACTCGTGCTCGTGAGCTTCGAGAACGATTTCGATTCGCTGCGGCTCGCGCTGCGCCATCCGCTCTGGTTCAAGCACTTGCGCCACGGCGCGCCGCACGAACTGCTTTCGCGCAACGTTTGGAGCGGCGCCTCCGGCGCCATCGAATGGTCGCTGCTGCCCGGCGACTTCGCGGCGCGCAAGCACGAGGCGCCGGCGCCGGACGTCGTGTTCTTCGATCCGTTCTCGTTCCGCACGGACAGCGACCTGTGGACGCTCGGCTCGTTCCGCGAGCTGGCCGCGATCTGTGCGAGCAAGGCGACCGAGCTGTTCACGTACACCTACTCGACGCAGGTGCGCGCGGCGATGTTGGCGGCGGGCTTCTTCGTGGCGAAGGGCCGCGCGACCGGCCCCAAGCAGGAGACGACGATCGGGCTGTCACCGCTCGCGGCGGCGCGCGGCGCACACGAGCTGCTCGGCGCCGACTGGCTCGCGCGCTGGGAGCGCAGCGACGCGCAGGCCCCGCTCGGCGTGAGCGAGGGCGACGACGCCTGGAAGACGGCGGTGCGGGAGCATCCGCAGTTCCGCTGAACGCGGCGGCCCGCGGCGCCCGACGAGGCACAAACGTCCGGGGCCGCGCCAGCGTGACTCACGCGGCGCGGCCCCGGTTCGCACTCCGGTCCTCCGTCAGTACTGGCCTTGCCGATACGTCCATGCCGCCGTTCAGGTTCGAGACCTGCGTGAAGCCCTGGCTCGCGAGGAACTGCGCCGCGTAGTGGCTGCGCATGCCGACCCGGCACACGACCAGCACCGGCTTGTCCTTGAACTCGGCGAGCTCGCCGACGCGAGAGCAACCTGCCGGACGGGATGTGGGCGCTGGTCGATGTGCCCGAGGTCGTCGTTCCACTCGGACGGCTCGCGCACGTCGAGCTGGAGCCCTCCAGCGGATGGGCATCGAGAACGCCTTGGCCTCGGTAGGCGCTCCTTGACCGCCTTGGCGGTCAGGCGCCGAAACCGCGCCGTTGGCCGAGCCCGAAACCTGCCGCAGCCGGCCGACAGCGCGACCACCACCACCAGGGCCAGTGCGCCGAGCACCGGGGCCACACCTTGCAACTTCCTGCGCACGTTCGGGGCGAAGCCCAGGTGCCGCTTCCCGCCGTAATCCGCTCTCGGACCATCCTGACCTGCTGCGCGGCGTGCGTGCTCGCCGTTTCCACCGCCCGGGCGCAGCTCGACGCGCCGACTGTACTCGATTCGGGACGCCTTCTGGTGCTCGACGGCAATCAGGTCGTCGCGGCCGAGGACTTCGAGTACGTGCTCCAGGGTGACTCCGTCACCGTGTCGTCCACGCTCAAGCGCAAGGCGCGCGGGGCCGACGGCACGGTCTCCGAGCTGAACAAGCGCATGGCGCTCGTGGTGGACGCGAACGACTTCGGGCTGCGTTCGTACGTGTCGAACCTCGAGTTCGACGGGCACACGCGCGTGCGCGGCATCATTCCCGGCGACACGGCGATGACCGTGTACGACGAGACGGACGGCGGTGGCGGCGCCGACCGCGTGATCCAGCCCCCGGGCCGGCTGTTCGTGATGGATCCGGGCCTCTTCACGCTGTTCGACGTCGTGTGCAAGAACCTCAAGGGCAAGCCGCTCACGACCAAGCGTCCGATCCAGTTGATCGCGCTCGCCGAAACCGTGGACGCGGTCGAGGCGACGGTCGTGTTCGCGGGCGCGGACACCGTGGTGTGGGGCGGTAAGCGCACGCCGATGCGCAAGCTGCAGCTGAGCGATCCGTCGGGCGACTTCCTTG
>JBGANH010000164.1:0-10524 GCA_044222365.1 Candidatus Eiseniibacteriota bacterium
GGCCGGAGGCCCCGGCCGGGTCGCAGTGGTGGAATTCAATGCGCGATTCGGTGACCCGGAGACGCAGGCGATGCTGCCGCTCGTGGACGGCGATTTCGCCGGGCTGCTCGCGTCCGCCGCGGGCGGTGCGCTCGAACCCGCGCGCCTCACGCGCGCGACGAGCGCCGCCGTCACGATCGCGCTCGTGGACGAAGGCTATCCCGAGCGCGCGCTCGGCACCGGCACGATCGAAGGGCTCGATGCGCTCGAGGGGCGCGACGACCTGTTCGTCTTCCACGCCGGCACGCGCCGCGACGGCGACGGCTGGCGCGTGAAGGGCGGCCGCGCGGCGTACGTGACCGCGACATGCGAGGACGCCGCGACGGCGCGCGAGCGCGCGTACGCGGCGTGTGCGACACTCCGCGGCGCGCATTGGCGCATGCGGAGCGACATCGGCGCGGGACCGGGAGTCCCCGCCGCGACGCAGCACGACAACGGAGGGCGGTGACCCGATGGCGACGGCGAAGCAGAAGACGAAGGCGCTCGTGGGAATCGTGATGGGCAGCGAGTCGGACCGGCCGGTGATGGAAGAGGCGGCGAAGGTGCTCGCCGACTTCGGCGTCGGTTCGGAGGTCGTGGTGCGCTCGGCGCACCGCACACCGGACGCGGCGGCGAAGTGGGCGCGCACGGCGCGCACGCGCGGGCTGCGCGTGCTCATCGCGGGCGCCGGCGGCGCCGCGCACCTCGCCGGTGCGATGGCCGCGCACTCGCGCCTTCCCGTGCTCGGTGTGCCGCTCGCCTCGTCCCCGCTCGGCGGTTTCGACGCGCTGCTCTCGACCGTGCAGATGCCGCCGGGTGTGCCCGTGGGCACGCTCGGCGTCGGCGGCTGGGGCGCGCGCAACGCGGCGCACCTCGCACTCCGCATTCTCGCGGTCTCCGACGCGGCGCTCGCACGCCGGCTCGAGGACCACGCCGCGGCCATGGCGCGCGGCGGCACACCGAAGAAGAAGTAGGGCCGCCCACCGCGGCGGACGAAAGCCCGAGGAGAAACCGAAGATGGACATCCTGCGCGTGGACACCGACCAGCCCGAACGCCGCACGCTCGACCGCGCGGCGGAGGCCGTGCTGCGTGGCGGCGTCATCGCGTTCCCGACCGACACCCTGTACGGGCTCGGTTGTTCGCTGTTCGACGTTTCCGCGGTGGACATGGTCGCGCGGCTCAAGCGCCGCCCGCCGAGCATGGCGGTGATCTCGTTGATTCCGGACGCCGAGCAGGCGTGGGGGCTCGCGGTCGCGATCTCCCCGCTCGCCGAGCGCCTGATGAAGGCGTACTGGCCCGGCCCGCTCTCGATCATCTTCCATGCGTCCGGCCTCGTGCCCGAGCCCGTCCAGGGCAAGGGCGGCACGATCGCCCTGCGCTGCCCGAAGGACCCGCTCTCGCACGCACTGCTCGGCCGCATCGGCGGCCCCGTGGTCTCCTCGAGCGCGAACCTGTCCGGGCAGCCGCCCGCGGAGACGGCGGAAGAGGTCGTGAGGTACTTCGGCAACCAGCTCGACCTCATTCTCGACGGTGGTCCGCGCCGCGGGGGATTGCCGTCCACGCTCGTGGACGTGACCGGTCCGAAGGCGAAGCTTCTTCGCCGTGGTGCGCTGGACGTGACATCCGTACTCGGGGACCACGAAGACCTGACTTCGCCGCGGTCCGACGGTTGACGGGCCGGAAACCGCACTCCTAGACTGCCCGCATGCCGCCTGAAGAAAACACCGTCCGCGTGCTGTTCGTCTGCACGGGCAACACCTGCCGGAGCCCTCTCGCGGCCGCCGCGCTGCTCGCCGAACTGGGCGACGACGCGGCGCGTGTGCAGGTCGTCTCGGCGGGGACGGCGGCCGCCGAAGGCCAGAGCGCGAACCCCTTGTCGCGCGCCGTGGCCGAAGCCGACGGGATCGACTTGTCGAAACACCGTTCGAGGCGCGCCGTCGCGCCCCTCGTGCGCGCGGCCGATTTCGTGTTCGTGATGGACCACCTGCATCGGGTCGCGATCCAGGCGCTCGGCGCCGACCCCGAGCGGGTGCACGTGTTGAGCGAGTACCCGGCCCCCGGTGACCCCGGGATGCCGGTGAGTGATCCCTTCGGAGCGTCGAAAGAAGCCTATGAAGAGTGCTGGCGGCGCATCCGCCATCACGTCCGGCGGATCACGCCGGTCGTGCGGCAGGCGCTGAACGCACGCAACGCCTCATAGAGAAACCGGAACGCGGCATCCGCCGCACGAGGTAATCGCCATGGCCATGAAGAAGAGCGAAAAGATCTGGATGAACGGCACGTTCGTCCCGTGGGACGATGCGAAGGTCCACGTGCTGTCGCACGTCCTGCACTACGGCTCGAGCGTCTTCGAGGGCATCCGTGCCTACGAGACCAAGAATGGCCCGGCCATCTTCCGCCTCGGTGAGCACATCGAGCGCCTGATGATGTCGAGCAAGATCTACCGCATGGAAGTGCCGTACAGCGCGGAGCAGATCGAGACGGCGTGCCTCGAGACGGTCGCCGTGAACAACCTCAAGGAGTGCTACATCCGGCCGCTCGTGTACCGCGGCTACTCGCACGTGGGCGTGGACCCGCGCGGCACCCCGATCGACGTCATGATCGCGGCGTACCCGTGGGGCAAGTACCTCGGCGAGGAAGCGCTCACGAAGGGCGCGTCGGTCAAGATCGGCACGTGGGCGCGCATGGCGCCGAACACGCTGCCCGCGATGGCGAAGGCCGGCGGCAACTACCTCAACTCGCAGCTGCTCAAGCTCGAGGCGGTCGAGGACGGCTACGACGAGGCGATCGCGCTCGACGTGCAGGGCTACGTGAGCGAGGGCTCGGGCGAGAACCTGTTCGCCGTCTACAAGAACGAGATCATCACGCCGCCCGTGAGCTCGAGCATCCTCTCGGGCATCACGCGCGACAGCGTCATGCGCCTGGCGACGGACATGGGCTACAAGGTCCGTGAAGCCGTCATCCCGCGCGAGATGCTGTACATCGTGGACGAGCTGTTCTTCACGGGCACGGCCGTCGAAGTGACGCCGGTCTCGGCCGTCGACCGCATCAAGATCGGTGCGGGCGAGCGCGGCCCGGTGACGAAGGCGCTGCAGGACGCGTTCTTCGGCATCGTGAAGGGCGACCTGCCGGACCGTTACGGCTGGCTGTCCATGGTGCCGCAGTCGGCCGCGAAGCGCTGATCCGATGAAGCTCGCGGTGGGCAGCGATCACGCCGGGTTCCCGCTCAAGGAACTCGTGAAGGCCGAGCTCGTGAAGCTCGGCCACGAGGTCGTGGACGTGGGCACGCACTCCGGCACGGAGTCCGTGGACTATCCCGACTTCTCCTTCGCCGTGGCCGAAGCGGTCGCGGGGAAGACGGCGGACCTCGGCGTGGTCGTCTGCGCCACCGGCATCGGCGCCAGCATCGCCGCCAACAAGGTCGTGGGGGTGCGCGCCTCCGTCGTGACGAGCGACGAGACCGCGCGCCTGACCCGGCAGGACAACGATTCCAACGTGCTCGCCCTCGGGGCCAAGACCGCGCCCAGCGCCGAAGCCGCACTGGGCTGGCTGCGCGTCTGGCTCGACACACCGTTCGCGGGAGGCCGCCACGAGCGGCGTGTGAACAAGATCCGCGACTACGAGCAGCGCGCCTCACATCCTTGACGGAGAGACCCGTGTCCCATCTGCAGTCGCAGGATCCCGAAGTCGCGAAGGCCATCGCGGCCGAACGCGGCCGCCAGGGCAGTTTCCTCGAGCTGATCGCCTCCGAGAACTTCGTCAGCGACGCCGTGCTCGAGGCGCAGGGTTCGGTGCTCACGAACAAGTACGCCGAAGGCCTGCCGGGCAAGCGCTACTACGGCGGCTGCGAGTTCGTGGACGTCGCCGAGAACATGGCGCGCGACCGCGTGAAGCAGCTCTTCGGCGCCGATCACGCCAACGTGCAGCCGCACTCCGGCGCGTCCGCCAACCTCGGCGCGTACTTCGCCGCCTCCGAGCCGGGTGACGTGCTGCTCGGCATGAGCCTCGCGCACGGCGGCCACCTCACGCACGGCCACGCCGTGTCCGTGTCGGGCAAGCTGTGGAAGGCGTTCCAGTACGGCGTGCGCCCGGAAGACGGCCGCATCGACTACGACGAGGTCGAGCGCCTCGCCAAGGAACACCGCCCGCGCATGCTCGTCGCCGGCGCGAGCGCCTACCCGCGCCAGATCGACTTCCCGCGCTTCGCGGCGATCGCGAAGGAAGTGGGCGCGATGCTCATGGTGGACATGGCGCACATCGCCGGCCTCGTGGCCGCGGGGCTGCACCCGAGCCCGGTGCCCTACGCCGACTACGTGATGAGCACCACGCACAAGACGCTGCGCGGCCCGCGCGGCGGCATCATCCTGTGCAAGGCCGAGCACGCCGAAAGACTCGACAAGTCGATCTTCCCCGGCATGCAGGGTGGTCCGCTCATGCACGTGATCGCCGCGAAGGCCGTGTGCTTCGGCGAAGCGCTCACGCCGGGCTTCAAGGCCTACCAGCAGCGCGTCGTGGACAACGCGCGCGTGCTCGGCGAGACGCTCGTGGCGAACGGCTACGACCTCGTTTCGGGTGGCACCNGGTCTCGGGCGGCACCGACAACCACCTGCTCCTCGTCGACCTGCGCAAGCGCGGGATGACGGGCAAGGTGGCCGAGGAGGCGCTGCACAAGGCCGAGATGACCGTGAACAAGAACGCCGTCCCGAACGACCCGCAGAAGCCGTGGGTCACGAGCGGCATCCGGATCGGCACGCCCGCGCTCACCACGCGCGGCATGGGCACCGACGAGATGAAGCTCATCGGCGGCTGGATGGCCCGGGTGCTCGACAAGCCGGGCGACGAAGCGGTCGCGAAGGAAGTGCGTTCGCAGGTGCTCGAGCTGACGGCGGGCTATCCGCTGTTCAGCTGGGAGCCGGTGCGCCGCGGCGCGCCGGTCCGTGCAAGCTGACGGACCCCGCACACCAAGATGCAACGCGAAAGGGCGCCCCGAGTGGGGCGCCCTTCGTCTTCACACCGCGTTGCCGAGTTTCGGCCGGTGGCACCGATGCTGCAGTTCCCGAAGGCGCCAACCGGGGCGAGGACGCCCGTCCACACTTCTCAGGGACTGCATCGTGCAATCGACGTGGATCTATCGGGTCATTTCGCGCTTCGCCACCGGGCTCGTGCCGGGGCGTGCGCTGCACCGCCGGGCGCTCCTGCTCGCCGCCGCCGGGGACGCGGCGGGGGCCGAGGCGGCGTTCGAGGCCGCCGCGGCGAGTTACCGCCGTGCGTGGGACGTGGGCGCGCTCGCACGGCTGCGCGTGCACCAGCGCATGGTCCAGGCGCGGCTCGCCGGCGATCCGGCCCGCGAGGCCGAGATGCTGCTCGGCATCGTGCGCGGGCTGAACAAGCTCGACCAGCTCGAGTCCCTGGAAGCGCCGTTCGAGCTGCGGGACGCCCGGGCCGTGCTGTCCGACTGGCTCGCCGGCACGCGTTCGGGTGCGGTGGAACTGCACGAGCACGTGGCCTGAGGCGTTCCGGCGGACCGCGCCGATCCGTCGTGCTGGACCCGTCGCGCCCCTTCGCTATACTGCCGCGCCGATCGCGGACGATGTGTCCCGCGCCGAGTTCACCGTTTCCGGGAAGGAACGCATGACCGTCGACACGCAGGCCGCGCGCCGCCTCGAGCGCGCGGGTGAGACCCTGATGCGTGTGCGCGACGAAGTCGGACGCGCGCTCGTGGGCCAGCAGCCTCTCGTGGACCGTCTCCTCATCGGATTGCTCGCCGGCGGCCACGTGCTGCTCGAAGGCGTCCCGGGACTGGCGAAGACGCTCGCGGCGAACAGCCTCGCGCAGACGCTGTCGCTGCGCTTCCGCCGCATCCAGTTCACGCCCGACCTGCTGCCCGCCGACCTGACGGGCACGCTGGTGTACAACCCGCGGGACGGCTCGTTCACCGCCAAGCGCGGTCCGGTGTTCGCGAACTTCGTGCTCGCCGACGAGATCAACCGCGCGCCCGCCAAGGTGCAGTCGGCGTTGCTCGAGGCCATGCAGGAGCGCCAGGTCACGCTCGGCGACGAGACCCAGCCGCTCGACACGCCGTTCTTCGTGCTCGCGACGCAGAACCCGATCGAGCAGGAGGGCACGTACCCGCTGCCCGAGGCGCAGAGCGACCGCTTCATGCTCAAGGTGAAGGTCGGCTACCCGGCACGCGCGGAGGAGAAGGAGATCCTGCGCCGCGCCGGGCTCTCGACGCTGCCCGAGCTGAAGCCGCAGGCGACCCGTGAGCAGGTGCTCGAGGCGCGCGAGGCGATGACGACGGTGTACGTGGACGACAAGATCCAGGAGTACGTGCTCGACCTCGTCGGAGCGACTCGGCGCCCGAAGGACTTCGGCCTGCCGCTCGACCACCTCGTGTCGTTCGGCGCCAGCCCGCGTGCGACGTTGTTCCTCGTCCGCGGCGCGCAGGGCCACGCGATGGTGCGCGGCCGCTCGTACGTGCTGCCCGAGGACGTGAAGGCGATCGCGCCGGACGTGCTGCGCCACCGCATCCAGGTGTCGTACGAGGCCGAGGCCGAGGGCGTGGACGGCGAGGAGATCGCGCGCCGCATCCTGGAGCAGGTGCGCGTCCCCTGATGGCGACCGCGGAACTGCTTCGCAAGGTCCGCCGCCTCGAGATCCGCAGCCGCCGCCTGGTCGAGGACCTGTTCTCGGGCAACTCCGAGAGCGTCTTCAAGGGCCGCGGTGTCGAGTTCGAGGAAGTGCGTCCCTACGTGCCCGGCGACGAGGTGCGCGACATCGACTGGAACGTCACGGCGCGCCTCGGCGCGCCGTACGTGAAGCGTTTCGTCGAGGAGCGCGAGCTCACCGTGATGCTCGTCGTGGACATCTCGCGCTCGATGCACTTCGGCACGTCCGCGGTGGCCAAGCGCGAGCTCGCGGCGGAACTGTGCGCCGTGCTCGGCTTCGCGGCGATGCGCAACAACGACCGCGTCGGGCTCGTGCTCGCCGGCGGCGACGTCGAGCACTTCGTCCGGCCCGCACGCGGGCGCACGCACCTGCTGCGCATGCTGCGCGACCTGCTCGACACCGAGCCGGAGACGCCGGGCACGCGGCTCGGCCACGCGGCGCGCTTCCTCACGCGCACGCTGCGGCGGCGCGGGCTCGTGTTCTGGATCTCGGACTTCGAGGACACGCTCGACCCACGCGACTGGCGCGTGCTGTCGCGCCGCCACGAACTCACGGCGCTCGCGTTGCGCGACCCGCGCGACGAACAGCTGCCGCGCGCGGGCTGGGTGACGTTCGAGGACCTCGAGTCCGGTGAGCGCCGGCTCGTGGACACGCATTCGGAGGCCGTGCGCCGCGCGTACCAGCAGCGCGCACGCGACCGCCGGCGCGCCGCCGACACCGCGCTCTCGAAGGCGCAGTGCCCGGTCGTCGAGATCCGCACCGACCGCCCGTACTTCCCGGCGCTCATGCGGCACTTCGGCTCGCGCCACATGCGCAAGGGGGTCGCGTGAGCACGCTCCTCGCGCTCGCGTTCTCGACGCTGCTCGGGCTGTTCCCGCCGGGGCACGCCGACAAGGTCGAGGCCGCGAAGCACGACACGGTGCGCGTCGGGATGCCCGACTCGCTGCGACGCGGTTCGCGCGCGAGCGCCGTCCTCGTGCGGCGGTTCCCCGCCCGCACGCTGGTCACGCCCGCACCGGCCAAGCTCGGCCAGCAGCTCGTCTTTCGGGCCTCGGTGATCGTCCCGGCGGATGCGAAGGTGAAGTTCGAGGTGCCCGAAGGTGGCGGCGACTTCACCTGGGGCAAGCCGGTCGCCTCGAAGCGAAGGCTCGTGTACGGCGCGCACCTCGACCTGTACGGCGAGTGGGCGGACAGCGTCGCGGTCGAGATCCCGCTGCAGGTGTTCGCGACCGGCCAGGTCACGGTGCCCGGCGTCGGCGTGACGATCGACCAGACGCAGCGCGGCGGCCAGAAGCTGCGCATGCGCACGCCCGGCGTGCGCCTGTTCGTGCTGCCGACGGTGACCGCGGCGGACAGCGCGCAGGGGCTCAAGCCCGTGCGCGGACCGCTCGGCGCGCCCTGGTGGGAGCGGGTGCCGTGGACGACCGTCCTGCTCGTGCTGCTCGCGATCGTGGCCGCGGTGCTCGCCTTCCGCTGGTGGAGCCGCCGCGCCCGCAGACCCGCGCCCGCGGCGGCCGCTCCGTCCGCGCGCGTACCGGTCCGCGATCCATCGGCCGAGGCGCTCGCCGCGCTCGCCAAGCTGCGTGCGCAGCGGCTGCCCGAGGCCGGGCGGTTCGGCGAGCATTCGGTGGAACTGACGCGCATCCTGCGCCGCTATCTCGAAGCCACGCTCGGAACGCCGCGTCCCGGCGACACGAGCACGGAGCTGCTCGCGCGCCTCGGCGGCGGCCAGCTCGAGCCGTCCGATCTCGTTCGGCTCGAACTGCTGCTGTCGCTCTGGGACCGCGTGAAGTTCGCGCGCGCCCCGCTCGACCGCTCGGAAGCCGAGCGCTGCGAAAGCGCCGTCGAAGCGCTGGTGCGCCGAGCGCCGGGCCGGCAGGAGGTCGCGTGATCCGTTTCGAGTCCCCCTGGTTGCTGCTCGGGCTGCTCGTGCTGCCCGCGCTCGCGCTCTGGCGCTGGCGCCGGCCCGACACGCAGCCGGCGGCCGTGCTGTGGGGCACGCTCGCGGGCTTCGGGCGGCCGGGCACGATGGCGTGGCTGGTGCTCGCGGTGCGGCTCCTGCCGTGGGTCGCGCTCGCGCTGGCGCTGCTCGCCGCGGCCCGCCCGCAGCGGGGCATGCAGCAGTCCGAGGTGGATTCGCGCGGCGTGGACATCGTGCTCGCGATGGACGTGTCGCAGAGCATGGTCATCGAGCGGATGGGACTGCGTTCGCGCATGGACGTCGCACTCGAGACGGCGCGCGACTTCGTGCGCGGGCGCCCGCACGACCGGCTCGGCGTCGTCGGCTTCTCGGGCGTGGCCTACACGCTGTGCCCGCTCACGCTCGATCACGGCACGCTGCTCGAACTGCTGTCGGGGATCGACGGGCGCCAGCCCACGGACGGCACCGCGATCGGCATGGGCCTCGCGACCGCGGTGCAGCGCCTGCGCGACAGCCGCTCGCCGAGCAAGGTCATCGTGCTGCTCACCGACGGCGAGAACAATCGCGGCGCGATCGATCCGCGCACCGCGGCCGAACTCGCACGCGCGATGGGGGTGAAGGTGTACACGGTGCTCGTGGGCCAGCAGCCGTCCGTGGTCGGCGCGGGCGGGGACGTGGTCGCGCCGCTCGTGGACATCGCGGACCGCACCGGCGGCCGCTTCTATTCGGCGGGCGACGCCGCGGCGCTCGGTGGCATCTACGCCGCCATCGACCGCCTCGAGCGCGCGCCCATCCGCGCGGTCGTCTACCGCGAGTACCAGGACCTCGGGCCCGCGCTGCTCGCGGTCGCGGGCGTGCTCATGGCCCTCTTCAGCCTTTCGAACGCCACCTGGGCGTTCCGGGCTCCGTGAGGGCGCGCGCATGATCTTCACGAACCCGCAGGCACTCTGGGCGCTGGCGCTGATTCCACTCGTGCTGTTCTTCGAGTGGCGCGCGGTCGTGCGTGCCCGCCGCGCCATGCTCGCGCTCGCCGGGCCGCGCGAGAACCATCCGTTGCTCGCGCAGGCGCTGCCGTGGTCGCGGCGCGCCGGGCTGGCGCTGCGCACCGCGGCCATCGCGGCGCTGCTGCTCGGCGCCGCCGGGCCGCAGTGGGGGCGCGAGACCGTGAAGCGCGAATCGCGCGGCTCCGACGTGATGTTCGTGCTCGACGTCTCGGCGAGCATGGACGCGCGTGACGTGGCGCCCTCGCGCCTGGACGAGGCGCGGCGCGAGGCGCTCGGGCTGCTCGAGCGCATCCCCGGCAGCCGTGTCGGCGTCGTGCTGTTCGCGGGCGAGGCCGCGCGCGTGTGCCCCCTCACGCTCGATCACTCCGCCGTGCGCCTCGTGCTGGAGAGCGCGAACACCGCGGCGCTCAGCGAACCCGGCACCGACCTGCGCGAAGGACTCGAGCGCGCGCTCGGCGCCTTCGGTTCGGGCCGGCGTGAAGAGCAGGGCATCGTGCTGTGGACGGACGGAGAGGACCTCGAGGGAGGTTCGAAGGACGTCGTCGAACGCATGCGCCGCAGCGGCGTGCGCGTGTTCGCGGTCGGCGTGGGCACCCCGGCCGGCGACGTCGTCCCCGAGTACGACGAGGAAGGACGCGCGGTGGACGTGAAGCGCGACGAGCGGGGGGAAGTCGTGCGCAGCAAGCTCGACGACGCGACGCTGCGTGAACTGGCGCGCGCGACGCGCGGCGCGTACTTCGGCGCTGCGCGCGTCGGCGGCGAACTGCAGCGGCTCGCCGGCCTCGTCGGTTCGCTCGCGCAGGCGCGCCGCGGCACGCGGCTCGTCGAGCGTCCGGTGGCGCGCTTCGGCTGGTTCGCGCTGGCCGCTGCGGCGCTACTCGCCGCCGATTTCGCGCGCGCGCGCAGCCGCC
>JBGANH010000165.1:0-10452 GCA_044222365.1 Candidatus Eiseniibacteriota bacterium
GCGCTGCCGCGCTGGGCCGGCGCCGCCGCCGCGCTCGCGCTCGTCGCGGCGTCGGCCGTCGCGACCGCGCGCACGCTGCCCGACTGGCGCGACGACGACACGCTCTACCGCTCGATGACGGTGAAGCAGCCGCGCAACGCGATGGGCTGGATCCTGCTCGCGCGCCACCGTCTCGTGAAGGGTGACGAAGCCGCGGCCGAGCACGCGCTGAAGATGCTCGAAGGGCTCGAGAGCACGCGGCCCGAGATGCTGAGCGTGCAGGCGCTTCTGCATTACCGGCGCGGCGAGTGGGCGAAGGTGCTCGAGTTCGCCGACCGCGCCATCGCGCTCGACCCCACGCTCGGCGAGCCGCGGCTCGCGCGGGCGACGGCTCTGCTGCGGCTCGGCCGGATGCCCGAGGCCGAGCAGGCGATCGCGCAGCTGAACGTCATGCTCCCGGAGAACTCGACGGTCGCCTCGCTCGAGGGCCAGCGCCTGCTCGCCTTGCGCCGCCCCGCGGACGCGCTGCCGTTCCTGCGGCGGGCGGTGGAGTACCTGCACGACGACGCCGACCTCTTCTACGCGCTCGGTCTCGCGCACGCGATGCTGAACCAGCTGCCCCCGGCGCGAGCGGCGTTCGAGGAATGCGTGCGGGTGGACCCGGGGCTCTACGACGGCTGGCTGCGGCTCGCGACCGCCTGCCACGTCATGGGCGATTTCGCGGCGCGCGACGCCGCGCTCGCGCGAGCCGAGGCGCTGCCCGAGGCGGCCGACGGCCGCGTGGTGCAGTTGCGCGCCCGCATGGCGGCGATGCGCTGAGCGGAGCGCCGTCCCGAGCGGAGGCTGGACGGGCGCGGGGGGCGGCGGCTAGATTCCACCCTCCGCAGTTCCCACCACCCACCACCGGGGATTCCCTCCAGCCCATGACCTCGACGATGTCCAATTGGGTGCTGCATCCGCGCCACGACGCGGCCAAGGCGGCCGAACTCGCCGCCGCGCTCGGCGCGCCGCTGCCCATCGGGCACGTGCTGGTCAACCGCGGCATCTCGAGCCTCGAGCAGGCGCAGCACTTCCTGTCGCCGCAGCTCGAGAGCCTCCACGATCCGAGCGAGATGCTCGGGCTCGACGCGGCGGCCGAGCGCATCGCGGCGGCGATCGCGGCGAACGAGAGGATCTCGGTCGAGGGCGACTACGACGTGGACGGCATCACCTCCACGTTCCTCATGTACAGCGCGCTGCGGGAACTCGGCGCGGACGCCGTCTACCACATTCCCCACCGCATCGACGAGGGCTACGGCCTGAAGGAAGGCGGGGTCCGCAAGGCGGCCGACGAGGGCTGCAAGCTGCTCGTGACGGTGGACTGCGGCGTGACCGCCGTGCCGGAGATCGCGCTCGCGCGCGAACTCGGCATGGACACGATCGTCACCGATCACCACGAGCCGCCCGCGAAGCTGCCCGACGCCGTCGCGATCGTGAACCCGCTGCAGCCCGGCTGCCGCTATCCCTTCAAGTCGCTCGCCGGCGTCGGCGTCGCCTTCAAGCTCGTCGAGCGCCTGTTCCGCGACCGCGGCGGACTCGAGCACGCCGCGCAGTGGCTCGACGTCGTCGCGCTCGGCACGATCGCGGACGTCGTGCCCCTCGTCGGCGAGAACCGCGTGCTCGCGCGCCTCGGTCTGGAGAGCATGAACCATCGGCTGCGTCCGGGGCTTCGCGCACTCGCGTCGCGCGCGGGACTGCGCGAGCATCACGGGGCGCTCAAGCCGATCACGGCGACGCGTGTCGCGTTCAACCTGGCGCCGCGCCTGAACGCCGCGGGCCGCATGGGCGACGCCTCGGATGCGCTGCGACTGCTCCAGGCGCCCGACGTCGCCACCGCGGAGCGCATCGCGGGCCAGCTCGAGACGCGCAACGACGAACGTCGCGCGCAGAGCGACATGGCGCAGACGATGGCGCGCCAGATGTACGAACTCGAGCGCGAGCGCGGCCGCTGCCGGTCCGCGATCGTGCTGTGGAGCGAGAAGTGGCATCCCGGTGTCGTCGGCATCGTCGCGACGCGCCTCGCCGAGCAGGAGCACAAGCCGACGCTGCTGCTCACCATCCAGGGCAAGTCCGCGCGCGGCTCCGGCCGCAGCGTGCCGGGTGTGGACCTGACCAAGCTGCTCGACGCGTGCGACGACATGCTGCTCGGTCACGGAGGGCACGCGTTCGCCGCGGGGCTCGAGGTGCCGGCGGATCGGCTCGAGGAGTTCCGCGAGCGCTTCGACGAACTCGCCGCGAAGGACTGCGCGGCCGGCGGCGGCCCGGCGCTCCTCGTGGACGCCGAGATCCGCCCGTCCGAATGCACGCTCGAACTCGTGGACTGGATCGAACGGCTCGCCCCGCACGGTCTCGAGAACGGCGAGCCGGTGTTCCAGTGGCTCGGCGCCGAGGTGCAGAAGGCCGGCACCGTCGGGCAGAAGGCCGAGCACCTGCGGCTCGAGCTCGGTGAGCGCGACACGCGGCTCCAGGCGATCGGCTTCCACATGGGCCATCACCTGCGCGTGGACTCCGGCCGCACGGCGGACCTCGCGTTCACGCCCACGCGGAACGAATGGAACGGCGAGACGCGCGTGCAGCTGAAGCTGCGCGAAATCCGCCTCGCCTGAGCACGCGGAAAGGACGGCCGTCGTGACCAGCGGCAGCGCGCATCCGGAGCTTCGCGCGGCGCTCATGAGCGCGGTGGCCGAACGCGCGCCCAAGGTGGATCGCGACCGCGTCGGGGCGTGCTTCGACTACGCCGCGGCCGCCCACGCCGACCAGCAGCGCTCGTCCGGACAGCCGTTCGTCTCGCACGCCGTCGAGGTCTGCCGGATCCTGTTCGACCTGCTCGAAGCGCGCATGGACACGACGCTCGCGTGCGCGGCGCTGCTGCACGACGTGGTCGAGGACACGACGATCACCGCGCAGGAGATCGAGAAGCACTGGGGCCGCGAGGTCGCCTCGCTCGTCGAGGGCGTCACGAAGCTGTCGTCCATGCACTTCGACAGCCGCGAAGCCGCGCAGGCCGAGAACTTCCGCAAGATGCTGCTGTCCATGTCGAAGGACCTGCGCGTCATCTTCATCAAGCTCGCCGACCGCCTGCACAACATGCGCACGATCGAGTTCCTGCGCGAGGACAAGCGCCAGCGCATCGCGATGGAGACGCGCGACATCTACGCGCCGCTCGCGCACCGGCTCGGCATGGCCGGCATCAAGCGCGAGCTCGAGGACCTGTCGCTCAAGGTGCTCGACCCGGCGGCGTACCAGGAACTCGCGCAGCGCATCCAGGTGCGCAAGCAGGAGCGCGAAGCCTTCCTCGGCCGTGTCATGGAGGACCTGCGCGACGCGCTCAAGGCGCACGGCCTCAAGGCGGAGGTGAACGGCCGGCCGAAGCACTTCCACTCGATCTACCAGAAGATCCGTGCGGGCCGCGCGCTCGAGCAGGTGTACGACCTGTTCGGCATCCGCATCATCACCCACACGCGCAACGACTGCTATCGCGCGCTCGGCGTGGTGCACGACCTGTTCGATCCGGTCGCCGACCGCTTCAAGGACTACATCGCGACGCCGAAGAGCAACATGTACCAGTCGCTGCACACGACCGTGCTCACCGCCGACGGCGAGATGGTCGAGGTGCAGATCCGCACCTGGGACATGCACCGCACGGCCGAGACCGGCGTCGCGGCGCACTACGTCTACAAGCAGGGCGGGCACGTCGACGAGGAGCTCGACAAGCGCCTCGGCGGCTTCGTCGCGGAGATCGCCGGCTGGCAGCGCGAGACCGACGACGACGAGTACATGGACTTCCTGCGCACCGCGCTGCACCAGGAAGAGGTCTTCGTGTACACGCCGCGCCGCGAGCTGAAGCGCCTCGCGAAGGGCGCGACGCCGCTCGATTTCGCCTACCTCATCCACACCGAGGTCGGGCAGAAGACGGTCGGCGCGCGCGTGAACGGCGAACTCGTGCCGCTGCGCTACGAGCTGCGCAACGGCGACACGGTCGAAATCGTCACTTCGGCGCAGGCGAAGCCGCACGAGGACTGGCTCAAGATCGCGCGCACCGCGCAGGCGCGCGGCAAGATCCGCCACTGGCTGCGCCAGCGCCGCCTCGCCGACAGCGTCTCGCTCGGCAAGGAGATGCTCGAGCGCGAGATCCGCCGCGCCCGGTTGAAGATCACCGAGGACCAGCTCGCGAAGGCCGCGCTCGAGCTCGAGTGCGAGGACCTCGAGCAGCTGCACGCGCGCGTGGGCGAGGGGCAGCTGTCGCTCACGACGGTGCTGCGCCGGTTCCTGCCCGAGAAGGAGACGCTCGCCGAGCGCCTCGCGAAGGGACCGGTCGAGGACACGACGCCCGTGCGCAAGCCGAGCGGGGGGGTGCGCATCCAGGGCATCGACAACGTCATGGTCACCTACGCGCGCTGCTGCCAGCCCGTGCCGGGTGATCCGGTCGTCGGCATCGTCACGATCGGGCGCGGCGTGTCGCTGCACCGGCAGGACTGCCCGAACACGTTCGGCAACCGCGTCCCGGCGGAACGCCGCGTGTCCGTCGAGTGGGACGCGCGCACCGGCGACACGTTCCCGGTGCGGCTCGTGGTCTCGGGCACGGACCGGCCGAGCATGCTCGCCGATCTCGCCAAGGCGATCGCGGCGACGGGCGTGAACATCCGCACGGCGGGCATGCAGGCCGAGCACCACACCGTCCGTGGTGTGTTCGTCGTCGAGGTGCCGCACCTCGCGAAGCTGCAGGAAGTGATCACGGCCATGCGCCGCTCGCCGGGCGTCACGCGCGTCGAGCGCCGCCAGCGCCTCATCAAGCACAACCCGTCCTCGCGGTACGAAGAGGACGAGGAATCGTGAGGGCGCTCGTGCAGCGCGTCTCGCGCGCCTCGGTCACCGTGGACGGGCGCGTCACCGGCGCGGTGGAGCGCGGCCTGCTCGTGCTGCTCGGCGCGACGCACGACGACTCCGAGGCCGGAGGGCGATGGCTCGCGGCGAAGCTCGCGGGCCTGCGGATCTTTCCCGACGACGCCGGCAAGATGAACCGCGACGTGCGCGAGGCCGGTGGCGCCGCGCTCGTCGTGCCGCAGTTCACGCTCTACGGCGACGCCCGTCACGGGCGCCGCCCGGAGTTCACCGCGGCCGCGCGCCCCGAGATCGCCGAACCGCTCTACGAGAAGTTCTGCGAAGCGCTCGCCGGCGAAGGCGTGCACGTCGAGCGCGGCGTGTTCCGCGCCCACATGGAGGTCGAACTCGTGAACGACGGGCCCGTGACGCTGTGGCTCGAGACGCCCGCGGACCCGAAGGACGGAGCGTCGTCGTGAAACCGCGCGCCCCGCTCTTCTGGCGCGGCACCGCGCCCCTCGTCCTCGCTTCGGCGTCCCCACGCCGGGTCTCGCTGCTCAAGCAGGCCGGTGCGGTCTTCACGGTCAGCGATCCCGGGCCCGACCGCGCCTGGCCGGGCAAGGCCGAACCGCGCCACGGCGTGCGCGCCCTCGCGCTCGACAAGGCCCGCCGGGTCGCCGCGAAGAAGCCGGACGCCGTGGTGATCGGTGCGGACACGGTCGTCGTGCTGCGGGGCAAGCGGCTCGGCAAGCCCGCCAACGCCGCCGCGGCCCGCGACATGATCCGCAGCCTGCACGGGCGCCGGCACGAGGTCTGGACGGGCATCGCCGTGGTGCAGGGAAGCGAGCAGCGCACCGCCGCCGAGTGCACGATCGTGCACTTTTCGCGGCTGACGGAGGCCGAGATCGACGCTTTCGTGGCGTCCGGGGAGTCGCTCGACAAGGCCGGGGCGTACGGCATCCAGGGACTGGCCGGGCAGTTCGTCCGCCGGATCGAAGGGGACTACACGACGGTCGTCGGACTGCCCCTCGCGCGGCTCCGGAGCCTGCTTTCCGAGTTCGCCTGAGGCCCGGGGGAAGGGCCCGTCGGCTTGACACTATTTTCGTGCCGATGATAGCTTGCCGCGTTTCTCGGACACACGCTGGAGGCACTTCCAGCGTTCCGCACGGGCTTCCCGGCCCGATTGTTCTGTTTGGCCGGGGCGTGCGGTGGCACTTCATCGGAGGACGGATGTTGAAGACTTATTCCGCCCGCGAGAACGACATCCAGCGCAAGTGGCTGGTCGTGGACGCCGAAGGCAAGACGCTGGGTCGTCTCGCCGCGCAGGTGGCCATGGTTCTCAAGGGCAAGCACAAGCCGATGTACACGCCGCACATGGACACGGGTGACCATGTCATCGTGGTCAACGCGGCGAAGGTCCGGCTGACCGGCACCAAGCCGGAGAAGAAGAAGTACTTCCACCACACCATGTATCCGGGCGGCGCCACCTTCACGCGCCTTTCCGAGCTGCTCGAGACGCATCCCGAGCGGGTGGTCCAGAAGGCCGTCAAGGGCATGATGCCCAAGACGAAGCTGGGCGACGCCATGATGAAGAAGCTGAAGGTGTACGCCGGACCCGAGCATCCGCACGAGGCGCAGCAGCCCGAAACCTGGTCCATCCAGGCCTGAAAGGGGAACGCATGGCGACCGCAACGACGAATAAGCCCCTGACGGGCCGACGCAAGGAAGCCGTTGCACGAGTCCGCCTCGTGGCGGGCACGGGCAACGTGAAGATCAACGATCGCACTCCGCTCGAGTACCTCAAGCGCGACTCGCTCGTGCTGATCGCACTCGGCGCACTGACGGCGACGAATCTCGCGGACAAGTACGACGTGACGTGCCGCGTGATGGGTGGCGGACATACCGGCCAGGCGGGCGCGATCCGCATGGCGATCGCCCGCGCGCTCGTGCGCCAGGACGAAACGCTCAAGGGAGTCCTCGGCCGCGGCGGCTACCTCACGCGCGACTCGCGCATGAAGGAACGCAAGAAGTACGGCCAGCCGGGCGCTCGCAAGAAGTTCCAGTTCAGCAAGCGCTAATACCGAGGTCATCGCTCACTACGCACGCCCCGACGAACGCGCCGGGGTCCTGCGGCCCTCCGAAGGGCGCGGGATGGCGCGAAGTGCATCGCGGGGCGGAGGCTGAACCCTGAGGAGGAACAAGTGGCTGAGATCACGATGAAGGACCTGCTCGAAGCGGGTGTTCACTTCGGGCACCAGACCCGGCGCTGGAATCCGCAGATGAAGAAATTCATCTTCATGGAGCGCAACGGGATCTACATCATCGACCTGCAGAAGACGCTGAAGTGCATCCAGGACGCCCGTGGCGCGATCACCAAGGTGGTGCGCGGCGGCGGACACGTGCTCTTCGTCGGCACCAAGAAGCAGGCGAAGGCGATCGTCGCGGAAGACGCGGCGCGCTCCGGTCAGTTTCACGTCACCGAGCGCTGGCTCGGCGGCATGCTGACCAACTTCAAGACCATCCGCACGTCGATCAAGCGCCTCAAGGAGCTCGACACGATGGCGGAGAACGGCACCTTCGAGAAGCTGGCGAAGAAGGAAGTCTCGCGCCTGACGCGCGAGCGTGAGCGCCTGCAGTTCGCGTTCGCGGGCATCAAGGAAATGCCGGGCGTGCCTTCGCTCGTGTTCATCGTGGACACGAAGAAGGAGAAGATCGCGGTCGCCGAGGCCAACCGTCTCGGTATCCCGATCGTCGGCATCGTCGACACGAACTGCGACCCGTCGCAGATCCAGTTCCCGATTCCCGGCAACGACGATGCGCTCCGCGCGATCAAGCTCTTCACGGGCTTCGTCGCCGACGCCATCGCCGACGCCCGCAACATGGTGGCGGAAGGCGCGGACCAGGCGACGGTCTCCTTCGGCGGTGACGCCGGGGAGAGCGAGCAGCAGGCCACGCCCGCCGGCGCCTGAGCCGTTTCCACTCAATCGAATAATCACTTTTCGCGCCCGTCCGCGCGGCTGCGCGCGGGCGGGCGTGAATACGCAGGGGTAAAGACATGGCGATCACTGCCGAGCAGGTGAAGACCCTCCGCGAGATGACGGGCGCGGGCATGATGGAGTGCAAGAAGGCCCTGACCGAGACCAACGGCGACCTGCAGAAGGCCGTCGAGGAACTCCGCAAGTCGGGCATCGCGAAGGCCGAGAAGCGCGCCGAGCGCGCCGCTTCGCAGGGCCGCGTGGACTGCTACATCCACGACGCGCGCATCGGCGTGCTGATCGAGGTGAACTGCGAGACGGACTTCGTCGCGCGCACCGACGACTTCATCGCGCTGTGCCGCAACCTCGGCATGCAGGCGGCCGCCGCGGGCGCCGACTACGTGCGCCGCGAGGAAGTGCCGGCCGACCGCATCGCGAAGGAAAAGGAAATCTACGCCGCGCAGCTCGCCAACGAAGGCAAGCCGGCGAACATGATCGAGAAGATCCTCGAGGGCAAGATCAACAAGTTCTTCGGCGAGGTCTGCCTCCTCGAGCAGCCGTACATCAAGGATCCTTCCGGCAAGCAGACGGTGAACGAGCTCGTGAAGGAAGCCTCCTCCAAGACGGGCGAGAACATCGTCGTCCGCCGCTTCACGCGGTACCGCCTGGGCCAGGAGTAGGCCTTGGGCGCGCGATACCAGCGCATCCTGCTCAAGCTGAGCGGCGAGCTCCTCGCCGGTGGTGCCGGTCACGGCATCCAGGACGAGGTGCTCGCCGGACTCGCGGACGAAATCCGTGAAGTCCACGACATGGGCGTGCAGGTCGGCATCGTGCTCGGCGGTGGAAACATCTTCCGCGGGGTCGCCGCTTCGACCCGCGGCATGGATCGCGTCGCTGCCGACCACATGGGCATGCTCGCGACGGTCATCAACTCGCTGGCCCTGCAGCACGCCCTCGAGAAGCGCGGCCTGTACACGCGCGTGATGTCGGCGATCAAGATGGACCAGGTCGCCGAGCCCTTCATCCGCCGCCGCGCCGTGCGCCACCTCGAGAAGGGGCGCGTGGTCGTGTTCGCGGCCGGCACCGGCAATCCCTACTTCACGACCGACACCGCGGCGGTGCTGCGCGCGGTCGAGGTGGGGGCCGAGGTCATCCTGAAGGGCACCAAGGTCGACGGCATCTACTCGGGCGATCCCGTGAAGGATCCGTCGGCGGAGTTCTTTCCCAGCGTCCGCTACATGGATATCCTGAGCCGCGGGCTCAAGGTCATGGATTCGACCGCCATCTCCCTCTGCATGGACAACAAGCTGCCCCTGGTGGTGTTCAACGTCGGAGTGGCCGGGAACCTGGTGAAGATCATGCGGGGCGAAGCCGTCGGCACCCGCGTAGGAGAGTGAGCGTCATGTCCCACAAGATTCTCGTCGAAGCCGAAGAGCGCATGAAGAAGGCGATCGAATCGGTGCGCCACGAGTTCTCCGGCGTGCGCACGGGCAAGGCCAGCCCCAGCCTCCTCGACACCGTGAAGGTCGAGGCCTACGGCTCGAGCATGTCGCTCGTGCAGGTGGGCTCGATCTCGGCGCCCGAGCCGCGCATGCTGGTCGTGCAGCCGTACGACAAGGGCCTCATCAAGGCGATCACGAAGGGCATCAACGAGTCGAACCTCGGCCTGCACCCGCAGGACGACGGACAGGTCGTGCGCATCCCGATCCCGTCGCTCACCGAGGAGCGCCGCAAGGACCTCGTGAAGCTCATCTCGAAGTTCGCCGAGGAAGGCCGCGTCCACATCCGCGGCGTGCGTCACGACGCACTGAAGACGGTGAAGGACGAGGAGAAGGAAGGCACGATCCCCGGCGACGACGCCAAGCACCTGCAGACGGACGTGCAGAAGCTGACGGACAAGTACACCGGCATCATCGAAGAGATGATCAAGAAGAAGACGGCCGAGATCATGGAAGTCTAGGCGCGGGGTTCCGTTGGCCACTCGTACGCCCACACAGCAGGAACTGATCGCCCACGGCAACATCCCCCGGCACGTCGCCATCATCATGGACGGCAACGGGCGCTGGGCGAAAGCCCGCGGCGTTCCCCGCATCATGGGGCACCGCGCGGGGCGCGAGTCCGTGCGCGAAGCCGTGCGCGCGTGTTCCGATCTCGGCGTCGAAGTGCTGACGCTGTACACGTTCTCGGTCGAGAACTGGCAGCGTCCGGCGCGCGAGGTCAACGCGCTCATGACGATCCTGCGCCAGTCCCTGCGCGCGGAGCGCAAGGAACTCGACGCGAACAACGTCCGGCTGAACGTCGTCGGCCGCGTGCACGAGCTGCCCTCGGCGGTGCGCGAGGAGATCGCGGCGACGCAGAAGTACCTTTCGAACAACACCGGCATGCTCATGAACCTCGCGCTGTCCTACAGCGGCCGCGCCGAGATCGTGGACGGCGTGAAGCGCATGCTGAAGGACGCGAAGGAGGGGGCGTTCGACCCGGCCCGCGTGGACGACGAACTCTTCGCGAGCTACCTCTACACGGCCGGACTGCCCGATCCCGACCTGCTCATCCGCACGAGCGGGGAGATGCGGATCTCGAACTTCCTGCTCTGGCAGCTCGCCTACACCGAGCTCTGGATCACGGACACGTTGTGGCC
>JBGANH010000166.1:0-10442 GCA_044222365.1 Candidatus Eiseniibacteriota bacterium
GTGCGCATGCCGGATTCGAACGGCACGAGTCCGCAATCGGACGCGGCGAGCACGTCCGTCGGTCCGTACGCCTTCGCGAGCAGCCGGCCCACGGGGATGTGCGCATGCTGGTAGCCGCGCGCCTCGTTCTCGGCGTACGTGCGCATCTCGAAGATCGGCAGCAGCAGGAACACGAACGACGTGAACGCGACGCCGACGAGCACGCGCTGGCGCGCGCGCGCATCCTCGACCGAGCGCACGAGATGCTCGAGCGCGACGCCCGCCGCCACCGTCACGCCGCCGAGCACGGGCAGGAAGAAGCGCAGGTAGTGCGCGACGTGAGGCGCCACGTTGAGTGCGGCGAGCGTGTAGCCCGCGAACGCGAGCCAGATCTGGCGGTGAAGCCGGTGCCCGCCGCGCGCGAGCACGAGCAGCGCGGGCAGCAGGAACGGGAAGACGAACCGGTACGACTCGACCACGAGCTTGAAGCCGCTGAGCGGTCGCGCCTTCGCCGAGAGCGTGTTCGGCAGCACGGTGCCGAACGCGCGCAGCTTCCACGCGAAGTACGGTGCGCTCGCGAGCACGACGAGACCGACCAGCACCGCGAGCGATTTCCACTCGCCGCGACCCGGGCGGAACAGGCTCGGAATCGCGACGAGCGCGAGAAACAGCGGAGTCTCGGGGCGCGAAAGCAGCAGGAACATCGCCCACACCGCCGACCGCCACGGCATGCGCCCGCGCGCCACCTCGTCGTCGAACGCCTCGAGGAAGAGCAGCGAGAAGAGCACGACCGAGACGGTCTCGAGCCCGCTCATCGCCCAGAACGCGAACGAGGGCAGCGCGAGGAACACGAGCACGGCGAGCCGGGTACCGAGCACGCCCGCGCCGGCGCGCGAGGCGAGGCGCTTCACCGCGAACGCCGCGGCGGCGAGCGCCACGACCGAAACCACCTTCGAGACGAGGAGCGGGTCGAGCCCCGCGCGCATCGCTCCCATGGACAACAGCAGCCACAGGAAGTTCGAATAGCCCTCGACCGGCCGTTCGCCGGGATTCCACGTCACGTGCCCGGTCGCGAGCGCGTTCTTCGCGTACCGGAACGTGATGTAGGCGTCGTCCACGACGTAGTGCTGGAACGCGAACAACTGCAGCGCGAGCAGCGCCAGCGCGAGCAACCCGGTCGCGCGCACGCCGGACGCCCCTTCGACGCCGAGATGCTCGAGGAGCCCCGCGCGCAGGCGCGTGCGCCAGCGCACGAGCCCGTCGGCGGTGAGCAGCAGTCCCGTGAGGACGAGCAGGAACTGCTTCAGCCCGATGCTGGGCGGTCCGCCCGAGAGCAGGTCCCGCGCCACGCCGTACGCGGCGAGCAGGAGTCCTGCGATGATCTCGAAGAAGGCCAAGCGCTCTCCCGGTGAGTTGAGTGACGTTCCCCACAGCATGCCCGCGCCGCACCTCGCGGCGCAATCGAAACCCTCGTCACTCCCCCAGCCGATCGCCGGCCGAGGCCGGCAGGTCGGTGAGCGGCGTGCGCACGACGTAACCCCACCGTCCGCCCGTGAGGTCGAACGAGTCGGCCACGGTCACGTGCGGCCGCACGTCCGGCGGCATCGAGAGGAACACGACGGGCCGGTGCGCGAGATCGTGACGCTCCTGCCAGACGCGGGCGCGGATCAGGTACTGCGGGCGGCTCAGCTGCATGAGCGTGAGGTCGCCACGTTCCCGCAGGCCGTACGTGTGATAGAGCACGACGCCCATGTCGGGCCAGTTCGCCACGAGCAGCGCGCTGTCCGGCACGCTCCGCACGATCGCACGCCCGAAATCGCGCACGGCGTACGGGTGCCGCAGCCGCCGGTACATGAGGCGCAACGGCCGGTTCGAACCCTCGTCGTGCACCATGAGCTGCTCCTGCCCGATCGGGTGCACGTACGCGCGCCGGCGCAGCTCGTGCGTGGGCACCATGAGCAGCGCCGCGACGAGCGGCACCGCGGCGGCGCGCCATGCGCCGCCGGGCACGAAGCCGAGCGCCCATTCGAGCCCCAGCGCCGCGGCCAGGGACGCGAGCGCGAGCGGGAACAGCAGGAAGAGGGCGAACAAGCCGCCGAACGACACCTGCGCCGCGAGCACGAGCGTGGCCGCGACGAGCGCGACGAGCCGCGCCGCCTGCCCCGCGTCCGAGCGGAACATGCGCACGAGGCCGGGCACGACCAGCGCGGTGACGGGCAGGCCGAGTTCGAACAGGCCGACGGGCAGCGAGTGCTTGCGGATCGCGCGGAGCAGGTCGCCCGGGTGGAACTCCATGGGTGAGCCGGGCAGCAGGTTGCGCCCGAAGACGAGCCAGCGCAGGCGCTCGAACGCGCCGTCGAGATGCGCGTCGGGCACTCCCGTGCCGGGATAGAAGATGTGGTCCACGTAGTCGAGGTAGTCGAAGCCGAGGTTCACGTGGTCGGCCCACACGAGGTACAGGTACGGCGTCAGCCCGAGCACGAACGCGCCCACGAGCGCCGGCCATTCCGGCCACGTGCGTCCCTCCCGCCACGCGGCCCACGCGAGCGCGAGGCCGAGGCAGGCGACGGCGCCGAGGTGCGACAGGTGCCCGGTGCAGGCGACACCGAGCAGCACCGCCGCGGCGATGCGGTCGCGCGGTGCGCGCGTGCGCAGCGCGAGGTTCACGTGCCGCCAGGCGAGCAGCATCACGAACAGGCTGAGCGTGTACACCTCGGCGCGCAGCGACGCGCTCCACCAGCTGAAGCCCGCGCCGAACACGATGCCCGCGGCGAGCGCGGCCGCGCCGCCGAGCCCGAGTTCGATGCCGCACGCGACGAGCGTCGCCACGCCCGCCGCCCCGAAGAAGGCGCTCATGAGGTTGATGCGGAACGCCGGGTCGCCCGGCAGCAGCGCGAAGAGCCGGGACACGAGGCAGAAGAGCGGGTAACCCGACGAATGCGCGACGCCGCCGGCGAGGGCGACCGCCTGCAGCTCGCCGCTGTCGCCCTCGAGCACCGTGGGCGCGGCGCCCGTGGCGTAGATCGCGAGCGCGCCGGCGAAGGCCAGCGCGATCCAACGCCACGCCCCGGCCGGAAGGGCCGGGGCGCGGGGCGTTGCGGACGGGCGGGACATGAGTCGTTCCGGCGGAAGGCCTACGTCATCGGCACGGCGCCCACCACCTGCTTGGTGAGCTCGTGCTTCTTCTCGCTGAAGATCTTCATCTCGCCGCGCTTGAGCTGCGGGTCGTCCTTGAGGTCGATCGAGATCTTGAAGCGCTTCTCCATCTCGGAGAACCGGCGCGCTTCGGACTCGACGAGGAACAGCGCGACGTCCGGCGCCACCTTCACCGTGACGCGCTTGTGCGAGCCCATCGCCATCACGCGCCGCATCGCGCGTTCGAGTTTCACCAGCATGGTCTCGTTGCTCGGCACCTTGCCGAGGCCGCCGCACGTCGGGCAGTCCTCGGTGTAGTAGTGCAGCAGGCTCGAACGCTCGCGCTGCCGCGTCATCTCGACGAGGCCGAGCTCGCTGACGGCGAACGCCTTCGTGCGCGCGCGGTCCTTCTTGAGCTCGGCGCGCAGCGTGTCGAGCACGGCGCGCTTGTTCGAGTCGCTCTCCATGTCGATGAAGTCCACGACGATGATGCCGCCGATGTCGCGAAGCCGGAGCTGGCGCGGCACTTCGACGGCCGCCTCCATGTTCGTGCGGAAGATGGTCTCTTCCTGGTTCTTCTTGCCGGTGAACCGGCCGGTGTTCACGTCCACCGCGACGAGCGCCTCGGCGTGGTCGATGCAGATGTAGCCGCCCTTCTTGAGCCACACCTTGCGCTCGAAGGTCTTCTCGATCTGCGGCTCGATCCCGAAGGCGTCGAAGATCGGGTCCTTGCCCTTGTAGTGCTTCACGCGCTCGGCCAGCTCGGGCGAGACGGCCTTCAGGTAGCGTTCGATCTCGGTGTACGACTGCTTGTCGTCGATGAAGACTTCCTCGACGTCGTCCGTGAACAGGTCGCGGATGAGGCTCGCGGTCATCTCCAGCTCGCGGTGGATGAGCGAGGGCGCGCGCGAACCGCCCGCCTTCTTCTCGATCTTCTGCCAGAGCCGCGTGAGGTGCTTGATGTCGGCCGCGTACTCGGCGTCGCCCTTGCCCTCGCCCACGGTGCGCGCGATGAGACCGACGCCCTTGGGCTTGAGGTCGTGGATGATCGCCTTGATGCGCTGGCGCTCGGAGCGCTCGTCGATGCGGCGCGAGACGCCGACGTGGTCCACGCCCGGCATGAGCACGCAGAAGCGGCCCGGCAGGCTGATCTGCTGCGTCACGCGGGGGCCCTTCGTGCCGATGGACTCCTTCGTGATCTGGACGAGGATCTCCTGGCCCTTCTTGAGGTGGTCCTCGATCTTGGGCACCGGGGCGCGGCGGCGCGCCTTGCGGTCGCCCGCGGAGTCGTCGGCGTCGGAGAGGTCCTCGAGCGCGCCGAGCGACTCGGCGAGGTCGGAGGCGTGCAGGAAGCCGGTCTTCGCGAGACCGAGGTCCACGAACGCCGACTGCATGCCCGGAAGGACCGCGTTCACGCGGCCCTTGTAGATGTCGCCGACGTTGCGGCGCTGTTCGGCGCGCTCGACGAACAGTTCGGCGAGTTCGTCGTGCTCGAGAATCGCGACGCGGGTCTCGTACGAGTCCGCGTTGATGATGATGCGCTGCTTCACGGGGCGTCCTTCCCGGACGCGAACTTCGAACGGCCCTACCGCAGCTGAAGCGCCTCCATCGGATCGAACCGATGGCCCTCGCGCTCGACCCACAGTCCCGTGCGTTCCACATCCACGGTGCGGGGATCGAGTCCGGGGAAAAGAAGGCCGACGACGTCGTCGGGACGCGCCTGCGCACGCATCGTGAACCGCAGATGCATGTCGAGCGCGGCCGGCGATTCCTCGCCGATCACTTCGAGCGCCGCCACGGACGGCCGGGCGTCGAACTCGCGTACCTTGTCTTCGCTCGTGCGCCGGACGACGACGCACTCCTGCGCCAGCAGATCCCGGACCCGGGGTGCGAGCGTCCCCGGGAGCGTGTCCGGCGTCAGGCCGGCCTCCCCGAGGAAACTGGCCGGGAAACGGACGCGATAGCTCGCGCCCTCCAGCTGGCTCATGAGCGAAGGAACCTTGAAGAGAATGGGCCGGAACGATTCGATCCGGAGTCCCTCGGGCAGCACGGCGTCGAGCCTTTCGGCGAGATCGACCCCGGGAGGCCGCGAGAACTCGAGGTCGAACACCTCGGCCCGCGAACGAAATCCCAGCGGCAGCGGGGGCCCGAACGACATCTTGATGTGCGGGTGATGCCCCTGGGAGAAGGCCAGCGGCAACCCGGAGCGGCGAAGTGCTCGCTCCCAGGTGCGCAGGAGGTCCAGGTGCGAGGTGAAGCGCATCGCGCTTCCCTTCTCGTACTGGATGCGGAAACGCAGGCTCGTGCCCACGCCTCCGGCGGTCGCGTTCGTGCGCCGCCCCTTGCGGCCGAAGGCCTGCGTCGGGACGGAAGCGACCGCCTGGTCCACGTCCAGCGGCTCGTGGGGCTCTCGCACCCACGGACGCTGGTTGCAATCCACGACGCCGCACGAGAAGCAGATGTCCTCGAGACGGCAGTCGTCGGTGACGGCGGCCCGGTCGGCACGGAGCTTCTCGCGAACGAGGAACTTCCGCGTGACCGGAGACTGCACCATGTCCCACGGTTGATCGAGATCCGTCGAACGCTCGACCAGGTAGCGTTCGGGTTCGAGTCCGTGGTCGTGAAAAACGTCGAGCCAGGTCGCGTAGCGCAGGTGCTCGGTCCAGGCGTCGAACCGGCAGCCGCGGCGGTACGCGTCCTCGACCACCGCGCACAGCCGGCGGTCGCCGCGCGTGAAGACGCCTTCGAGAAGGCTCGTCTCCGCATCGCGGTACTTGAGCGTGATCGGCTTGCCCTTGACCGCCTCGCGCAGCACGCCGAGACGGCGATTGAGCTCGTCGGTGTTCACCTGCTCCGCCCACGCGAACGGCGTGTGCGGCTTCGGCACGTGAGGAGAGACGCTCACGGTGATGCGGAACGACTTGTTGCCCGCCTCGCGCGCCGTCGCCCAGGCCTTGTGGCCGAGGTCGAGGATGGCGCGGAGGTCGTCGTCGTTCTCACCGGGAAGTCCGCACATGAAGTAGAGCTTGGCCCCGGTGTAGCCCTCGGCGGCGGCCGTGCGCACGGACTGCAGCAGCTCGGCCTCCGTGTGGTTCTTGTTGATGACGTCGCGCATGCGCTGGCTGCCGGCCTCGGGCGCCAGCGTGATGCTGCCCTTCTTCTGCGCGGCGATGCGCTGCGCGACTTCCTGCGGCACGTTGTCCGGCCGTGTGGACGGCAGCGACAGCTGCACGCGCGTCGGGCAGAGCAGGTCCGCGAGTGCGTTCACCTGATCCACGATCTGAGTGTGGTCCGTCGTGCTCAACGAGATGAGCGACACCTCTTCCATGCCGGTGCCCTGCAGGCCGCGCAGCACTTCCTCGACCACCTGCTGCGCGGGCTTCTCGCGCACGGGGCGGTTGATCATGCCCGCCTGGCAGAAGCGGCAGCCGCGGGTGCAGCCGCGCATCACCTCGACGGAGAGGCGGTCGTGCGTGATCTCCCCGACGGGCACGAGCGGCATCGGCGGGTAGTACGCCGCGTCGAGCTTCTTCACGTAGGTCGAGAACACGCGATCGGGGTAGCCGGGCAGCGCCCGCGGTACGAGCCAGCCCTCGGCCGACATCTCGGTCACGTAGCCCGCGGGCACGTACACGCCCGGCAGGTGCGCGAGCTGGCGCAGCAGCGTGCGGCGCGGAGTGCCCGCGCGCTTCGCCGCCTTCACCGTGTCCACGATGCGGTGGATGACGTCCTCGCCGTCCCCGATCACGAACGCGTCGACGAACTCGGCCATCGGCTCGGGGCTGAACGCCTGCGCGCCGCCCGCGATCACGAGCGCGTGGCGCTCGTCGCGCTCGAGCGTGCGCAGCGGCAGGCCCGCGAGTTCGAGCATCATGAGCACGTTCGTGTACTGCAGCTCGTACTGGAGCGAGAAGCCGATGACGTCGAACTCGTGCGCCGGCGTGTGGCGATCGATGGAGAAGAGCGGGATGCCCATGCGGCGCATTTCGGCTTCCGCGTCCGGCCACGGCGCGAACGTCATCTCCGCCACGCTGTCCGCGCGGCCGTTCACGATGTGGTGGAGGATCCGGATGCCGAGATTGGAGAGCCCGATCTCGAACGCGTCCGGGAACGCGATCAGCATGCGCACCTCGACCTGCGACGGGTCCTTGGCCGGTGCCGCGAGTGCCTGCCCCATGTAGCGATTGGGCTTGGACACGCGGGGCAGCAGCTGGTGCTCGATCAGTTCGGTGAGGCTGACGGACATTCGGGTGCTTCTCCTGGCAGCCGGAAGCGGCGGAGTCGAACCGCCGGTCTCGACGACGGCGTGGATGGGGACGCCTTCCTTCGGACCATTCCCAGGGACCGAAGGAACTGCTGGAATGGGGCGACAAGCTATCACGCGCAGGCCCTCGAACCAACCATCGGATATCGGCGCAACTTCTTGCGCGAGAAACCGGTTGGAGCGATTGTCCGGCCTGTCCTATGGTGCGAGATGGAATGTCGGAGGTCGGACCCCAAGGAAAGGTCAGCGACATGAACCTCACGGATCGTCAGTATTTCGCCCTCAAGCGAGCGCACTCGCTGACGGGCGTCGTCCCCATCGGCTTGTTCCTTCTGGAACACCTGTTCACGAATTCCAAGGCCCTGCAGGGTGAAGCGGCCTTCAACGACGCCGCCGCCGAACTGGCGCGCATTCCCTACGTCGGCGCGATCGAGGCGCTCGGGATCTGGCTGCCCATCGCCTTCCACATGGTCCTCGGCGTGATCATCGCCACCACCGGACAGGCCAACCTCGGCAAGCACGGCTACGCCCGCAACTGGCAGTACACGCTCCAGCGTGTGAGCGGCGTGGTCCTCGTCTTCTACATCCTGTTCCACACGTGGATGACGCGCTTCGACTCCGATTACCTGAACTCGGTCAGCGCGTACGCGTTCGTCGGCGAGCAGATCTCGAATCCCGCCGTGTTCGCGTTCTACGTGGTCGGCATCGTGTCCGCGTGCTGGCACCTCGGGAACGGCCTCTTCGGCTTCGCGATCCACTGGGGTCTCGCGACCGGGCGGCAGGCGCAGCGCAACGTCGCGCGCCTCGCGATGGCGGTGTTCCTGCTGCTGACGATCGTCGGCCTGAACTCGCTGCTCGGCTTCGCGGGCAAGGGCATTTACCCGGACTGGCTGACGAAGCCGCACGGCGCCGAGCACGGCCCCGTCGTCTATGAAGGAGGGCAGCACTGATGGCCGCTCCCCGCATCGCCATCGTCGGCGGTGGCCTGGCCGGCCTGATGGCCGCCATCAAGGTCGCCGAAGCCGGCGTGGCCGTGGACCTGTTCTCGATCGTGCCCGTGAAGCGCTCGCACTCCGTGTGCGCCCAGGGCGGCATCAACGGCGCGGTGAACGTGAAGGGCGAGAACGACAGCCCCGAGATCCACTTCTTCGACACGTGCCGCGGCGGCGACTTCCTCGCGAACCAGCCTCCGGCCAAGGGCATGTGCTACGCCGCGCCGGGCATCATCTACCTGTTCGACCGCATGGGCGTGACGTTCAACCGCACCGCGGAAGGGCTGCTCGACTTCCGCCGCTTCGGCGGCACGCTGCACCACCGCACCGCGTTCGCGGGCGCGACGACGGGACAGCAGCTGCTCTACGCGCTCGACGAGCAGGTGCGCCGCCACGAAGCCGCGGGCCTCGTGACCAAGTACGAAGGCTGGGAGTTCGTCGGCGTCGTGAAGGACGACGCGGGCCGCTGCGTCGGGCTCACCGCGCTCGACCTGCGCACGATGAAGGCGAAGGCGTTCAAGGCCGACGCGGTGATGCTCGCGACGGGCGGACCGGGCCTGCTGTTCGGCCAGTCCACGAACAGCCTCATCAACTCCGGCTCCGCCGCGGCCGCCGCCTACATGGACGGTGCGCACTACGGCAACGGCGAGTTCATCCAGATCCACCCGACCGCCATCCCCGGCGCCGACAAGCTGCGCCTGATGAGCGAGTCGGCGCGCGGCGAAGGCGGCCGCGTCTGGGTGCCGAAGAACAAGGGCGACGCGCGCCCGCCGAAGCAGATCCCCGAGGCCGAGCGCTGGTACTTCCTCGAAGAGAAGTATCCCAAGTACCGCAACCTCGTGCCCCGCGACGTCGCGAGCCGCGAGATCCACCACGTGTGCGTCAACCTCGGGCTCGGCGTGGACGGCAAGATGTGCGTGTACCTCGACCTGACGCACATCCCCCGCGAGACGCTCAAGCGCAAGCTCGAAGGCATCCTCGAGATCTACGAGAAGTTCACCGGCGAAGACCCGTGCGACGTGCCGATGAAGATCTTCCCCGCCGTGCACTACTCGATGGGCGGCCTGTGGGTGGACTACGAGCGCACGGCCGACGGCTTCCTCGACCTCGGCAGCCCGAAGAACCACCAGTCGAACGTGCCGGGCCTGTACGCCATCGGCGAGGCCGAGTACCAGTACCACGGCGCCAACCGCCTCGGCGCGAACTCGCTCCTCTCCTGCGTGTACGCGGGCCAGGTCGGCGGGCCGGCCGCGGTGAAGTACGCGCAGAACCTGGCCAAGTCGGGCACCGAGGCGCCGTCGTCCCTCTTCGACGCGGCCGAGGCGAAGTGGAGCGCGCGGTTCGCGGACCTCGGCCGGCGCGAGGGTCCCGAGAACCCGTACCGGCTCCACGAGGAACTGGGCAAGACGATGCTCGAGAACGTCACGATCGTGCGCGAGAACGCCAAGCTGCGCGAGACCGACGCGAAGATCCTCGAGCTCATGGACCGCTGGCAGCGTGCCAGCGTGCTGGACAACGGCCAGTGGGCGAACGCCCCGCTGTCGTTCATGAACCAGCTCTGGAACATGCTGCACCTCGCGCGCGTCGTCACGCTCGGCGCGCTGGCCCGCGACGAGAGCCGCGGCGCCCACTACAAGCCGGAGTTCCCGAAGCGCGACGACGAGAAGTGGATGAAGACCACCGTCGCCGACTTCACGCCCGACGGCCCCAGGTTCCGCTACGACACCGTCGACGTGTCCCTCTGCCCGCCCGTCGAGCGGAAGTACGACTAGGAGGTGAGCGAGATGCCCCGCCAGAACATCGAACTGCGTATCCGGCGCCAGGACTCGCCCACCGCGGCGTCGCGCTGGGAAGAGTTCTCGCTGCCGTGGCAGCAGAACATGAACGTGATCTCGTGCCTCATGGAGATCCGCAAGAACCCGGTCACCAAGCAGGGCCAGAAGACCACGCCCGTGTCGTGGGACTGCTCGTGCCTCGAAGAGGTCTGCGGCGCGTGCACCATGCTCATCAACGGGCGGCCGCGGCAGTCGTGCACGGCGCTCGTGGACAACATGCCCGAGGGCGCGATCGTG
>JBGANH010000167.1:0-10406 GCA_044222365.1 Candidatus Eiseniibacteriota bacterium
CGTGCAATCCGCACGCTCGCGGCCGCGACCGGGCGATCAGCGAGACCGCGCGCCGTGTTCGCGCGAGAAGCGCGCCTCCCTCGCCTCGGCGCGGTAGCGCTCCGCGAACTCCGCCGCGGGCACCTTCGAGTACCAACGGCCGGTGGCGCGCGCGAACGCGTACGCGCCGAGCAGCACCGCGATCGCGACCACGGGCACCCACACGGGCGACCAGCCCTTCCGGCGCGGCGCGCCGACCGTGAGGCAGTCCTCGACCGGGCACACGGTCACGCAGTCCATGCAGCCCGTGCATTCGGGCGTGAGCACGACCAGTTCCGTGTGCACGCGAATGGCGCTCGGACAGACCTGCGTGCAGCGCTTGCACGACGTGCAGGTGACTGCGTCACGCACGACGCGCTGCGGCGACGCCCAGGCGACGAGTCCGAGGAACGCGCCGTACGGGCACACGAACCGGCACCAGAGGTGGCGCACGAACAGCGAACCCACGAAGAACGCTCCGATCACGACGATCGCCGTGCCCGAGGGTGCGGCGAAGAACGCGAGCAGGCGCGCGTCGGCGACGTGGTTGTACGGCGAGCCGAGGAACTCGCCCACCGTGCGCACGTCCATCACCACGAACATCATGTAGAGGAAGAAGCCGAGCACGACGTACTTGGGTGCGTGGCCGATCAGCGCGAACGCGCTCTTCTTCTGGCTCGGCTTGCGGCGGCGCATCCAGCCGAGCCGTCCTCCCACCCACTCGAGCGCGCGCGACAGCGTGCCGACGGGACACACCCACGAGCAGAACGCCTTGCGCGCGAGCAGCGCGCTCGCGATCACCGCCACGAGGATCGTGAGACCGGCCGGGTGAAGGTCGTCCCACGCGCCGGTCGCGAGGAATCGCCGCAGCGCCATGAGCGCGCTGAGCGGCAGCAGCGCCTCGACGGACGCGGGACGCGCGGGCAGCGTCGTCGCACCCGCGAGCGCGGCGGCGTGGAAGCGCGCGAACTCGAAGCCGACGAGCACGACGAACGCCGCGCACACCACCTGCACGGCCCAGCGCACGAGCGGCAGACGGGCGAACGGGTTCGGGTGATCGTGCGGTGCGGGCTCGGCGGGTTCGGGCAGGTCCATCGGTCGGCTCAGTGTGCGGTTCGTCGGGACGAGGGCGGCCCGGAGGCCGCGGCGCCCTCGCAAGATACGCCTTCGGCCGCCCGGTGTCCGCGTCAGCGCGTGCCGAGCGCCTCCATTTCGCGGGCGACGCGTTCGAGCGATTCGCGATCGAACAGATCGCGGGCCATCGGGAAGAGCACCTGCTCCTCCTTCGCGAAGTGATCGTCGATCAGTTCGAGCACGCGCGAACCGATCGCGCACATCTCGTCCACGGCTCCACCCCGCTCGACCAGCTCACGCAGCTGGGCGCCGCCCTCGACGATCGCCGGGTGCTGCACGTCCTGCAGTTCGCGCAGCGTTTCCGCGAAGATGCCGGCGCCGTTGCGGATGCTCTGGTGCTCGGAGCGCATGACGATCGTGGGCGCGAACTCACCGCCGAGCACACGTTCGACGGCGGGAAAGAAGACGTCGTCCTCGCGAAGCGAGTGCGCGTGCAGGTCCGTGGTCAGCAGCAGCACTCCGTCGCGCAGGGCGGCGAGATGCGCCTCACGCGCGGCCCCCGTGCTGCCGGAGTATTCGTGCACGGCGCGCCGGAACGGTTCGAGGCGGCCCAGCAGGTCGGCATGCTCGGCGAGCAGGCGGTCGATCGGATTCTGGAGCACTGAGCGATCCTCGTGAGGGACCGGAAGGCGCCCACCCCGCGATCTCGCGCGGAGGCGTCCCGGAGTCGGGGCGGACCATTTCACCGCCGGGCGCCGGCGGCCATGACGGCCGTCATACGTGGCGGCTTTTCCGGCCGCCTCTCTCGCGGCCGCGGCCACGATCGGCTATCGTGTGCGCCGGGTCGGCAGTCCACCCAGGCGTCGCCGCGCGGGCCCTGCTCGCGAGCTAAACCTGCCATTTCCCAATCGGCCATCGAGTCGCACCCCGTGTGCGGCGCGCCCGGCCGGCAAGTCGGCGACCCCCGGCAGCCTGCATGCAGGCCGCGAGCGCGCGTCACGCAGACGAGGTTGCGCCATGCCCCGAGAGTTGATCGCCTTCACCACGCCCGACCTTTCCACGTTCGCCCGGGTGCTCGCCCGCGCGCTCGCGGAACGCGGGCCCGAAACGCCACCGACGCACGTCGAGATGCTCAACTTGATCGCCCGCGCCGCGGGTCACCGCAACCTGCAGTCGTTGCGCGCGGCGATGAGCGTGCCGCGCGCGGCGCGCACGCCGGACGACGACACCGTGCCGCTGCCGCTCTCGGAGCACGCGCGCAAGGCGCTGCGGGGGTTCGACGCCGCGGGCCGGCTCGTGCGCTGGCCGAGCAAGTTCGCCGTGCAGCGGCTCGCGCTGTGGGTGCTGTGGACCAAGTTCGAGCCCAAGCGCACGTACACGGAGAAGGAAGTGAACGCCGTGCTCAAGTCCGCGCACCTGTTCGGCGATCACGCCACGCTCCGGCGCGAACTGGTCAACCACAAGCTGCTCGCCCGCAAGGACGACTGCTCCGAGTACCGCAAGCTTCCGGCGCGTCCCGATCCGGAAGCACGCGCGGTGCTGACCGCGTGGCGGCGTCGCGAGCGTGAGGCGACGCCGTAATCCCTGCCTTGCGAGCTCGCGAATCGGCGGACGGCGGGGCCGCTCCGGCACGGATCCGGGGCGGCCCCGGCACGACAGGAACGCTCACGTCGTGCTCGTGGAGTGGGGCAGCAGGTGCACGCTGCGCTGCGGGAACGGGATCTCGATCCCCAGTTCGGCGTAGCGCCGGTGAATGCGCTTGATGAACTCGTGCATCACGACGTAGCGATCGACGAACTCGCGCACGCGCAGGATGACGGTGAACTCGATCGCGGAATCGCCGAACGTGTGGAATCGGATGAACGGCTCGAACTGGGCGACGGCGCCCGTCACGCTGCGCATGGTTTCGCGTGCGACTTCGACGGTGACGCGCTCGACCTGTTCCAGGTCGGATCCGTAGGCGACGCCGAGCTGGACGAGGGCCGCCTGCTCGGCGTCGGGCTGCGAGTAGTTGCGGACGATCGCCTCCGCGAGACGGGAGTTCGGCACGACGACGAGGTCGTTGGGCAGCTCGCGAATCAGCGTCGAGCGCCACCCGATGTCGGTGACGTACCCCTGCTGGCCCGCCTCGAGTTCGACGAAGTCCCCGACGCGAATGCGCCGGGCGAGCGTGATGTGCAGCCCCGCGAACAGGTTCGAAAGCGTCGGTTGCAGGGCGAGCGCCACGGCGAGCGAACCCACGCCCAGCGCGGTCAGCAGTGGTGCGATGGCGATGCCGAAGTTGCCGAGCACGACCAGCAGCCCGAGCGCCACCACGGTGATGCGCACTGCGTTCTGGGTGAGCGTCGTGGCGGGCAGGCTGCCGGGCCAGCGTTCCGCACGGCTCGCGATGAGCCGTGTCAGGAACGATGCGAGCACGAACGTCACCGAGAGTTGCAGAGACGCCAGAGCGAAGCGGTCGACGCTCGCCACGGCCGGCGCACCCACTCCCGCCGCCCGAACGGACACGACGGCTGCCGCTGTGGCGCACCAGAGCGGAACGTGCGGTGCGATCGCCGCCAGCAGCGCTTCGTTCCGGTCCGAACCGGCGGTTCCGGACTTCGGCGAGCGCCACGCGTCGAGCAGCCGGCGTACGAGCCAGCCGACGAGTCCGGCGGCGCCCGCCGATACGATCACGACCGCCCAGTGGGCGATGTCTTCACGTGGCATGGGTCGCTCCTTTCGTCACGTTCGCTTCGGGGAGAGCCGGCACCGGGATGCGGGCCGGCGCGCGAGGTCTTCGACGTTCGGTTCGCGATGGCCGTGCTCCGTGCACGTCGGCGGTCGGGCAGGAACACGCTTCGTCTCGTGAGGAGTTTGCGGCGTTCCGGCCGACTCCTTCGACCCACCCAGCGACGGTCGGCTCGTGGCTCGGACTGCGGATCGGTCACAAAACTGACTTGGCGGTCATATTAGAGAGGTGAGCGCGCACGGTCAACCGATTGCCCCCGCTCGGTCTGGCATGTTGTACCCCTGTTTTTGAAGGTTCTTTTGTTGGCCGACGCTCGCGGGCGTCTTGCCTCACACCGTTTCATAACATGACCGCTGGGTCATTTTTGCTATGTTGGGGTCGTTCGGCGGAGACGTCGGGGCTGGCGTCGCCCCGGCCGGACCGTCGAAGAAAGGAGCGCCCGATGCAGATCCACGGTCCCGTCCTCTTCGTCTCCGACCTGAAGTCCCGCAGTGATTCCGCTCTGCTCGAATCGGCGGCAATCGCCTCCCACGCGAAGGTGCCGCTCGTGAGTTGCCACGTCCTTCCCGAAATCGTGGGCATCCGCCCCCTCTTCCCACAGTTGCACGTGTTCGATCGCACACGGGCGCAGGAGGTCCGGGACTGGGCCACGCGCATGCTCGAGCTCCAGTGCGACCGTGCTCTCGCGGCTGCGACGCCGAGACCCGCCCTTCGGGTCGAATCCGGCTCCACGCACACCGCCGTCCTCGATCTCGCTCGCGAACTCTCCGCGGGGCTCGTCGTCGTGAGCGGGAATGCGGAGCTCCACTCGGGCGTGTCCCCGGCTTCGCTCGTCGAACGGATCTCCCGCCAGGCGAGTTGTCCCGTGCTGCTGCTGCTCCCGAGAGGGGGGCAAACCGTGCTGGCGGCGACCGACTTCTCCGACCCCGCGCTACCCGCGGTCCACGCCGCACGCGCCGAGGCCGAGCGCCGACAATCCCAACTGTACGTGGTCCACTCCGTGGACCTCGAAGTGACGCTGCTCGCGGCACCGGAAGCGGGGTTCGTGATCGCACCCGGAACCCTCCTCACGGCGTACGTCCCTCGCGTACTCGACGCCCGGCGTGAAGAAGCGAAGCGACTGCTCGAGTCGCTCTCGAAGCAGCTCGGCAACGGGCTGGTTCTGTTGCGAGAAGGCCCGCCGGTGGAGACCATCCTCGGTGCGGCCGAGTCGATCGACGCCGCACTGGTCGTGGTCGGCACGCATGGCCGCGGCGGGCTCAGCCGCTTCGTACTCGGGAGCGTGGCGGAAGGCGTGCTGCGTGGCGCTCGGCGCTCCACGCTCGTCGTGCCGCTGCACCCATCGGCGGACGCCGGCGAACCGCCCCACTCGCACTGACGCTCGCGGGGCGAGGCCGTCACCGGCGGCCGCACCGCGGGGATCTTCGCACCCACGCCTCACGAGGACGACGCCGGGAGCCGCTCCACACGCGCGCTCAGCGACCGCCCGCCAGGCCCGCGGTGGCGTTTCGGGCCACCCAGGGACTGCGCTCGTGCCGCGCTCGGCAGCCCGGCCGCCGCACCGGGCCGCCGGAGCTCGCGCCCGGCTTCCCCGGCGTTGCGGAACCCTCCGCGCTGCCCGTAGCTTGGCCGCTCGCCCCTGCTGGTCCATTCACCGTCTCCTGGAGCCGCCTCGCATGAAGACTTCCATCGCCGCGCGGGCCATGCTCGCGATGCTGTCGGGCGCCGCGCTGTCGTTCGCGCTCGCTCTTCCCGTGACCGCCGCGACCACGTCGAAGCCCGCGGCGAAGCCCGCCGCCAAGCCCGCCGTGCCGGAGCCCGCGCTGTCCAAAGTCTCGCTCGACGGGCTGTCGTTCCGCAGCATCGGGCCCGCGGTCACCGGCGGCCGTGTCGTCGGCATCGCGGTCAACCCGCGCGACAAGTCCGAGTGGTTCGTGGCGTCCGGGCACGGCTCGCTCTGGAAGACGAGCAACGCCGGCGTGACGTTCTCGCCCGTGTTCGACGGGCAGTCGGCGTTCTCGATCGGCGCGGTGACCTACGACCCGTCGAACCCGAACACCGTGTGGGCCGGTACGGGCGAGAACAACGCGCAGACCTACGTGGTCCCCGGCGACGGCGTGTACCGCAGCGACGACGGCGGCGGCAGCTGGACCAACATGGGTCTCAAGGAATCGCAGCAGATCGGCGCGATCGTCGTGCACCCGAAGCAGCCGAACACCGTGTGGGTCGCAGCCTACGGTCCGCACCGCACTTCGGGCGGCGAGCGCGGCGTGTTCAAGACCACCGACGGCGGCAAGACCTGGGTCAACGTGCTGCACCCGAGCGACCACACCGGCGTCTGGGAGCTGCACATGGATCCGCGCAATCCCGACGTGCTCTACGCGGTCGCGCACCAGCGCCAGCGCTACCTGAGCACGACGATCGCGGGCGGTGACGAGAGCGGCATCTACAAGACGACCGACGGCGGCACGAAGTGGACGCGGCTCACCGGCGGCCTGCCGCAGAAGATGGTCGGACGCATCGGCATGGCGGTCTCCCCCGCGAATCCCGACCGGCTGTATGCGGTCGTGGACGCGAAGGAGAAGAAGGACAAGGGCACGTACGTGAGCTCCGACGGCGGCGCGAGCTGGACGCGCGCGGGCGACTACGTGACGAGCTACCCGTTCTACTGCCAGAAGCTGTTCTGCGACCCGAAGGACGTGAACCTCGTGTTCGCGATGGACGTGTTCAACCAGGTCTCGACCGACGGCGGCAAGTCGTGGTCGCGGCTCGGTGAGGACTTGAAGCACGTGGACAACCACGCGCTGTGGATCGACCCCGACGACACGCGGCACATGATCTCGGGCAACGACGGCGGCGTGTACGAGTCGTTCGACCGCGCGGCGACGTGGCACTTCAAGTCGAACATGCCGATCTCCGAGATCTACCGCGTGACCGTGGACAACGCGAAGCCGTTCTACAACGTCTACGTGGGCACGCAGGACAACAACAGCCTCGGCGGCCCCTCGCGCACGATGAACTCGAGCGGCATCACGAACGGCGACTGGACCTTCACGCTCGGCGGCGACGGCTTCCAGTCGCAGGTGGACTGGGCCGATCCGAACACCGTGTACTCGCAGGCACAGAACGGCGCGCTCGCGCGCTACGACCGGCGCACGGGCGAGCGGCTCTACCTGAAGGGCTTCGAGGAAGCGGGCAAGGCGGCTTACCGGTTCGACTGGGACACGCCGCTGCTCGTCTCGCGCCACGACCACAAGCGCCTCTATCACGGCGCGCAGCTCGTGCTGCGCTCGGACGATCGCGGCGAAAGCTGGCGCGAGATCAGCCCCGACCTGACGCGCGGCGTGCCGAAGGAAATGCACGACCTGATGGGCCGCAGCTGGAGCAGTGAGGAAATGGCGAACAAGGGATCGTTCGCGCACATCACGACGATCGCCGAATCGCCGGTGGACGAGCAGCGGCTCTACGCCGGTTCGGGCGACGGGCTCGTGCACTGGACGAGCGACGGCGGCAGGACGTGGCAGCGCGCGGCGCTGCCGGGCATGCCGGAGTTCGCGCACATCCACCAGATCACGGCGTCGCCGAAGGACGCGAACGTCGCGTATGTCGCGTGCAACAACTTCTTCGCCGGCGACTACGCGCCGTACCTGTACAAGACGAGCGACGGCGGCAGGACGTGGGTGTCGATCGTCGCGAACCTGCCTACGAAGCACGGCGCGACGTGGACGATCGGCGTGGACGAAGTGAATCCCGACCTGCTGTTCGTGGGCACGCAGAGCGGCGTGTACTTCTCGAACACGCCCAAGCCGGAGTGGATCAAGCTCGGCGGCGGGATTCCCGCGTCGGTGCAGGTCATGGACCTGACGCTCCAGCGCGACGAGCACGACCTCGTGGTGTCCACCTACGGGCGCGGCGTGTTCATCCTCGACGACTACACGCCGCTGCGCACGCTGAACGCCGCCGCGATCGAGAAGCCCGCCGCGCTGCTGCCGTGCAGCGATGCGGTGATGTACGTGCAGGCCGATCCGCTCGGGTTCCCGGGCCTGGGATTCCAGGGCGCGTCGTTCTACTCGGCGCCGAACCCCGAAGTGAGCGCGACGATCACGTGGTGGGTGAAGGACGACTTCAAGTCGCTCAAGAAGAAGCGCATCGCCGAGGAGAAGAAGCTGCAGGACGCGGGCAAGCACGTGCCCTACCCCACGTACGAGCAGTTCAAGAAGGAAGCCGACGAAGAGGAGCCCTCGCTCCTGTTCGTGATCTCGGATGCCGACGGACGCGTGATCCGCAAGTACAAGAAGTCGCTGAAGGCCGGGCTGCACCGCATGACGTGGGACTTCCGCACGGCCCGCTACGGCCCGATCGAGCTTTCGCCTCCCTCGGAGACCGCGCCGTGGGACGAGCCCGAGAAGGGCTGGATGGTGACACCCGGCACGTACACGGTGACGATGTACATGAACGAGGGACGCAAGCTCACGGCGGTCGGCACGCCGCAGACCGTGAAGTGCGTGCCGCTGTACGAGGCGAGCATCCCGCCCGCGGGGCAGGTCGCGCTGCGCGCGTTCAACGAGAAGGCCGGCGCGCTCTCGCGTGCGATCTCGGCGGCCGATGCGCATCGCTCGCAGCTGAGCGACGTGCTGCCCTACCTCGAAGCGGCGGTGATGAGCCTGCCGACGCCCGGCGAGGACCTGCTCGCCGAGCTGGCCGCGACGAAGCAGGCCCTCAAGCAGATCGACGAGGCGCTGAACGGCGACAAGCTCCTGCCCAAGTACGAGGGCCAGGCGCGCATGTCGCTGAAGGGCCGCACCGACCTGATCATCGGCTCGCTGTGGAGCACGACGAACGGCCCGACGGGCACGTACGAGCGTGCGTACGAGGAAGCGCGCGCGTCGTTCGGCAAGGTGCTCGCCGACCTGCGTGCCGCGCACGACCGCGTGCGGGCGTTCGAGACGCGCCTCGAACAGGCGGGCGCCCCCTACACGCCGGGCCGCATGCCGGTGTGGACGGAGACGAAGTAGCGCGGCAGCTTCACTCGAGCGCGTCGAAGAAACGAAAGCGGGCGCCGGTCACGAAGACCGGCGCCCGTTTTCCGTCCGCGCCGGGAGAGAGGCCGCGTCAGCGCGTCACGAGCACCCGTTGCGTGCGCGTGCCGTGCGCGGACTCGAGTCGCACGAACACGAGCCCCGGCGGCACCGCGCGCCCCGCGTCGTCGCGCAGGTCCCAGTCCAGCAGGTGCGATCCGGCCGTGAAGTCACGATCGGCCAGCGTGGCGAGCCGCCGTCCCGAGAGATCGAAGGCCGCCAGCCGCGCACGCCCTGCCGCAGCGAGTGCGAAGTCCAACGTCACGGAGCCGCGGGCGGGATTCGGCCGCACGGGAGCGAACGCCAGCTCCGCCCGCGAGCCGGGCTCGACCGCGGCCGTGGCGCCGAGTTCCTCGCCGAGTGCGAACACGATGCCGTCCACCAGCGCCTGCTGCGTCGTGACGGTGATCGTGCCGTTGCTCGCGAGCGATCCCACGTCGAGCACGATGCAACGGCTGTCGATGCCGACCGGTGCCGAGGTCTGGAACGTACCCGTCGGCGCGTCCCACGTGATCGCGAACGAGTTGGTCGGACCGTAGTCGAACGTCTCGCCCACCGTCGTCCACGTTTGCACGCGCCCCGGCACGGTGGCGGTCATCGTGACCGGAGACGACATGCCGTTCACTGCGCCGACGAGGAAGAATCCACGCCGATGATCGGGGGCGAGCTGGAAGTTCGAGAACGTGATCGTGGTCGTGACCGAGCCCGGCCCGCCACCGTTGAAGATCGCGAGCACGTGCAGCGAGTCGTAGGCGAGCCCCGTGGCGGCGGCACCCATCGCTTCGTTGGAGACCGCCGTGAGCCCGTGCGTGCCGCCGGTCGACACCTGGACGTCCACCGAAGACCCGATCGAGAGCGGCAGCGTGAACACGGGTCCGGCGGTGACGTTGCCCGGAAAATGTGCCCAGTGCACTTCCCCGCCTTGCGCGCCTCGAACGGGAACGCCCGTGAACGCCAGCAGGAAGAACGAGCAGAGCAGGAGCCGGCGCATGGCGGCCTCGTGGAGTGGGGGTGCACGACCGTCGGACGGGGCACGATTGTAGGCAAACCGGCCGGGCGCGATGCAGTGAGAACTGCATCGCAGGGCCCCGGCCGGTGTGCACCCTTACCTCGCCAGCACCAGCCGGCGCGTGAGCGCGTGCCCTCCCGCGTTCATGCGCACGAAGTAATAGCCCGCCGCCGCGCGCGAGCCGTCCTCGGCGACGCCGTCCCACTGCGCCGCCTGCCGCCCCGCCGCCATCGTGGCGTCGAGCAGAGTGCGCACGCGCCGGCCGCTCAGGTCGTAGACCGCGAGGTGCACGCGCGCCGCATGCGGCAGGTCGAACCGCACCGTCGCCGGACCGCGCGCCGGGTTGGGTGTGACTTCGGGGATCGCGCAGGCGAGCGGCAGCGCATCCGATCCGTCCTCGACGTCGAGCAGCGCCGGCGAGATCAGCGTCTGCCACGCGGGCAGCGTGGAGCCCGCGAAGATCGGGTCCACCGCCTGCACCGTGAAGTAGTAGAGG
>JBGANH010000168.1:0-10387 GCA_044222365.1 Candidatus Eiseniibacteriota bacterium
GCGGTCGAGATCGCGGCGTACTACAACTCGGTCAACCGCGTCGTGCTCGCGCTCGGCGTGGCGCTGGAGCGCGGCCGCGATCCGTGGGAGTACGGCTCGCAGAAGTAGCCGCGGCCGCCTACTCCCAGCCGGACTCGAGCAGCGCGCGCGTCTCGTCCACGGCGACGCGCCAGATCGCGTACATCTCGTCGTCCTCGCGCACGTAGCGCCCGGCGAAGTTGCCGTCGCCGAGTCTTTCGCGGATCGCGGCGGGACCGAGATGCTTCCAGTCGGCGTACGGCTGCTCGGGCTTCTGCACCGCTGGCGGCGTCACGCCCGCGATGCGCGTCCACGGGAAGTTCTCCATCCACGACGCGTGCGAGGCCACGGGATCGATCGCCGCGACCTGCTTCCACACGAGCGGCGCGTTCCACCAGTCGTGGATCTTTACCTGCATGCGCGACATCGCGGAGCCTCCGGCTCCGCCGGCCTTCGCCTGGTGCTCGCGCGCGGCCATCCATTCGCTCACGAAACCGTGCACCGGCGCGTTGCCGCCGTGACCGTTCACGATCAGCACGCGGCGGAAGCCCTGCTGCGCGAGCGCGTCGAGCACGTCACGCACGACCGCGCACAGCGTCTCGATGCGCACGCTCACGGTACCGGGATACGCCGAGAAGCCGGGCGTGATGCCGTACGGCATCACCGGGAACACCGGCACGCCGAGCGGCTCGGCCGCGTCGTGCGCGAGCTTCTCGGCGAGGATCGTGTCGGTGGCGAGGCTCAGGTAGGCGTGCTGCTCGGTGCAGCCGATCGGCAGCACGCAGCGGTCGTCGCGCTTGAGCTGCTCCTCGACCTGCATCCAGTTCATCCCGGCAACGTTCATGCGCGTCGCGCCTCCTCGTAGATCGCCTCGAGCGCGCGCACGTGGCTCTCGGGCGCGCTCATGCGCCGCACGCGTTCGCGGCCCGCTTCGCCCCACGCGGCCGCGGCCGCGGGATCGCCGAGCGCGCGCTTCACGTGCGCGCCCAACGTGGCGCCGTCGCCCGGTTCGGCGAGCAGCCCCGTGACTTCGTGCTCGATCAGCTCGGGCAGCGCGCCGATGCGCGCGGCGACCACCGGCCGCGCGTCGAGCAGCGCCTCGGCCACGCTGTAGCCGAAGTGCTCCACGAAGAGGCTCGGCGCGACCATCACCGCCGCGCGCGCGCGCAGCGCCGCGAGCGTCGCGTCGTCCACGTGGCCCATGCGGATCACGTTCGGCAGCGCCTGCTGGTCGAGCCACGCGCCGAGCGGGCCGTCGCCGCACACGACCAGCGCCTCGGGCGCGATCGCGCGCGCGATGTCCGGCAGCAGCCGCACGCCCTTCTCGACCGACAGCCGGCCCGCGAACAGCGCGTAGCGCGCGGGCAGGTGCGCAGGCAACGCGACCGCGGCGGCGGGCGACGCCGCCTCGACGCCGTGCGAGAGCACGCGCAGCCGCGCGCGCTCGACGCCGAACGTGAGCGCCTTGTCGTACACGAACTGCGACGGCGCGATCCACGTGCGCACGGACGCGTACGCGCGCCACGCGTCGTGCAGGTACGCCTCGGCCGCGGCGACCGCGCTCTTCGCGCGCGAGCCCTGCACGCAGCCGACGGCGATCGCGTTCCAGTGCTTGCCGCCACGGCAGCGCTCGCAGATCTCGCCGTGCGCGTAGAGCAGGCGGTTCGTGCACCAGGGCTTGAAGTCGTGCAGCGTCATCACGACCGGCACGCCCGCTCGCGCCAGCGGCGCGAACACCGAAGGCGTCAGGTGGCGCGAGGGCGCGTGGAAGTGCGCGATGTCGGGCCGGAAGTGCGCGAGCAGCGCCGCCATGCCGTCCGCGGCGCGCCCCGACCACATCGCGTGCGGCAGCGCCGCCAACTGCGCGAGCGGCGAGCCGGCTTCGGAGAAGTCCACGCCCGGCGGAAAGTACGCCGCCGTCGGCGAGGGCGCGTTGCGGGCGTCCGCCGTGGCGAAGTGCGCCACGTCGTGCCCGGCCGCGCCCAGCCAGCGCGACTCGTCGAAGTAGGTGCGCTCGACCCCGCCCTTGAGCCAGTGGAAGGCGTTGACGAGCAGGACGCGCACGGAGCGGTCGCGCCGGCTCAGTCGCCGGCGCTCTCCGGCTGCACGAGCGGGAACTCGGCGAGCACTGTGCCGATGCCGGGCGAGGTCTCGTACTCGAGCACGTCGCCGGGCGTGCCTTCGATCAGCACGAAGCCGCGCAGCACCTCGAGGTGCAGCAGCGAGGCCTCGGGCGTCGCGCGCTTGCCGGCGCCGGCGACGACCTTCTCGAGCTCGCTCCACGCCCCGCGCCGCAGCACCGATTGCACCTGCTGGTCGAGCGCGTAGCCCTCCTCGACTTCACGGCGCAGGTTGAAGTCGTGCACGCTCCACTGCACCGCGCCGCCGACCACGAACGCCGCCTTGCCTTCGAACGCCGTGAGCGCGTGCCGCAGCGCCGCGCCCCAGGCGCGATGCTCCTCGCGCGAGCCTTCGCCGATCGAGACGGGCACCACGGGAATCCGGCGCGCGCGGGCGAAGAAGTGCAGCGGAATGGACACGGCGCTGTCGGCGCCACGGCGCGCGATCGCGGCGCGCACGCCCGACTTGTTCGCGAACTCGACCAGCGTGCGCGCGAGCGCCTGGTGGCCGGGGCAGTCGTAGCGCGGCTCCACGCCGAATCCCGGCAGGTCCACGACGGAGCGGTGCGTGCGGGAATCGTCCACGCCGAACGGGCCGGGGCTCACCCAGCGGGGAGAAAGCGCGACGATCACGTCGGGCTTTTCGGCCGCGAGCCGGTCTCCGCTCGCGGACAGGGCTTCGATCATCTCGGTCACGTCCCCGCGCTGCTCGTCGATGAGCATGGTGGGAACGGCGGGCAGGAAATAGGCGCGGGTTGTCAGCATGGCCGACGCACCTTAGAGGACACGGGCGCACTCGCCAAACGCAGCGCCTGCCCCGCCACAGCGCGCCATGCGAGACCGCGGCGCGCGAAGCGGCGGCGCCTCCCGTCGCACGGGCGACTTTCCGCGCCGCGGCGGGAGCCCTATGTTGCGGGCATGTCCGAGACCGGCACTCCGAAACCACCCGACTGGGACGAACGCTACGCCGTTCCCGGCTGGGCGTTCGGCTCCGAACCCAACGACTTCCTGCGCGAGAGCGCGCACCTCCTGCCGCCCGCAGGCCGCGTGTTGTGCCTGGCCGAAGGCGAAGGGCGCAACGCCGTGCATCTCGCCCGGCTCGGGCACGAAGTGACGGGCGTGGACCTGTCGAGCGTGGGCCTCGCCAAGGCGCAGCGTCTCGCGGCCCGGTACGGCATGCGGCTCCACACCGAAGTCGGGGACCTCGCCACGTGGCCGATCGCGCCCGGCGCGTGGGACGGCATCGTCTCGATCTTCGCGCACGTGCCTCGCGAGGTGCGGCTCGCGCTGCACCCGCGCGTGGTCGCGGGGCTCAAGCCGGGCGGCGTGCTCCTGCTCGAGGCCTACCGTCCCGAGCAGTTCGGGCGCGAGGGCGGCGGCCCGAAGGACGAAAGCAAGCTCATGACGCTCGCCGAGCTGCGCGAGGAACTCGCCGGGCTCGAGTTCACGCTCGCCCGCGAGATCGAACGCGAAGTGGTCGAGGGCCGCTACCACTCCGGCATGGCCGCGGTGGTGCAGGTCGTCGCGCGCAAGCCGTTCAGGTGAACAAGGGAGCGCTCCGGGTGTAACGTGCGGCCGTTGGGGCGCGCACGGATCGCCGCGCGCGCTCGGGTTCGGCCCGGCACCGCCGGTCGCCGCGCGGCCACACTCCTCCACGGCGCGCGCCGGAGCTTCGTCATGCACTCCCTCGTGTCCCGCCTTCGCGCGCGCGTGTGCTTCGCCGCGGCGCTCTGTTGCTTCGCGTCGCTCGCGCTGCTCACGCCCGCTCCCGCCTTCGCCGGCTGGCCACTGCACCCGGACGACGGTGGGCTGCCGCTGTGCACCGCCGCCGACTACCAGTGGTACGCGCAGGCGATCGAGGACGGCTCGGGCGGGCTGTTCGTGGTCTGGCGCGACGACCGCGGCCGCACGGTGTCGCTGCCGAACAACTCCGACGTGTACGCGCAGCACGTGAGCGCCGCAGGTGTGCCGCTCTGGGGCGCGAACGGCGTCGCCGTGTGCACCGACCTCGGCACGCAGGACCGTCCCGCGCTGTGCGGCGACGGCGCGGGCGGCGTGTACGTGGCCTGGAGCGACGGCCGCACGGGCAACAACGACATCTGGGCGCAGCACCTCGACGCCGCCGGCGCGCCGCAGTGGCTGGCGAGCGGCTTCCGCGCCGCGCGCCTCGATGCGGCGAACGACTACGCCCCTTCGCTCGTGAGCGACGGCGCGGGCGGGTTCCTGACGGTCTGGTACTCGTACGACGCCGCGACCGGCACCCGCCTGCGCGCGCAGCGCATGAACGCGGCGGGATTCCAGCTGTGGGGCACGACCGGCGTCGCGATCGGCGGACCGGCGGGCAACCAGACCGATCCGCGCGTGCTCGAGGACGGCGCGGGCGGCATGGTGCTGTCGTGGGTGCAGGGCTCGACGCCGCGCAGCATCCGTGCGCAGCGCGTGAGCGGCTCGGGCGCCGTGCAGTGGGGCGCGACCGGCGTCGCGGTGACGGACACCACGCGCGCGGCCTCGCGCACGCACTACCTCGCGCCGGGACTCGCGGGCGGCGCACGCTTCCTCGTGCACGACACGGCCATCGTGCCGACGCCGTGGTACCGCGACCTCGACGGCACGGGCGCGACCGTGCGCTGGGCGCAGGTGCTGCCCGCGACCGCGTGGAGCGAGATCATGACGGGCGCCTGCGCCGGCGACAGCGGCGCGACGCTCGTGAGCACGACGAACGGCGGGTTCGAGTCCGTGCAGCGCATCGCCGCGGACGGCACGCTCGACTGGGGACCGCACGGCCAGCCCGTCTCGCCCGACACGCTCGGGCGCACGATGTACGTGACGCTCGCGCGCGACGGCGCGGGCGGCGCCTACCTGGTCGGCACGGCCGTGGACACGACGACGTACTTCTACGAAGTGCGCGCGCAGCACGTGCGCTGGGACCGCTCGCTCGCGTGGGAGGACGCGGGCCGCACGTTCGCGAGCGCGGTGACGGGCGACCAGCAGGCGCCGCAGGCGTTCGCGACCGACCACGGGGTGATCGCGTTGTGGCAGGACTACCGCACGGTCGCGACGACCGGGCTCGACCTGTACGCGCAGCGCATGGACTCGACGGGCACGCCCGGCGTGCCGGTGCTCGACGTGCCCCCGTCCGGACATGCGGACGTGTTCGCGCTCGCCGCGCCGTGGCCGAACCCGGCGCGTTCCGGCGCGGCGGTGACGCTGCGATTCTCGCTGCCCGCGGCCGCGCGCGTGTCGCTGGCGCTGCACGACGTGGCGGGGCGGCGCGTGCGCCTGCTCGCGGACGGCGCGTTCGCGCCCGGCGAGCACCGCGTGCGGATCGAGGACGGCGAAGCGCTCGCGCCCGGGCTCTACTTCGCGCGGCTGACCACGTCGCAGGGCGTGGCGCTCACGCGGCGGATCGCGATCGTGCGCTGAAGTCTCAAGCGCGGCGTCGCGACATCCCCGGCGCCGGAGGCGCCGAGCGCCCTAATTCGCGCTGCCCCGTGTCGTGCGCGCGCGCTCGGCGGCCATCGCGTTGCCGCCGGTGAGCGCGACGCCCTTGTCCTGCGCCGCCACGAGCAGTTCGCCCGGCAGCGGGAACACGACGCGCTCCTCGACCAGCTGGAACTGCTCGACCTTGTAGTCGCCGAGCGAGCAGATGCGGTCCACGCACGCCTGCACGATGTTCTCGGGGGTCGAGGCGCCGGCCGTCAGCCCGACGTCGCCGGTGAGCCACTCGGCGCGGATGTCCTCGGCCGACTCGATCAGGTGCGAGTCCGCGCCGAGCGCCTGCCCGACCTCGACGAGGCGGTTGGCGTTGCTGCTCGCGGGCGCGCCCACGACGAGCACGGTCGCGACCTTGGGCGCCATCACCTTCACCGCGTTCTGGCGGTTCTGCGTCGCGTAGCAGATGTCGTCCTTGGCCGGCTCCTTGACCATCGGGTAGCGGCGGCGCAACGCGTCCACCATCGCCTTGCAGTCGTCGAGCGACAGCGTGGTCTGCGTGATGTACGCGACCTTCTCGGGGTTCGGCAGCTCGAGCGCCTCGACCTCGGCGACGTTCTCGCACACGACGATCGCGTCGGGCGCCTCGCCCAGCGTGCCGATCACCTCGACGTGGTTGCGATGCCCGATCATCACGATCGAGTAGCCGTCCTTCGCGTAGCGCAGCGCCTCCAAGTGTACCTTGGTGACGAGCGGGCACGTGGCGTCGAGCGCGCGGAGCTTGCGCGCCTTCGCCTCGGCGCGGACCGCGGGCGACACGCCGTGCGCCGAGAAGATCACGACCGCGCCCTCGGGCACTTCGGCGAGGTCGTCGGTGAAGATCGCGCCCTTGCGCTTGAGGTCGTCCACCACGTGGCGGTTGTGCACGATCTCGTGGCGCACCCAGATCGGGGCGCCGTAGACGTCGAGCGCCATGTCCACGATGTCGATGGCGCGGTCCACGCCGGCGCAGAATCCGCGCGGCGCGGCCAGGTAGAGCGTGCGGGTGGTGGCGGACATGCGTCGTCGGCGTCCTTCGGGTGGATAGGAGTGGGTGGCGCGCGGATGGAGTGCGCGGCCGCGGCCAATGTAGCCGAGCGCTTCCGCGGCGGCCACCGCCCCGGCACCGGCGGCCGGAGCCGCAGCGGAAGCCCGGAGACCGCCGCGGCACCACCCGAGGGGCCGGAATCGGGCGGTTTCCCCCATGTTCGAGGCACCGGAACGCGTGAATCGTGAGATTGAACTAGGCGCGTGCCCTCGTGCTCCGGTAGCCTTTTACGGCCTCGTGACCTCTCTTGCTTGCGTCACGCGGCGTGCGGCCGACCGACGGCGCGCGCGACACCGGACCCCGAGCTCACCTCCCAGACCGACAGCATGCGCCTGCTCGCCGTTCTCACCGCCTTCGCGCTCGCCGCTTCCGCCGTTCCCGCCCATGCCGGATGGGGACGTACGCCGGTGGGCACGCCCGTGGTCACCGCTCTCGCCGACCAGCACCGCCCGCTCGCCGTTCCCGACGGCGACGGCGGCGCGTTCCTCGTCTTCGCCGACCTTCGCTCCGGCGGATACGACGTGTACGCGCAACGCATCAACCGCGCGGGCAACCGCGTGTGGAGCGCCGACGGCGTTCCGGTGTGCTCGGCCTCCGGACTGCAGGACATGCCGCGTCTCGTCGCCGACGGCGCGGGCGGCGTCGTCGTCACGTGGGAGGACCATCGCGGCACGTCGTACGACGTGTACGCCCAGCGCCTCGACGGCGACGGCAACCGGCTGTGGGCCACCGACGGCGTGATCGTCTCCGCCGCGAACGGCGACCAGGTGGATCCGGCGCTCGTCTCCGACGGCGCGGGCGGCGCGATCGTCGCGTGGACCGACTTCCGTGGCGGCGCCACCTCGGACGTGTACGTGCAGCACTTGAACGGGTCCGGCGCGCCCACGCTCGCCCCGAACGGCGTGATCGTCGCGGCGGCGGCGTTCGACCAGGACGCGCCGGCGCTCGCCTCCGACGGCGCGGGCGGCGCGTTCCTCGTGTGGAACGATTTCCGCAACGGCTCGAACAGCGACCTCTACATGGCGCACCTCACCGCGGGCGGCACGCAGCCGTGGGGCGTGGGCGGCATCGTGCTCGCGAACGGCGCGGGCGACCAGATTTCGGCGTCCGTCGCCGAGGCGACCGCGGGCGGGGCGCTCTTCGTGTGGAGCGACACGCGCTCGGGCAACTCCGACATCTACGGCCAGCGCATCGACGCCTCCGGCGCGAAGCTCTGGGCCGCGAACGGCCTCGTGGTCTGCGACGCCTCGAACGACCAGCAGTTCGCCGTGCTGCAGCACGACGGCGCCGACGGCATGTTCGTGGCGTGGGAGGACGCGCGCTCGAACAACGACAACATCTACGCGCACCACCTCGATTCGACCGGCTGGCCGATCTGGCAGATCAACGGTATCGCCGTGTGCACCGCACCCGGTGCGCAGCTCGAGCCGCAGATGGTGCGCGACACGACCGGCGGCATCATCCTGTGCTGGCAGGACCAGCGCGGCGCCAACGTGGACCTGTACACGCAGCACGTGAACTTCGAAGGGGCGCCGGTGTGGAACGGCGACGGCCTGCCGCTCTGCAACGCGCCGGCCGCGCAGCTCTACCCCTCGCTCGTCCCGGACGCCACGGGCGGCGCGATCGCCGTGTGGGAAGACTCGCGCAACCTGCTCGTGGACCTGTACGCCCAGCGCGTGCTCGAGGACGGCACGCTCGGCTCGAGCGAGCCGGTGATCACCGCGATCACCGACGTGCCCAACGACAACGGCGGCCACGTCGCGATCACCTGGCAGGCCTCGCTGTTCGAGGCGCCGACGCTGAACGTGTTCCAGTACCGCCTGTGGCGCCGCGCTCCCGGCGGCGAGTGGGCGGCCGTGGATTCCGCCGGCCCGACGCAGGGCGCCTTCTACGTGCGCAACGGCGCGACCACCGCGGACTCGACGCCCGGCGTGATCACGCCGCGCACCGCGTTCAAGGTCGAGGCCGAGGGCATCGACCGCACGCACTCGTGGTGGAGCGCGCCGGACAGCGGGCTCTCGCTCGACTCGCAGCCGCCCGCGACGCCGGCCGGCTTCCTCGTGCTCAGCATCGGCAACGGCCAGGCGCGCGCGAAGTGGGCGCGCAGCCGTGAGGCCGACTTCTGGAAGTACAAGATGTACTTCGGCCAGGAGTGGTGGTTCGTGCCGAACGAGTTCACGTTCCGCCACACGCTCATGGACACCACGTGGCTCGGCGACATCGAACCGGGCCTGTGGATCAAGCTCGTGTCGGTGGACGTGCACGGCAACGAGAGCGACGCGGCGTTCGCGCTGCCCGAGCCCTCCGTGGGTGTCGAGGGCGGCACGCCCGCGATGGCGTTCCTCGGCGCGGCGTCGCCGAACCCGATGCGCGAGACGAGCACGCTGCGCTTCGGGCTGTCGCGCGAGAGCGACGTGAACATGCGCGTCTACGACCAGCAGGGCCGCCAGGTGTGCGTGCTCGCTTCGGGCCGGCTGCCCGCGGGGCAGCATCTCGCGGCGTGGACGGGACGCGACGCGCGCGGTCACGTGGCCGCACCGGGCGTGTACTTCGTGCGCGCCACGCTCGAGGGCCGCGAGTTCACGCAGCGCATCGTGCGCGTGCGTTAGACGTACGGCGCTCCCCGCCGAACGAAACGCCCCGCCGGCCTTCGGGCCCGCGGGGCGTTCTCGTGCGCGGCGCGCGGTCAGCGGCCGTCGCCTCCGGCTGCGCGTTCGTACTTGGCGCTGTCCGCTTCGAACACCGCGCGCAGCGAGTCGGGAGCGTTCGCGCGCATGGAGCGGATGAGCGCGCCCACGCGCACGCGCTGCTCCGGCTTCGAAAGCCACGATTCGGCCTTGCGCAGTTCCTCGAGCGCGTCGCGCGTCTGCCCGTCGGAGTGCAGCGCCATGCCGTAGGCCAGCCGCGCTTCGCCCGAGCCGGCGTTGCGGCGGATCCCGTCGCGCGCCAGTTCGAGCGCGATGTCGTGGCGCCCGAGCCCCTGGAACAGCTGGATCGCTTCGACGCGCGTGGCGGTCTCGTCGGGGTACACGGCGAGCCAACGGCGGAACACCGCGCCCGCCTCGAGCTCGCGCTTCTGTTCGATCAGCACCTGCACCTGCGCGCGATACGCGAGGGTCTGCGTCGAGTCGCGCTGTTCGGCCTCGCGGTAGGCGGCGAGCGCGGCCTCCGGGCGCTTCGCGCGGCGCTCGAGATTGCCGAGATTCACGAGCGAGGCGGCGTCACGCGGGTCGGCGGTGGCGGCCTTGCGGTAGGCCCGGCGCGCCTCGTCGTCACGGCGTGTCGCCGCGAGCAGCGCGCCGAGGTCGCGCCACGTGGCGCCGTCGTCCGGGCGCAGCGCCAGCGAGCGGCGGAACGCGCGCTCGCCGTCGGCGGGACGCTCGGCCACGCTGAACGCGAAGCCCAGCGCACGCCATGCTTCGGCGTCCTTCGGCTCGAGCTGCACGAGGCGGCGCAGCTGCTGCAGCGCGTGCAGCGTGTCCCCGTCCTGCGCGAGCGCGAGCCCCAGCATGCGCGCCGCCGCGCGATCGCCGGGGTGATGCACGATCTCGGCGGCGAACTCGGTCGCGGCCGCACGGTGCTGACCCACGCCCGCGTACAGCAGCCCCATGCGGTAGTGCGCCTGCGCGATGGTCGAGTCGATCTTCACCGCGCTGCGGTACGCGGCGATCGCCGCGGCCGGCGCGCGCTGCGCCTCGAGCGACAGCGCGAGCTGGAACTTCTCGAGCGC
>JBGANH010000169.1:0-10329 GCA_044222365.1 Candidatus Eiseniibacteriota bacterium
CGCGAACACGCGCGCCGGATCCAGCGCGTCCGAGAGCCGCAGGCGCAGCGCGCGCGTGACGCCGGCCGACGGGCGCGGCGGCAGCGCCACGCCGCGCGCCGCGATCGGCGTGAAGCCGTGCGACGCGGCGAGCGCGAGCAGCGCGGGCGCTTCCTCCGGCGCGGGCCACAGGTGCAGCCGCCCGTGCGCGGCGTGGAACACGAGCGTCTCCGCCACCGCGCGACCCGCGAGGAACGCGATCGCGTCCGGCGTGCGGTGCGCGCTCGTGAACGTGAGCCGCACGCCGTCGCGCTCCTCGCAGTCCGCGAGTTCGCGCCACAGTGGCGGCACGTCGGCGCCGTCGCGCCGCGCCCGCGCCGCGCCGAGCGCGGCCTCGGTGAAGCGCACGCCGTCCGCGGTCCACACCGCGTCGTCCTCGAAGCCGGTGAAGACCGTGAAGGGCGCTCCGGGCACCGTGAACGACGGCGCGGCGCGTGGCCCGAGCACGGTGAGCACCGCGCACTCGCGGCGCGGGAACGCGCTCCAGCGGGCGGCGTCCGCGAGCGCCGCCGCATCGGCGCCGTGCGTGAGCACGACGCGCGCGGGCGGCAGCGGCAGCAGCTTGAGCGAGGCTTCGACGAACACGCCGAGCGCGCCTTCGGAGCCGACGAGCAGGCGGTGCACCGCGTGTCCGGCGACGTTCTTCACCACGCGGCCGCCGGTGCGCGCGAGCACGCCGTCACCCGTCACGAACCGTGCGCCGAGGATGCGGTCGCGCGGTGCGCCGAAGCGCAGCCGCCGTGCCCCGGACGCGTTCGCGGCGAGCACGCCGCCGAGCGTGGCCCGGTCTTCGTCCGGCGCCTCGAGCGGCAGTTCCTGTCCACGCGCGCGCAGCGTCGCGCGCAGCTCGGCGATCGAGATCCCGCAGCGTGCGGTGACCGTGAAGTCGTCGGGCTCGTACGACACGATCCCGCCCAGCGCGGCGAGCGACAGCGCGCGTTCGCAGCGTTCGGGCGGCGGTTCGTGCGCCAGCGACACGCCGCCGCCCCAGGGCGCGAGCGTCTCGTGCGCGGCGGCGCACTCGCGCACCGCTTCGGCGACGGCCTCGGGACTCGTGGGCATCCACAGCTCTCGCGGCGCACGCCCGGAGATCGCGAATCGCGCGGGCGTCAGATCCACGGGCCCTCCGCGTCGGGTCGCAGGTGCATGCCGCCGAGCTGCGCCGGGGCGCGGCCGTGCCCGTGCGCCTCGCCGCAGCCCGAGCCGCCCGGCAGGATCTTGCCCGGATTCAGCCGGCGCCCGGGATCGAACGCCGCGCGCACGCGTTCCATGACGGCGAGGTCGTCCTCGCCGAACAGCTCGGCCATCATGGGTCGCTTCTCGATGCCCACGCCGTGCTCGCCGGAGATCGTGCCGCCGAAGCGGATGCACATGCGCAGGATCTCGTGCGAGACCTCGAGCGCGTCCTGCTGCTGGCGTTCCGACTTCGCGTCGAACAGCACGTGCGGATGCAGGTTGCCGTCGCCCGCATGGAAGACGTTGCCCGCTTCGAGGCCGCGCTCGGCGGCGAGCCGGTAGATGGTCGCGAGCGCCTCGGCGAGCCTCGTGCGCGGCACGACGCCGTCCATGATGTAGAACCCGCTCGCGGTGCGGCCGTAGGCGCCGAACGCGGACTTGCGTCCCTTCCACAGGAGCGCGCGTTCGGCCGCGTCGCGCGCGATGCGCTGCGAGCGAGCGCGCCACTCGCGCGCGATCGCGCCGATGCGCTCGACCTGGGCGGGCAGGCTGGGGGCAGGGCCGTCCACCTCGATGAGCAGCAGCGCCGCCGCGTCGGTCGGCAGTCCCATCTGCAGCCACGCCTCGACGAGCCCGACCGTGTGACGGTCCATGATCTCCATCGCGGCGGGCACGATGCCCTCGGCGATGACGCGCGACACGGTGTGGCAGGCGTCCTCCACCGACTCGAAGTCGAACAGCATCGTCTGCACCGCTTCGGGCACCGGCAGCAGCCGCACGCACACCGCGGTCACCACGGCGGTCGTGCCCTCGCTGCCGATCACGACCGAGGCGAGGTCGAAGTCCGGTGCGTCGCACGCTTCGCCGCCGAGCGTGACGCTCGTGCCGTCCTCGAGCACGACCATCACACCGAGGATGTGATTGAGCGTGACGCCGTACTTGAGGCAGTGCGGGCCGCCGGCGTTCGTCGAGACGTTGCCGCCGATCGTGCTCACCTGCTGCGAGGCGGGATCGGGCGCGAAGTACAGCCCCGCGGGCGCGAGCTGCTGCGACAGCCACAGGTTCACGAGTCCGGGCTGCACCCACGCGAACAGCCGCTCGTGGTCCACGCGCAGCACCCGGTCCATGCGATTGAGCGAAAGCGAAACGCCGCCGGTTTCGCAGGTGCAGCCGCCCGCGAGTCCCGTGCCCGCTCCGCGCGGCGTCACCGGCAGGGCGTGCGCGCGCGCCCAGAGCATCACGGCGGCGACCTCGTCGGTGGAGCGCGGCAGCGCCACCACGTCGGGCGCGACGCGCTCGAGCGTCATCGCGTCCGCGTCGTAGGTGAAGAGCGACGCGGGCTCCGAAAGCACGCCGTCGGCACCCAGCAGGGCGCGCAGTTCGTCGAGTGCGTCGGGGGTGATCGGCATGGCGCGCGACACTAGCCCGGACGCTTCCCGATGCGCGAGCCGAAAGCGCCGGACGTCCCCCGAACGAAGGCGTGTCCTGCCGGCCCGGCGGCGTGCAACATGCACGTTGACGGCACCGGCCGGCGACCCGGACCATCTTCATGGTGACCACCTTCCCCCGGAACCTGCCGGGAGCGCCTCGCGCGCTCCTCGCGGCGCGCGCCTGCGCGCGCGCCCTTCTCGTCGCGGCCCTCGCCGTGCCGGGCGTGTTCGCCGCATCCGGCGACGCGCGCGCCGCGTGGCCGACGAACCCGGCGACGAACGTGCCCGTGTGCAACGCCGCCGGAGTGCAGGCGTACCACGGCGCGATCACCGACGGGGAAGGCGGCATGTTCGTCGCGTGGGCGGACTCGCGCACGGGCACGAACGACATCTACGTGCAGCACATCGGCGTCGCCGGCGCACCGCTGTGGAACCCGACCGGCCGCCTCGTGTGCGGCGCGGCCGGCGACCAGGACCAGCCCGTGCTCGTGAGCGACGGCGCCGGCGGCGTGTACGTCGCATGGCGTGACTTCCGCAACGGCGTGACGGGCGACCTCTACGCGCAGCGGCTCGACGCGTCGGCCACGCCCAAATGGCCGACGAACGGTGTGCCGGTCTGCACCGCGCCGGGCGAGCAGGCGTTCCCGATGCTCACGACCGACGGCCGGCCGCTGGTGCCCGGACCGGTGACGAGCGCGAACCCGCTCGGCGCGATCGTCGTGTGGGAGGACTGGCGCGCTTCGATCGTCGTCCACGCGCAACGTCTCGACGCGAGCGGTGCCGTGCGCTGGACCGCGAACGGCATGCCGCTCTCGGGCAGCACCTCGCCGCAGTTCGATCCCGCCTGCGTGAACGACGGGCAGGGCGGCGCATTCGTCGTGTGGGCGCAGCAGGGACTCGTCACCTACGACATCGCCGGCCAGCACGTGCAGTCCGACGGCACGCTCGCGTGGGGTGCGAACGGCGCGACGATCTCTTCCGTCGCGGCCGCACAGGTGCACCCGGTCGTGTGCCGGGACGGCGCCGACGGCGCGTACGTCGCGTGGGAGGATCATCGCGGCGCGGATGCGGACATCTACGCGCAGCACCTGGGCTACTTCGGCAACACCTCGTGGCTCACCGGCGGCCAGCCGGTGTGCACCGCCGCCGGCGACCAGTGGCAGCCGATGCTCGCCCCGGACGGCATGGGCGGCGCGCTGCTCGCGTGGACCGACCAGCGTACGGGGAGCGACATCTACGCCCAGCGCATGTCGCCCTCGGGAGCGGGCGTCTGGACGTCCGGTGGCATGCCGGTCGGCGCGGCGGCGAACGTGCAGCAGTTCCCCTCGATCGTGAACGACGGTCACGGTGGCGCGCTCGTGACGTGGGAGGACTACCGCGCCGGCACCGTCGCGGACATCTATGCGCAGCGGGTGACGCCGGCGGGTGCGGCCGTGTGGACGCCGAACGGGCAGGCGGTTTCGACCGCGCCGGGCAACCAGTACGGCGCGACGGTGGTGGCGGACGGTGACACCGTCGGCATCGTGCTGTGGACCGATCAGCGCTCCGGCGGCAGCGACATCTACTGCCAGCGCGTGCCGCTCGTCGTGACGCTCGATGCCGCGCCGGAGACGCAGGCGCCGCTCGCGATCCGGCTCGGCGCCGCGCCGAACCCGGCGTTCGGTGCGGTCTCGTTCGCGTTCACGCTGCCGCATCCCGGCGAAGTGGAACTCGCGGTCTTCGACGCGTCGGGGCGTCGCGTGCGCACGCTCGTCCGGGGCGCGCGTGCCGCCGGCGCGCAGGCGGTGGCGTGGGACGCGCACGACGACGCGGGGCGTCCGTGCGCACCGGGTGCGTACTGGGCACGGCTGCGGGTGGACGGCGCGCCCGTGGCCCGGGGCGGGGTCACGCTGCGGCGCTGACGGCCGCTCAGGCCAGCGCGGCCGCGGGCAGCGAGACGCGGAAGCGCGTGCCGGAGCCCGTCTCGCTCCACACCTCGAGCCGCCCGCCGTGCTTTTCGACGAGCTGTTGCACCATCGGCAGCCCGAGGCCACGCCCGTCGGGGCGCGTCGTGAAGAACGGCTCGAAGATGCGGCCGCGCGTCTCCTCCGACATGCCGCAGCCGTCGTCGCTGACTTCGATCCACGGCATGCGCCCGCGCGAGGTGGCCTGGCCCGTGCGGACCCGGACCGTGCCCTCGTCGGGACCGATCGCCTGCCAGGCGTTGATCACGAGGTTGAGCACGATGCGGCGCGTGTCGGTCGGGTCGGCGAACACCGGCGGCAGGTCCTGCGCGAGTTCGGGGGCGAGCCGTACCTGCCGCGGGACACTCGGCGTGACGAGCTCGATCACCTCCGCGACGACGGCGTTGAGGTCGAACGGTTGCGCGGGAGCGCTTTCCTGGCGCGCGAGACCGAGCATGCGGCGCGACAGCTCCGAAGCGCGCCGCGTGGCCGCGATCGCCTTGTCGAGCGACTCGCGCTCGGGGTGCTCGGGCGAGAGTGCGCCGCGCACCATGGCCGTGTGCCCCGCGACGACCTGGAGCAGGTTGTTGAAGTCGTGCGCGATGCCCGCGGCGAGCAGCCCGACCTCCGCGAGCGAGCGCTGTCTTTCGAGTTCGCGGGCGAGCAGCTCGCGTTCGGCCAGCGCACGCGACAGCTCCTGCTGCAGGCGCTGCGTCTCCGCGCTCATGCGCTCGGCGCGCCCGACGTTTTCGCGCAGCAGCCACGACAGCATGTCGGCGCGCCGGTAGGGCGCTTCGATCACGTGCGCGACGGCGGGTTCGCGCAGGAGCGCGGCGTGCTTCTCGCGGACGAGCGCGCGCAGTTCGTCGTGGACGTCCCCGGAATCGAGCCCGGATTCCACGAGCGCCTGCTCGAAGCGCGTGATCGCCTCGGGCAGGGCGGCGAGCCGGTCGGGTTCGGGTTGCTCCATGAGCCGTTCGAGCGCGCGGCGCGCGCCTCGACCGCTCGGCCCCGCGGGAATGCGCGACTCGAGCGCGCGCACGAACGGCGTCACGGCGGCCCAGGGCCGCTTCTCGGCGGCAGGCGTGGCGAGCGAATCCCGCTCGTGCGGATGCGCGGCATGCTCCGACAAGGTCCCCACCTGTCTTCAGAGACGCAGACCGAGCCCGCGCGTGCATCGCGCAGGCGACCGATACCGGGAATCTCCGAGGGGCCGCGGTGGGGGATGCTTCCGCGGTGGCGCTACGTTTCCAGAAGGCGCCGGTGCGGCGCAAGTGTTTTCACTTCCCGGCGGGCGCCGGGACGCGCGGGCGCGACGGTGCGGGCCGCGTCAGGCCGGCATCGCGCCGGGCGCCAGGGCCGCGAGCACGTCGGCCGCCTGCCGGTAACCGGTGCGCATGAGGAACGCGCCGTTCCGTCCGTAGGATTTCGCGCCGATCACGTAGAAGTTCGGCTCCGGATGCGCGAGCACGGCCGCACCGCCTTCGGGCGCGACCATGCAGTCGGTTCCCGCGGCTCCCGCGAGCAGCGTCGCCGCGAGCTTCATGGAGCCGCGCGTCGCCCAGCAGAAGTGCGCCTGCAGCCCGGCGGTGATCGAGTGGTCAGGGACGTAGCCGACGTTGAGCACGACCTGCTCGACTTCCTCCACGCGCGGCTGTCCGCCGCACACGAACGTCACGCGATACTTGTGCGTGCCGGTGTTGTACTCGAAGCCTTCGACCTCGGCGCCGCCGAACCACGCCACGGCCGGGTCGCTTCCCTCGCGCAGCGCGCGCGCGGCGGAGTGGAGCGCGGCACGCGCGGGCAGCGGATCGTTCTCGATCCGGCCTTCGTCCGTGCCCGTGGCGCGCGTCGCCCACACGACGCTCGTGCCCGGAGCTTCGGCGGCGAGCTTCGCGAGCGCGAGCACCGTGGTCGCGGCGGACGCGCCGCCGCCCACGACGAGCGTGCGCTTGCCGGCGTGCCGTTCACGGCGCAATCCCAGCACGTCGTCCGGCCGCTGGCTCATCTGTGGCGCGAGGTACTGCTCGCCGCGCGCGGGAATGCCGCCGGTGCCGGCCCAGGCGGGCGTGCCGAACGTGCCGGTCGCGTCGATCAGCGAGAACGCGTGGATCAGGCTCTCGTGGCCGCCGGAGTTGCGCACGAGCATGCGGAAGGGTTCGTCCGCGCGCGCGGGGTCGCCGATGCGCTCGCTCGGCAGCGTCGCGCGCCGCGTCACCTGCACGACCTGCTCGTGCGTGTGCACACGGCCCTTCAGCTCCGGCGTCGCCGCGAGCGGCAGCAGCACGCGGTCGGCGAACTCGTCCCCGGTCGGGCGCTCGTCCGCGGGCGGCGGCGTCCAGCCGTTGGCCTCGAGCAGGCGGGCGGTCGCGGGGCCGACGTTCATGCTCCACGGCGTGAACATGCGCACGTGTCCCCAGCCGCGCAGGTGCGCGCCCACTTCGCCACGTTCGAAGACGTGGACGTCGAAACCCAGTTCGAGCGCGGCGGCGGCGGCTTCGAGGCCGACGGGGCCGGCGCCGAGAACGGCGAGCGAATGGCGGGCGGGCGTGATCATGCGGTTCTCCGGAAGCGTGAGGTGTGCGCGGCGGGCGGGCACTGTAGCGGCTGCCCCGCCGTGCGCGCTACTCCACGTCCGAGCGCCCCGCCTCGGCGACGATGCGTTCGCGGCACTCGTGCACGAGCGTCGCGTGGATGTCGAGCGAGCGCCACCAGATCGCGGCGCCGGCCCCGGCGCAGAGCACCGCGGCGATCCAGCGGGCGAGGGCCGTCCACGGTTCCGGCGTGAGTTTGCCCGCGGCCCACACGGCGCCGACCGCGCGACCGGCGGTGAGCGCCGTGAGCGCGAACATGCCGAGCGTCTGGAACACGCCGGGGCCGCCGCGCATGCCCGATCCGCGCTTGCGCGCGCGCACCGGGAAGCGGATGCCGAGCGAGGTGCCGATCGTGAGCGAGACCAGCAGCACGCCGAGGCCCGCGACCGTGCCGGGCACGTACTCCGCACGCCATGCGCCGGGCATCACGAACGCCATGACCACGAGGAGCAGCGCGAGCTCGACGGCGATCCGCGCGAGGAACTCGAGGTTCTTGGACAGCACCACGTCGCGCGCCGACACGGGGAGCAGGAAGAGGCTGCGCACGCCGGGACCGTCGTAGCTGAACACCATCATGCTCGACATGCCGACGGTGAGGAGCAGCATCGTCACGATGAACTCCGGCCTTCCCGTCGGCTGCCCGGAACTCGTGAAGCGCAGGATGATCACCATGAGCGGGAGCGAGATCAGGCTCGCGACGCGCTGCGGGTGCGCGATCGAATAGCGCAGCTCGCGCGCGAGGAGCGCGCCGAGCGCCGGACGCAGCGGCGGCGAGAAGAGCGCGAAGCTCGCGGCGGTCGGGCCGGTGCGGGCCGTGCGGGTGCCGCCGCCCGCGCTCTCACCCGAGCGCACGACGCGCCGCATGAGCGCCGCCGCCGGGAGCACGCCGAGCACGAGCAGCACGGCGCAGACCGCGAACCCGCCGGCGGCGCGCAGCGGTTCGCCGGCGAGCGCGCCGGTCGCGAGCGCCGCGGGGCCGCCGATCGTGGGGAGCAGCGCGAGCCCGCGCGCCGCCGTCTCGAGCGCGTGCGCGGGATCGATGCCGTTCGCCTGCATCCAGCGCGACGTCTCGGTGCCGGTCACGCGCGCGAAGAGCTGCAGGCCGAGGAACATGAGCGGCAGCACGATGCCCGCCGCGTACCGCGTGGACTCGCGCCGCAGCACCTCGTCGAGCAGCGCGAGCACAACCTGCAGCACCGTGGCGCTGAGCAGCGAGAGCATCAGCCCCGCGAACGCCGTCACGACGCCTGCCGCGGCGCCGTTCACGTCGGCGGCCGCGATCGCCACGGCGACGAGCGCGGGCGCGGTCATGAGGCACACGGGTTCGAGCAGCGAGGCGACCACGTTGATGACGAACACCGACCGCGGCGGTACCGGGTAGCGCAGGAACTTGTCGAGCTCGAACGTGCGGCCGAGCGCACCCGAGACGACCCCCATCCACAGCCACAGGATCTGGCACAGTCCGAAGGTCACCGTGATCGCCGGGGCGCCGAACTTCTGCACGCCGAACCAGGCGAGCACCGCGCCGCCCGCCCACAGTGGCGAGAACGCGAGGAAGAGTCCGGCCGCGATCGCGACGGACACCCAGCGCTGCGTCGCCGAGCCCGAGTTCAGGAACAGCTTCCAGCGCAGCCAGAGCAGCAGCCGCAGCGTCTTCACTCGGCCGCGCTCCCGCCCGTGAGCCATCCGAGCCCGGCCGCCGCGTCGCCGCGCGAGCCGCCGACGCGCGAGAGGAACAGCTGCTCGAGCGAGTTCGTCTCGCCGTGCTCGCCGCGGCGCAGCTCGTCGAGCGAACCGTTCGCGACGAGCTTGCCGCCCGCCACGATGCCGACGTGCGTGCACAGGCGCTCGACCACCTCGAGCACGTGCGAGGTGAGGAACACCGTGACGTGGCGCTGCGACACGAGCCGCTGCAGCAGTTCGCGGATCTCGCTCGTCGCGACCGCGTCCACGCCTTCGAACGGCTCGTCGAGGAACAGCAGCTTCGGCTCGTGGATGAGCGCGCACGAGAGCGCGAGCTTCTTGCGCATGCCGTGCGAGTAGCCCGCGACGAGCTTGCGCGCCGAGGCCGTCAAGTCCATCGCCTCGAGCAGTTCGGCCGCGCGCCGTTTCGCCACCGCGGGCGCGAGTCCCTGCACCTCGCCGACGAAGCGCAGCTGGTCCTCGCCGCTGAGGCGTTCGAACAGGTGCAGGCCGTCGGGCACGACGCCGATGCGCCGCTTGATCTCGAGTTCGTCCTTCACGAGGTCGAGCCCGAGGATGCGCGCGCCGCCGGAGCTCGGTGCGAGCAGCCCCGTGAGCATGTTGATGGTCGTGGACTTGCCCGCGCCGTTCGGCCCGAGGAAGCCGTAGAACGAGCCCTCGGGCACCTCGAGCGACAGGTGGTCCACGGCGGTCTGCGCGCCGAACAGGCGCGTGAGTGCGAACGTCTCGATGGCGAAACCGGACATGTCGGCCCTCGGAAGGCGGAGGCGGTGGGCAGCCCTGGCGGCGGGTGCGGCACTGTATCAGAGCGGTCGCGCGGGTCGGGAACGGCGCGGCCTTTCGCGTTGCGCGTTGCGAGTTCCCGAAAGGTGTTCTGCATCTCCGTAGTTTCCGAAGGAAGCGCCGAAGGCGTCGCGCACCGCTCAACTCGCGGGGTTTTTTCGCACGATGTGCGCGCTCGAGCCTTGTCGGAGGCGAGTGCCGCATGGTTTTCTGCACGCGGTCCCGATCCCACGCGGGACCCGGCGGAAGACCCTCAGAACGTCAGTTCCGCCACGATCGGCGCGTGATCGCTCGCTTTGCCGGGCCCGTCGAGGCCCCGCACGGTGTGGCCGCGTCCCGATCGCCAGCCTCGGCCGCAGATCCAGTCGAGACGCAACGTTCCACGATGAATCGCCCATTCGAGCACGCGTCTTGCCACATGACGCAGCGGCCCGGGAAGCGCCTGTGCTTCCTCGAGCCGGTCTTCTCGCAGCAGGAGGGACGGAAGCTCGTCCCGGTAGTCGTTCCAGACGAACCCGGCCTCGCGCAGCACGTCGAACAGCGGCTCGTGCGCGAACCCCCGGTCCGGATGCAGCAGCCGAGCTTTCAATGCGGGACCCGGCATCAACATCAATGCAGAAGCACCATGGAGAGCCGAGTGCCACAGACCGCGGTCGAACG
>JBGANH010000170.1:0-10322 GCA_044222365.1 Candidatus Eiseniibacteriota bacterium
CAGCACCTCGCCGACCAGGGCTTCGTCGTGGTCGTCGTGGACGGGCGCGGCACGCCGGGGCGCACGCGGTCGTTCGAGCGCGCGATCCGCGGCGACCTGGTCGGGCCCGCGCTCGACGATCACGTCGCGGCGATCCGCGCCCTGTGCGCGGGTGATCCGTCGTTCGATGCCGATCGCGTCGGCGTCACGGGCTGGTCGTTCGGCGGCTACTACGCGCTGCTCGCGCTCGAGAAGGCGGGCGACTTCTACAAGGCCGGCGTCGCCGGCGCGCCCGTGGTGGACTGGCGCGACTACGACACGTTCTACACCGAGCGCTACCTGGGACTGCCGGACACGGACTCGCTCGCGTACGCACGCAGCAGCGGGCTCACGGACGCCGCGAAGCTCGCGCGGCCGCTGCTCGTGCTCCACGGAACCGCGGACGACAACGTGTACTTCTTCCACTCGCTGCGGCTCGCGGACGCGCTGAACCGCGCCGGGCGCGATTTCGATTTCCTGCCGATCCCCGGACAGGCGCACGGTCCCGTGCGGCCCGACCACGTGCGGCGCGTGCACACGAAGATCGGCTCGTACCTCCGCGAACATCTCGGCGCGCCGGGCGACGGCGCGCCGCCACGGCCATGATCGAGTTCCGGTTCGCGCGCCACAAGCAATGGGCGATCCTCGCCGGCACGTTCGCGATGGCGATCGTGTTCGGATGGATCGCGTGGCACGCGCACGACCGGCTGCGCGTGTACGCGGGCGCCGGTGTGCTGATCTTCGCGGTGATCGCGCCCGCGATGCACGTGCCGCGGCTGTTCATGGGGGACCTCGCGCTGCGCATCGACGAGCACGGCATCGACGACCGCCGCATGGGCTGCGGCCTCGTGCGCTGGGAGGACGTGCAGCACCTCGCCGTGCGCAACGCGGGGCTCGCGAAGGCGCTCGAGGTCTACCCGAAGGACCCGTGGGCGGTCGTGAAGCGCATGACGCCGTTCGCGCGTCCGTTCGCGGCGATCAACGTGATCTCGGGCAAACCGGCGCTGCTCGTCCAGTTCCAGGACGTCGAGCCCGGCTTCGACGAAGCGCTGAAGGCGATCGAGGTGCTCGCCGCCGCCCAGGGCGTGCGATGAGCGCCGAGGCGCGCATCCCGGTGAAGACGCCGGAGGACGTGTGGACGTTCACGCAGCGCAACGTGCCGCTGTGGGACATCCTCGAGTTTTTTCCCACGAGCAGCATCGGGCCGCGCGGCCCGAAAGATGCCCCGCGCCCGTACGAGGTGAGGCCGCTCACGATCGAGACCGACCTCGGGTGGTCGTTCGAGAGCGACATCCAGTACGGCTCGTGGGTGTTCCGCCCGCGTTCGCCGAACCAGCCCGGCATGATGAAGTGGTGCCGCGAACGCGGGCTCGAGCCGGGCGATGCGATCGTGTTCGCCAGGAGCGAAGACGGCTCGGTGCGCGTGCGGCTCGAGAAGGGCGGAGCGGTGGGCGCCGGCAGCTGAGGCCGCGATTTTCCACTTGAGGGCGTGCTCCGCCGCAACCATGCTGACCGCTCCGGGAGAGGGGAGTGGGCATTGAAGTTCGACTCGCGCGCAGTGGCGCGTGCCTGCGGTGCCGTGCTGCTCGCGGTTCTCGCGTGGGGCACGGTGTCGTCCTGCTCCGATCGCGGCTACATGGGCGCCTTGCTGCCCAACGCGCGGCCCACGGTCGAGATCACGCAGTGGCCTGCTCAAGCCGACTCGCCCTCGCAGTACGCGTTCGAGTTCAGCTGGTCGGCTTCCGACGCCGATGGCGCGGTGATGGGATTCCGCTGGGCCGTGGACCCGCCGCGCGCGGTCGCGTCCGAAACACTCTGGACCGCGACGACCGAGAACAGGCGCTTCTTCCAGTTCCCCGCCGACAGCGCGAGCACCGGCGCGGTCGCGCACCGCATGCACACGCTTGTCGTCGAGGCGGTGGACGACCGCGGCGCCTGGTCGACTCCGGCGTCGGTGACCTTCGACGCGACGACGATCGCTCCCACGGTGGAGATCACCGGCCCGCCGCCGTCCGGGCTCGGTTCGCGCCTCGTCGCGCCCAACGTGCTGATCCACTGGACCGGAAGCGACCCCGACGGTGTCACCTCGAGGCTGCCCGTCGAGTACCGCTATCGCGTGTTCTCCGCGAGCACGATGCCCGCCGCCGCCGACGTCGCCGCGAACCCGGACACGCTGCGGTCGCTGTTCGCACCCGCGTTCGCGGAATGGGATTCGCTGCCGGGCGCCGCCACGTCACTCACGCTCTCGGGGCTCACGCCACGACAGCGCTACCTGTTCGCGATCGTCGCGTTCGACACCGCGGGGGCGTCGTCGCCGGGATTCTCGCTCTTCGAGAACGTGCTCGACCTGTACATCGACACGAACGCGTCAATCGGCCCGCAGCTCACGCTCTACAACGACTCGTTCTCCTACCGCTATCCCTCGGGCGGCTGGTTCTCGGAGCCGTCGAGCTTCGTCCAGCAGGAGTTCCCTGCCGATGTGCCGATCTCGCTCTCGTGGTCGGCGGCCAACTCGTCGGGCACGTTCGTCCAGTCGTACCAGTGGGCGGTGGACCTGGCGTCGATCGACGACGGCACGCCACGCACGAACGAACTCACCGACCTCTCGCACTGGAGCCAGCCGACGCTCGCCACCAGCGTGCAACTACCGCCCTTCGACGCCGCAACCTCCGGCGTGAGCGCACCGCACTACTTCTATCTCAAGGCCACCGACGACATCGGCTACCAGAGTCTCGCGGTGATCGAGTTCCGCTGCCGCCGCCCCACGTTCGAGCGCGACCTGCTCATCGTGAACGACACCGGTTTCCCGCTCGACAAGCTCGTCACCGGCGGCTGCGTGGACCGCCCCCGAGGCACCTGGCCGACGTCCGCGGAGCTCGACTCGTACCTCGTCGCGGTCGGCGGCAAGACGTGGCGCTGCTATCCCACGGGCACGCGCAGCACGCCCGGGATCTTCGCGGGCTACGATTTCGACACCGTCAGTACGCGCTCGATCGCGCTCGGCGGCATGTCGCTCGGCCGGCTCGACCGCTACCGGAACATCGTCTGGATCACCGACTTCACGCGCGCTCGGAACGGGATCAACCCGATCGGCTCCGGCGCTTTCTCGATCCCGATGCTGCGCGCCCTGACCGAACCCGGCGTGAACAACTCGCTCGCGGTCTGGATCTCGCAGGGCGGGCGGCTGTGGCTCATGGGTGGCGGAGCCGCGTACGCGAGCCTGATCTCGTACAAGCCGCCGCGCGGCACGCCCGACAACGTGTTCACCGAATCCACCGGTGAACTGGTCGCCGGCCGTTTCCCGTACGCGTTCCCGCACTGGCGGCACGAGATCACGCTCAACAGCACCACGCGCGCCGCGAGATCGCCGCGTGCGGTCGGCGGTTGGGCCGGCGCTCCCGACTACGGCACGCTGCCGCCGCTGCTCGCCGAGAAGTCCACGGCCACGGATGCGCTGCCGCCGTATCGCGTGAACGGCGAGTTCTACCTGACGAGCTTCGTCGGTGAGTACCTGTCGCAGCCCACGCGGATCCTCGAAGGGCTCGACACCCCCGCGGACCCGGTGCACTCGGCGCTCGATACGCTTTACGTGACGCAGGGCGGACTGGCCGGGTCCAACTGGCCGGTCATGACGCTCTACCACGGTTCCGAGTGCGCCCCGGTCGTCATGTCGGGCTTCCCACTCTGGTACTTCCAGCGCGCGCAGGCGATCACGCTCGTGGACTGGGTGCTGCAGGGCTTCTGGGGCCTGCGTCGCAATCCGGTGACGCGATGAGACGGACCATTCGCCCGCTCGCACTCGCCGCGTACGCCGCGCTGGCCGTCGCGTGCGCGTTCGTCCGGCCCGCGCGCGCCGTGATGGACATCGAGGACCGGGGACCCGTGCTGCACGCGGGGCGTTTCTCGCTGCGCGTGAGCAACGTCGGCGTGCTCGGCAATCCGTGGTTCATCAACGGGCGTTCGTACGATCCGTCGTGGGAGTTCCCGAGCGGCAGCGGGCACGAACTGCTCGGGCATGCCGAACTCTGGGTCGGCGGGCTCACCGAGTCGGGCGAGCGCCGCGTGTCGGGCGGGCCGATGCTCGAGTGGCGGCCGACGACCGCGCCGGACGACCGTGTGCGGCGCACCGTGGCCGGCGCGCCCGGCGGGCGCTGGAACGTGGACGACGACGGCGACGGCCGCGTGGACGAGGACATCGTGAACGGTCGGGACGACGACGGTGACGGGCTCGTGGACGAGGACTTCGACATGCCCGCGCAGGAGCTGCTGACCGCCGAGTACGCCGACGACACGCGCGAGGCGATCGAGTACGGCTACGACGGCGGCGAGCAGCACGCGCCGCTCGGGCTTTCCGTGCACCAGGAGGTGTTCACGTACAACCGGCTCGGGTTGGACGGGATCGCATGTGTGCGGTTCGTAATCACGAACCACTCGGAGCACACCGTGCGCGACCTGCGACTCGGGTTGTACGCCGACCTCGACTCGCGCGGGCGCAACGAGGCGGCGGGCCATCTCGACGACGCGATCGTGCGCATCCCGTACGAGCGCGTGGTGCCGAAGCCCGAGTCGGCGATCAACGCGGGTGGCTACTGGCGCAAACCCTGTTTCGATCGCACGCAGGGTGTCGCGGTTGCGGCGTCCCCGCGCCCGGGGCAGACGGGTGTCCCGATCGGCGCGATCGTGCCGCTCTCGCATTCGATCGATCCGCTCGGCACGTTCACGAACGACGTGTTCCCCGGCGTGCGCGAGGCGCGTGCCGCCGCGCGAGCGCCCGTGCGAGACACGACCTTTCACGTGTACGCGTTCTCGCCGGGCCTGTCGCCGGGACAGGGCGGGCCGCCGACGCTCGATCGCGATCGCTGGGAGGCGCTCGAAGGACGCTGGCCGGGACTGCGCGAGGAATCGCTTCCGCGGGACGTTTCCGTGCTCGTCTCGTGCGGCCCGTTCGCGTACCTCGCGCCGGGGCAGTCGGCCGAGTTCTCGGTCGCCCTCGTCGCCGCGTCCACGCGCGACAGCATCGCGGCGCTCGCGGTCACCGCGCGCGACCTGCAGCGCGGCTCCCCGTTCAACCTGCTTCCGGACACGCTGCTGAACGGGGCGTGGTTCGCAGGGAGCACCGGCGTGAACGGTCACGAGACGTATTACGAGCCGCCCGAGGGCATCGTGTTCTTCTACGACCCGCACTGCCCGCAGAAGATCTACTCGGACTACACGCCCGATCCGCGCTCGCAGGGCCCGTCCATCTCCTTCGAGACGGAGTACCGCCACGGCAAGCCCGTGTGGACCGACCTCGACTGCGACGGCTGCACCGGCAACGACGGCGTGGATCGCACACGCCCGTGGTACCTCGTCAGCCTGCTGCCGCCGCCGCCCGTGCAGCGCGCGAGTGCGGGCGATGCGTATGCACGTATCGAGTGGGACGACTTGCCGGAGGCCGTGCTCGCCTCGGGCCGAGTCGGCGACTCCGGGCTGCGCTTCGCGGGCTACAAGCTCTACCGGTTGTCCGACTGGCGCCGCGACGGGCTGCTGCCGCCGCCCGAGCGCTGGCAGCGGATCGCGACGTTCGATGCAACGGGCGTGGGCGGCGCGACGCTCGCGAGCATCACCGACGAGTCGTCACCGGTGACCGGCGACGTGGACGGTTTCCCCGTGCACGCGGTCGGGCGCTACGCGTTCGTGGACTCCACCGTGCACGACGGCTTCGACTACAGCTACGTCGTGACGTCCGTGCTTCGTGCGCACGCGCCTTACGACACGTTGCCGGGCTATGTCGCCGAGCTCGAGAGTTCGTTCGAGCCCGACTTCGACGCGCGCGTCGTGCCGCACGTCGCGGCGGGCGCGCGCGGCGGCAACGTGTGGGTTGCGCCGAACCCGTACCGCGCGAGCGCGCCCTGGGACCGTCCGGCGGTACCCGGCGACGTGTTCACGAAGCACGTGGACTTTCTCGGACTTCCGCGCGAGCGCTGCACGATCCGGATCTACACGCTGGCGGGCGATCTCGTGGCCGAGATTCCGCACGATGGGACCTCCGGCGACGGCCAAGCTTCGTGGAATCTCGTTTCGCGCAACGGGCAGGACGTCGCCTCGGGCGTGTACCTCTTCGCTGTGGACGGCGCGTCGCGGCGCCCGATCGGGCGCTTCGTGATCATGCGCTGAAGCCCGCGGGAGCGCCGGTGTCACGCGGACACCGGTGCGCCGCGTGACGAGCGTGGTGATCGCCCGTCACGTCGCTCGCGCCGCCTACGTCGCCGGAATCAACGCGAGGATCTCGTCGATCTCGGCGTGACGGCCGAGCGCCTTCTTCGAGAAGACGAGCTTGCCGTCGATCGTCACTTCGAACACACCGCCGGTGCCCTTCACGAGCGTCGGGGTGATGCCGCGTTCACGCTGGATCTCGGCCGCCAACCTGGAGGCCCGGGGCAGGTAGTTTCACTGCACGCAGTACTGGATCTCGATCGTCACGGAAGGGTCCTCGATGTCGCCCGCGCGCCGTGCCCGGGCGGAACGCAGGCTATCACCTTCCCGGGTGGCTGCGACCGGGGATCGCGAACGCGCCGGCGGCGTGGCGGAACGCGGCGGCCTCCTCGGTCCTGCCGTCGGCCGCACGCGCCACCGCGATCGCCTCGAAGTGCGCCGACCAGCGCTCGCGAGGAAGTCCGGTGCGCGCGAGCGCACGCGCCGCGTCGTCGTGACGGCCGTCGAGCGCATGAAGGTCGGCGAGCCAGAACGCCAGTTCGCCGTCGTCCGGGTCGATGGCGATCGCCCGTTCCAGCTCGGCAGCCGCTTCCGCCGTCCGGCGCAACTCCACCAGCGCGATCGCGCGCGACGCGTACAACGACGCGCGGATCTTCCGGCGCATCGGCGAAGGATCGCCGGCGTCGCCCTCGCGCTCGTCGATCGTCACCGCTTCGCCGTACGCCTCCAGCGCGCGCGCCGGATCACCCGCACGCAGGTGCGCGTCGCCGTTCGTGACCGCGGCGTCCCACGCGGTGCGCGTGTTCGCGTACGGAAACACGGGTGCGAACGTGAGCAGCGTGCCCATCGCGCCCCCGGTCGCGAGGCGCAGGAGCGGTACGCGTCGGCGTCGGGCGAGATCGGCGAGCGCGCGCAGCGAGAACGCGGCGCCCAGCGCGAGCGGCGGCACGAGGTGCACGCGGTAGCGGTCGGTCACGAAGAACACGCACATCGCCGCCACGTGCACGAGCGCGACGCCGAGGATCGCACGCGACGTCGCGTCGGCGCGCCACGCGCACGCGAAGCCCGCGAGGCCGAGCACGGCGAGCAGCGCGAACGAGCCGAGCACGGGCGCGCCGAGGGGGCCCAGGATCCGTTCGTACGCTTCGCGGCTTTCGATCTGGGGCAACTCTCGGTGATGGAACGCGAGCAGCAGCTTGCGCACGGTCAGCGCGAACGTGCGCCCGGGGTCGGCGCGCATGGAGGAGAGCGCCATGTCCGCGAAGTAGTCGCTGTGCTCGCGCGGGCCCGGGTCGCGCCCGGTCGCGCGCACCACGGTCTCGGCGTAGTCGCCCGCCCGGCTCGGGGCGCCCTCCGCCGTGCCGGGCGGTGAAGGCCGGGGAGCAGGCATGCTCCAGGTGCCGTTCGCCCACGGGCCGTGGCCGACGAACAGGTTGAAGCCGCCGCTGTAGGTCCACGGCACGAACTCGCCGCTCACGCGCGCGTGATGCCACGTGGCCGGTGCGGCGCACGCGGCGATCGCGAGCGCCGACACGAGCGACGCGCCGCCGATGGCGCGCCGCGGCAGCCGCGCCGCGAACAGCGCGACGAGCGGCAGCAGCAGCAGTGCCGAGCTGGGACGTGCGAGCGCGAGCAGGCCGACGAGCGCGCCCGCGAGCGCGGCGCCCGCACGCGGGCGTTCCTCCCAGCGCCACGCCACCATCACCGCGAGCAGCGCAGAGCCGAGCGCGAGTTGCAGCGACTCCGACAGCACGAGCAGGTCGAAGAACGTCCACGACGCGTTCGCCGCGAGCATCAGGCCGACCGCGGCCGCCGCGGTGCGCCCGGCGAGCCGCTGCGCGGCGAGCGTGAGCAGGCCGATCGCCACGGCGCCCGCAATGCACTGCAGCCCGAGCACGACCGCGACCGAGTGCCCGGCGAACGCGCGCACGAGCGCGAGCGCGTACGGGTAGAGCGGGCCGAGGAAGAAGGGCGCGTCACCGCGCCCGCCCGATTCGAGCAGCGCCCCCGACCAGCGCCAGTAGGCCTCGGCGTCGGCCTCGCGCAGTTCCGCGAGCGGCGTGCCGAGCAGCCGGCGCAACGCGTGCAGCTTGAGTACGAGCGCGACGAACGCGACGCACGCGGGAAGCAGCAGCCCGGCGTGGGGCGCGCGGAGCGGCGTGGCGTCGTCGTGGTGGCGCGTGGGGCGCATGTCACCTCGTGGAGTGCCGGACGGAGCGAGCGTGGCGCGGCGAGCGCGCATTTGACCGCCTCGCGGCGCCCGATGCAACGTGCGCGCATGCCCACGCCCGATCGCGCCGCCGAGGCGCTCCTGCGCCGTGAACTCGGCGACGCGCTGCTCACCGACGAGCCCCTCCGCCATCACACGACCTTCCGCATCGGCGGCCCGGCCGACTATTTCGTCACCGCGCGCACGACCGACGTGCTCGTTCAGGCGCTGCGACTCGCGCACCAGCTCGGCATGCCGGTGTTCCTGCTCGGCGGCGGCAGCAACCTGCTCGTTTCGGACGACGGCCTGCGCGGCATGGTCGTGCGCAACGCTTGCGAGCGCGTCGAGTTCGACGGCACCGCGGCGTTCGTCGAGGGCGGCGCGGACTACCTCGAGTTCATCGGCAAGTGTCGCGACCACGCACTCGCCGGGCTCGCGTACGCCGCCGGCATTCCCGGTTCGGTCGGCGGGGCGCTGTACGGCAACGCCGGCTGCTACGGCCAGGACATCGGTGCGCGCGTGATCGAATGCACGGTCGCGACGCTCGACGGCGCCTCGGTCGAGACGCATCCCGCCTCGTGGTTCGAGTTCGCGTACCGCGACACGCGGCTGAAGCGCGAGCCGCGCGTGATCCTGTCGTGCCTGCTGCAACTCGAGGCGGGCGACCCGGCGGCGATCCAGCGTGAAATGGACGAGAAGCTCGAGATCCGCCGCGTGAAGCATCCGCAGTGGCGCACCGAGCCGACCGCGGGCAGCTACTTCAAGAACCTGCCACCCGGCTTCCAGGTGCCGGGGCTGCCACACTCGCCGGGCACGCACCGGATTCCCGCGGGTGCGTTGCTCGACGCGTGCGGCGCACGCGAGATGCGCGTGGGCGACGCGGCGGTGTTCGCGAAGCACGCGAACATCCTCGTCAACGCCGGGCACGCCACCGCGCTCGACATGCTCACGCTCGCGGCGAGGCTCAAGGCGCGCGTGCGCGAGAAGTTCGGCGTCGAGCTCGAGGAGGAGGTCATGTTCCTCGGGCGGCGTCCCGCCCTCCCGGATACCGCCGGTTCGCCCGCATGACCGCTTCCGCGGGTACCACGTCGGCCCGTCCGGCGGGGCCAAGCGCCCGGCCGGGTGCCCGGAGGGGACGTTTCGACCCGTCGTGACACGGGTGGGCCGTGGTTCCGCGTGGCGGGACGGCGAAGAGCCGTTCGTCGGAAAAACCCCATCGGGGTGCCGAACTCACGTGCTCCGCGGGGCGAATCGTGCGAATCTGCAACCGGTCGCGCGGGTGGCCGTTCCATCGAGCCCGCGCTCGTCACGAATCGCGAAAGCCTGACTCCAAAAACTGCTCCCGCAGGCCCCCCCGAGCTCCAAGAACCAGCGAGACCATGGGAATTGCCCTCCAGAAGCGATTGTTGACGTCGAAGTTCGAGAGCTCCATTCACGAGATGATGATCAACATCATGCTCGCGAACACGTTCATCCGCATGCGCATGGACGAGGCGTTCGAGGACACCGACCTCACCTTTCCGCAGTACAACCTGCTGCGCATCCTCAACGGCGCCTACCCGGCCGGTTATTCGCGCGGGGAGATCTCGCGCCGCATGATCGACCGCGCGCCGGACATGACGCGCATGATCGACCGCCTCGTGAAGCGCGGCCTGGTCGAGCGTGCGCGCTCGGGCGAGGACGGCCGCCAGGCGATCACCACGATCACGGCGAAGGGCCGCGCGCTCATCGCTCCCGTGAACACCAAGGTGAAGGCCGTGCACAAGCGCGTGGGCGACCTCGTCACCGAAGCCGAGGCGCGGCAGATCTCGCAGCTGCTCGAGAAGCTCTACGGCTACGTCGGCTCGAACGAAGGAGCCGAAACGGAGTAGCCCGGCGCTCAGCCGCCGATCGCGCTCAT
>JBGANH010000171.1:0-10298 GCA_044222365.1 Candidatus Eiseniibacteriota bacterium
CAACAGCGTGAGCAACACGGCGATGATCCAGAGCACGGCGGACGGGCGCATATGAAGAGGTCCTGCGAAAGGGCTTCGGTCGGGTGCCGCGCCGCTCGCGGTGTCCCCGCGAGGGCATGACCAGCGTAGGGATCGCGACTCCCGCGGGGCAATGCGCCGGAAGTGGTACGGGTTTCTACGGAGGCGCAGCCGCCGTGCGGGTCTGGCTTCGAGATTGCCGCCGAAGGCGGCCGCAGTTGGCGCCCCGGCACCCCTCTCCCGTAGCTTCCGGCGCCTCATGCCGGAGAACTTGGAAAGGGCGCCTTCGGCGCAGGGCGCTTCGCGCCCGCTCACAACCCGCGAGGTTTTCGCCACCTGGGCCCCCCTCGCGGGCAGCTGGCTGCTCATGGGCCTCGAACTGCCCGTCGTGAGCGCGGTCATGGCGCGCCTGCCGCACGCGACCGTGAGCCTGGCGGCGTACGGCGGCGTCGTGTTCCCGATGTCGCTGCTCGTCGAGGCGCCGATCCTCATGCTGCTCACGGCATCCACGGCGCTCGCCCGCGACATGGCGTCGTACCGCGTCGTGCGCCGGTTCATGTTCGTCGCGGGCGGCTCGCTCACGGCGCTGCACGCGCTCATCGCGTTCACGCCGCTCTTCGACGTGATCGCCGGCACGCTCATCGGCGTGCCCGACGAAGTGCGCGAGCCCGCGCGCATGGGGCTGCGCATCATGCTGCCGTGGACGATGTCCATCGCCTACCGCCGCACGCAGCAGGGCGTGCTCATCCGGTTCGAGCGAGCGCGCGCCGTGACGTGGGGCACCATGGTGCGGCTCGGCACGCTCACCACCGTGCTCGCGACCGGCTACCTCGTCGGCCGCTGGCCCGGCATCGTGGTCGGCACCGCGGCGGTCGCGAGCGGTGTGATGACCGAGGCGCTGTTCGCGAAATGGTCGGTCGCGCCCGTGCGCCGCGGCCCGCTCGCGGCGGCGCCGGCGGTGCAACCGCCACTCACGATGCGCGCGTTCGCGAAGTTCTACGCCCCGCTCGCGTTCACGCCCCTGCTCAACTTCCTCGCGATGCCGCTGTCGGCCGCGGCCATGAGCCGCATGCCGCACGCGCTCGAGTCGCTCGCCGCGTGGCCCGTGCTGTCCGGCGGCACGTTCACGCTCCGCAGCGTGGGCTTCGCGTTCAACGAGGTGTGCGTGTCGCTGCTCGACCGCGCGCGGCCCGTGCCGGCGCTGCGGCGGTTCGCGGTGCTCCTGAGCGCGCTCGTCACCTCGCTGCTGCTGATCGGCGCGGCGACGCCCGCGGGACTGTGGTGGTTCGAGCGCGGCTCCGCGCTTGCGCCCGATCTCGCGCACATGGCGTGGCGTGCGCTTTGGCTGCTCGTGCCGATGGGCGCGGTGAGCGTGTGGCAGAGCTACCACCAGGGCGCGCTCGTGCACGTGCGCGACACGCGCGCGATCACCGAGTCCATGGGGGTGCTGCTCATCGCGACCGCCGGCGTGCTCGCGCTCGGCGTCGCGTGGCATCCGGCGCCCGGTCTGTTCCTCGCCGCCTTCGGCATGACCGCCGGCGGCGCGGCGCAGATCGCGTGGCTGGCGTATCGATCGAAGCGCGCGCTCTCGCGCATCGCCGCGCGCGGCGACTGACGCGCGGCGCGCGAAATGCGACGCCCCGGCTCGAAAGTTCCGAGCCGGGGCGTTGTGATTGTGGGAAAGAACTGCGGCGCCTTGCGGCGCCACTCGGCGCTATCGCGCCGAGGGATTTGCCCCGAACATCCCACGCATGCCGCCCATCACGCCGGCGGCGTCGGCTTCGCGCCCGGCCTCGAGCGCGCGCTTGATGCGGGCGCGCGTCTCGATCAGGTGCGCACGGGTGTTGTCGCCGATGCCGGCGACGAGCAGCGCGCGCGCGCAGCGCCCGTCGATGCGCGACAGCGCGAGCCGCGACAGCGCCCGCGCGTCGTCCGGCGCACCGTTGTTCGCCGTCACCATGTCCGCGAGGCGATCCACGAACGCGCGCTGGATCTCGCGGCGCGTGCTCGTGCCCTCGAGCGCCTTCGCCGCGCCGGGCACCGGGCCGCCGACCTCGCCCCACAGGGCGCGCGTCAGGCGGTCGAAGTGCTCCGAGAGGCGGTACGGATCGGCGGTGCGGTTCTCGGCCTCACGCATACGGTCGAGCAGCGCGGGCGAAAGCACGCCGCGCAGCATCGCGTTCTGGACCGCGAACACACGGTCGTTCCAGTCGTAGTCGTGACGACCGGTGAACGTGCCACCGCCAAGCCCCCACTGCGACCAGCGGTTCGGCGCCATGCGCGTGAGGAGCGCCGGCGGCGCGCTCATCGCGTCCGCGGCCCACACGCTCTTCGCCAGGAAGTCGAGTGCTTCGCGCTGCTTCGCGGCGGGCACCGGCGTGACCGGGTTCACCTCGCCCGGCTGGCCGCGCTCGACGCGCGACATGTACGAGCCGCCCAGGTACTTCACCGCGAGACCGGCCGAGGTGCCGTACTGGCCGAGCAGCGTGTCCATGGCACGGCGCAGCGCCGTGAGGTCGCCGCTGTTGCCGACCACGCGCTGCTCGAAGCCCGGGCTGCGCCACAGCGCCGCCACGTACGCCGTGCGTTCCTTCGCGAACGCGAGCGGATCGCTGCCGAGGTCGTAGATGTTCGAGCGCGGATCGGGAGCGTCGGCCGGATACGTGTCGTCGTCCGTCGAGTACTCGTGACCCGGCATCAGCGACTCGTCCGCGACCTTGCGCATCGCGGCGTAGTCCTCTTCGACCGTCGCGGCGCCCGTGGGCTGGTAACCGTAGCGGATCGCCCACATGTCGTAGGTGCCGGCCGTGGTCGTCCAGTACTCGCCCTGGTGCTGCTTCGAGTGGTCGATGTTCGGCGTCGGGTACTCCATGACCGAGGAGTACAGGCCGTTCGCGCTCGTCCACGCGACGTCCTGCAGCTTGCCGGCCGGCGTCGAAGTGCTCGAACGGAAGTTGTGGCGCAGGCCGAGCGTGTGCCCGACTTCGTGCATCACGGCCCAGATGACCGCGGGTTTGAGGTACTCGTCCGGCACCGGCGCGCCGGGCGGAAGCGTGCGATCCATGAGCATCGCGAGGTGCTGCATCGCGCCGCCGTCGGCGAGCGCGTTGCCGGCCATGCAGAGCATCTCCGGCTCGAGGTGCTCGGGCAGTTGCGCGAACACGTCCTGCGGCAGGAGCGAGTTCCCGAGCGCCTCGGGGCTCGCGTACCGGCGGTAGGCGTTCGAGTAGTTCTGGAACATGGAGGCTTCGAACAGGATGTCCGCGTCGAGGATCTCGCCCGTGCGCGGGTCCATGCGCGACGGTCCGATGGCGCCGAACACCGGCTCGTGCGACGTGATCCAGCGGATCGAGCTGTAGCGCATGTCCTCGCAGTCGAAGCCCGTGCTGTCGGCGGGCGGGTCGAGCGCCACGATGGCGTTGCGGAAGCCGGCGGCCTCGAACGCCTTCTGCCACTTCTCGACGCCTTCCTTCACCCACGGACGGAACTTCGCGGGAATGGTGTGGTCGAGGTAGTAGACGATCGGCTTCACGGGCTCGCTCACCGCCGCGGTCGGATCCTTCTTCTCGAGCCGCCAGCGGTGGATGTTGCGGATCCAGAAGTTTTCCTTGTCGTCGCGGCCGAAGTCCTTGCGCGCGTCGAGGAAATAGCCGACACGGTTGTCCGCCCAGCGCGACGCCATCGGCTTCTCGGGCAGGCGGCACAGCGAGTAGTGCACGGTGATCGGGATGTAGCGGTTGTCCGGCACGCTCTCGAGGCTCAGGCGCGAACGGTCGTTCGGCGTGAACGTGAGCAGCGCCTCGACCTCGTTGTTGTCCGGGAACGACTTCACCATGGTGATGGCCGAGCGCTCCTTGTCGAAGCGCGTCGAGACGCCGCCGAACGCGCCGCGCATCTGCTCGGTCATGTCGGTGACGTCGCTCACGAACAGACCGCCGACGTCGATGAGCACCGCCTTCGTCGAATCCTGCTCGCTCTCGATCTTGAACGACTGCACGACCGAGTTCGCGATGGACAGTTCGCGCGCCTTGTCGATCGGCGTGTCCTTCGGCGCGAGGAAGCGCGTGTTCACTTCCATGAGCAGGATGCGGTCGCCGACGCGCTCGAACTGCAGCAGCCGGTCGTCGAGCGGAAGGCCGCCGAGCAGGTAGTTGCTGCCGATGCCGCGGGAGTACGTCACCGTGTAGAGGAACGGCTTGTTCAGCTGGTCCTTGTTGACCTGCAGGTAGACCGTGTCGCGCTTCTTCCAGAGCGTGAAGAAGCCCTTCTTCTCCTCGGCGTCCTTCGTCGTCTTCTTCCACTCGGCGAAGGGCTTCTCGGGCGCGGCGGCTCCCGCGGCGGCGGCACCGGCCGCGCCTGCGGCGCCAGCGGCGCCGGGCTTCGGCGGCGCGGCGGAGGTGGTCGCGGCCACGAGCATGGCGGTCAGCGCGAGTGCGCCCATGCGGGTCCACGGGAAACGGTGCGTCATCGGGTGCTCCTGCGTCGGCGGGACGCGTTGGGGACGGCCGACGCCGTGCGGGGATGCCCGGCGCCGTGGTGGGATTGGACGCCGACGTTAGGGGGCGCGTCACGAGCGCGCGACGGGGCCGTTACGGGCGCGGGTTTTCGCGGAACCGGCGGGGGACTGCGGCGAGCCGAGCGCGGACGTTCACGTCGACGGCGGTCGCAGAAGGCGGCGCCGGAGGCGACGAGACGTCTAACGACGCGCCAGCGCGACCTTCGTGCCCGGATCGCCGAGCACGACGAAGCCCGCCCAGAAGCGCGGCGCCGACCATTCGGGGATCGCGCGCATCTCGCGCTGCGCCTGCTGCAGCGCCGCGCCGGCCGCGGCGCCGCGCGCGAGCGCGGCATAGAAACGGCGCATGAACTCCGCGGTCGCGCGGTCGTCCACGTTCCATTGCGTCGCGATCACGGTCGGCACGCCGGCCATGAGCCAGGCGGGCGCGATGCCGGCGAGCGAGAGGTTGTCGAGCCCCGCGGTGCCGAGCGAGCGGCACGAGGCGAGCACGCAGAGCTTCGCCTGCAGCCGCAGCCGGCTGATGGACGACACCGGCAGGTACGCGCCACCCTTGCCCGGATCGCCGAGCAGCAGGCGCGACTGCCAGGGACGCTTCGCGTCCACGTTCGTGTGCGCGGCGAGGTGCACGATCGCGCCGCTGCCGAGCGTCTCGCGCGCGAGCTGCAGCGCGGTGCCGCGCGGATCCACCAGCGCGAGCGCGCCGAGGTATTCGCGACCCAGCGCACGGACCTCGTCGCCCGCGCCGTCGAGCCGGCGGCCGCGGTCGTCGGACGTGCGCGCGATCGCGACGAGCGAGCGCGAAGGCGCCGCACGCGCGCCCGTGCGCGCGCGGGAGATCGCGAGCAGCTTGGCCGACGGCACGATCGAAAGTTCGCGCTCGAGCATCAGCGGCGCGTTCGTGCCGGGCAGGACCAGCGCACCGAGCGGATAGCCGCCGAAGCGCCCGCCCGCGAGCAGCACGCGCGAGGACCCGCGCAGCAGGTCGGCACCCGGCCCGAAGAAGTCCGCCCCCAGCGCGGCGGCCACCTGGCGCACGGCCGGGTCGTCCACGCCGGACGCCGTCACGAGTTCGGTGAAGCGCGCGAGGCGCTTGTCGAGCGCGGCTTCGCCGGGAAGGATCCACGTGCGGACCTCGCGGCGCGTCACCGCGATCACGAGCGTCGAGTCCGCGTTCGGCGTCACGTCCACGAACACCTCGCCCGGCCGCAACGTGCCCTGGCGCCAGACGGCGAAGTCGAACGGCTTGCGGCGCGCCTCGGCGCCGGCCGCGGGGCCGAGCAGGCGCTCGCTCACGGCGAGCGCGTGGAAGCGCTGCAGCTCGGCGAACGCCTCGATCGCGCGCCGATCGGCCGGGACCTTGCGGCGCGGATCGAGCAGCGCGTTCGCGTACGCGAAGCCGATGTCGCGGCCGTAGTCCTCGTTGTCGAGCAGCAGGTCCTCGCGCGAACGCGCGCTGCGCGCGCGCTCCCAAGCGGCGATCGCCGCGCGGAATCCCGCGAGCGCGCTGTCCACCCGGCCGAGTCCGCGCTGCGATTCCGCGGCGAGCGACAGCGCCCAGTCGTGTTCGGCGCCGCCCGGCGTGGTCGCGGTCGGGCGCGTGACCGCCGCGGCCTCGCGGAACGCGGCGAGCGCCTCGCGATGGCGCCCGAGCGCGAGCAGCGCGTGGCCACGGTAGAAGCGCACGCGCCAGTACGACGAAGCCGGCATGCGCTTCGAGAGCCGCGCGACGAGCTCGTCCGCGTAGCGCACGGCGTCGGCGTCACGCCCGGCGGCGTGCAGGTTGCTCACGAGGTTCTGCGACGCGAACGCCGCGTTCACGGGAATCAGCGTGTCCGCGAGCGCGACCGCGCGCTGCATGAGCGCTTCGGCTTCGGCCGCGCGGCCGAGTTCGATGCGCGCCCGCGCCGCGGTCAGCAGCGCGCTCGAGAGCGGCTCCCGATCGCCGAGCGGCTCGGCCAGCGCGATCGTCGCGGTCATGAGCGAGTCCACGCGGTCCCACGCTCCCCGCGCGGATTCGTAGTTGGCGAGAATGCGGCGCGCCTGCAGCTCGACCGGAAGCAGCGACGCGCGGCGCGAGGCTTCGATCGCGGCGGTCGCGAGATCCGGCGCGAGGTCCGGATCGCCGATCGCCATCTCCATGTCGGACTGGTTCAGGCACAGGTAGGAAAGTTCGAACGGGTTGTCGAGCTTCCGCGCGAGCGCGATGCCGCGGGCGTAGCTCACGCGCGCCTCGTTCAGCTGGCCGACCTGGTACTGCGCCGCGGCGAGACCCGCGACCGCGCGCAGCTGGTCGCCCTCGTCGGCGCTGCGCACGCCGGCGGCGATCGCGCGCTCGAACCACGGCAGCGCCTCTCGGCTACGGCCCTGCGAAATGAACGCGTAGCCGTGGCGCGTGTGGAAGTAGCTCTCGTCGCGCGGCTGGTTGCGGCCCTTCGCGATCGCGGCGGCGCGCGCGCACAGTTGCTTCGCCGTTTCGAGTCCGCCCGTCTTTTCGAGCGCGACCACTCGCACGCGCAGCGAGCGCAGCATGCCGACCGTGTCGCGCGCGGCCTCCGCGAGCCGGAAGGCGCGCGTGGACATCTTCTCCGCGGCCGGGTACTCGAACTGCATGAGGTGTGCGCGCGAGCGGCGCGTGAGCGCGATGCGCAGCAGGCCCGGATCCGCCGCCGCGCCGGGCCCGGCGAGCACCGAGTCCATGAGCGTCGCGATCGCCGCGTACTGCCCGGTCAGGTAGAGCGTGTTGTCGCGGTCGACGAGCGCGGCGTACGTCTTCCAGGGGTCGGCAGGCGCCCCGTGCGCGGGGCCGGCGGCGGCCGCGAGCAGCGAACACGTGAAGGCGAGGATGGCGAGCGGGCGGTGCATGGTTCCGACTCTATCGGTCGGAAGGGGTCGGCCCCAACTCCCGAATGTAGTCGCCCCCCTCCCGGCGGAAGCCCATGCGCTCGAGGTACTGCGCGTGCTTCGGCGCGCCGGGCGCCGAGACCAGCCGCGAGAGGCCACGCTCGCGGAACCACGAGGCGTTTTCCTCGAACAGGAACTTGCCGACGCCGAAGTCGCGGTAGCCCGGGATCACGAAGTCGAGCAGCACGCGCGCGTGGCTTCCCTCGGGCTGCAGGATCACGAGCCCCGCGGGCACCATGTTGCGCAGCACGAGCAGGTGGTGCTGGCCGGGATCGGGCTCGAACGCGTAGCCGGGAATGAAGTCCGTGATGTCGTCGCGATGGAAGTCCACGAACCCGCGCATGTACTCGCTGTCGTGATCGATCGCGAGCAGCTTGAAGTAGTCGCGCTGCCGCCACATCTGGTTCAGGTAGTAGAGGTCCACCAGCACGATCGTGCCGTTGAGCACGGCGACCGGCCACGCATGGATGAGCAGGCCGTACGTCGCCATGAGCGAAGCGCCCACGAGATTGATCAGGCGCAGGCGGAGCAGCGACTTCATCATGAGCGACGCCGCCACGAGCACCGAGGCGACGTAACCGAGCACCTGCAGGAAGAGGTGCGTGTCCATGGAGACCTTTCGACAGGGGTGGATCCGCGCGGAAGCGCAGCGCGTGCGAGGGCCGGACACGGTAGCGAAACGGCCCGCGGGGCTCGTTCCGGGCCGGTCAAACCTGACCCGAAACCCGTGGCGTCACACGCGCATCGTATGCGAGGTTCCCGCCGCCCCGAAGCGCGCGTTCGCCGCGCCGATCCGCCTCCCGTATCCCGGAGATTCCCGATGAAGCGACTGCTGCTGCTCGCCCTGCCGCTCCTGTTCGCCGGACTCACCCCCGCTCCCGCCGCGGCCGCCGTGAAGAGCGAGCCCGTCGAATACCGCCAGGGCGACACCGTGCTCTCCGGCTGGCTCGTGTACGACGGCGCCGGAGGCGCGAAGCGCGCGGGCGTGCTGCTGATCCACGACTGGATGGGCGCGACCGCGCACCAGAAGGCGCAGGCCGAGAAACTCGCGGCGCTCGGCTACGTGGTGCTCGTGGCGGACGTGTACGGCAAGGGCGTGCGTCCCACCGACGCGGCCGGCGCGAGCGCCGAGGCGGGCAAGTACTACAAGGACCGCGCGCTGCTGCGCGCGCGGGTGAACGCCGGGCTCGACTACCTCGCGAGCCGTCCGCAGGTGGACGCGACGCGCCTCGCGGTGACGGGCTACTGCTTCGGCGGGCTCGCCGCGCTCGAACTGGCGCGCTCCGGCGCGGCCGTGCGCGGCGTCGTGACGTTCCACGGCTCGCTGTCGTCGGCCAGCCCGGACGACGCGAAGAACATCAAGGGCAAGGTGCTCGTGCTGCACGGCGCCGACGATCCGTACGTGAAGCAGGCCGACGTCACCGCCTTCATGGACGAGATGCGCGCCGCCGGCAAGGACTGGCAGGTCGTGCAGTACTCGGGCGCGGTGCACAGCTTCACCGACGACCGCGCGGGCTCGGACAACTCCAAGGGCGCCGCGTACAACGCGTCGGCCGACCGGCGGTCGTGGGAAGCGATGCGCGACTTCCTCGCCGAAACGCTCGCCAAGTGAGGACGCCGATGCGCACGCTCGCCCTGCTCGCCGCGTTGTCCCTGTGCGCGCCGTCGTTCGCGCGCGCGCAGGGCCACGACGCACACGAAGGCCATGATCACGGCGCCATGACGGCGCCCGCCACCACGCCCGCGGCGCCCGCGCTCGATCCCCACCTGCCGGCCGGCGAAGCGGGCGCGAAGCAGGTGCTCGAAACCTCGCCGCGTCACGGCGAGTTCGTGGACGTGCCGGTGCCCGGCCGCGCCACGCCGCTGCGCGCGTGGGTCGTGTACCCCGAGCGCCGCGACAAGGCGCCGGTCGTGATCGTCATTCACGAGATCTTCGGGCTCACCGACTGGATCCGCGGCGTGACCGACCAGCTCGCGAAGGAAGGCTTCCTCGCGGTCGCGCCCGACCTGCTGTCCGGGCTCGGCCCGAACGGCGGCGGCACCGAATCGCTCGCGAGCCGCGACGAGGCGGTGAAGCTCGTGCGCACGCTCAAGAGCGACAGCGTGCAGGCCGCGCTCGCCGCCACGCGCGCGTGGGCGACGGCGCAGCCGGCCGCGAACGGCCGGAGCGCGTCGGTCGGGTTCTGCTGGGGCGGCTCGACCAGCTTCGCGTTCGCGATCGCGCAGCCGTCGCTCGACGGCGCGATCGTGTACTACGGCACCTCGCCCGACAGTGCGTCCCTGCAGGCGCTCACGCCGCCGGTGCTGGGGCTGTACGGCGAGGACGACGCCCGCGTCGTGGCCACGGTCGAGCCCGCGCGTCGCGTGCTCGCCGCGCGCAAGCGGCCGTTCGAGACCCACCTCTACAAAGGTGCGGGTCACGGGTTCCTGCGCCAGCAGGACCAGCGCGAGGGCGCCAACCTCGCGGCCTCCCGGCAGGCGTGGGAGCGCACGATCCCGTTCCTGCGCGAGAAGACCAAGGACAAGCGCCGGTAGTCGGGCCTACTTTCGCGAGCGATCCGAGCGGCGCCCGGGGACCGTGAATCCCCGGGCGTCGTCGTGTCTCCCACCGCCGGACCGCCCGGAGGGGCGGCGCGACCCCAAGGACCTTCTCGGGAGAGTTCGACCGATGTGTACGCGAGTGACGTGCCCGAAATGCAAGCGACCCACCTGGACCGGCTGCGGCATGCACGTCGAGGAGGCGCTGGCCGGCGTGCCCAAGGACCAGCGCTGCGACTGCCGCGAGAAGGCCAAGGCCGCGAAGGCCGCGTCGGGCGAAAGCGGTGGCTGGCTCTCGAAGCTGATGGGGCGCTGAGGGCGG
>JBGANH010000172.1:0-10026 GCA_044222365.1 Candidatus Eiseniibacteriota bacterium
CGTGGCGCAGGCCGCCACGGTCGCCGAGGCGCTCGCGAGCGAAGCGCTGAACGAGTGCCGGCTGCTGCTCTGCGATCTCATGCTGCAGGGTGAGAGCGGACTCGAGGTCGTGAGCGAAGCGCGCCGCCGCCGGCCCGCGCTGCCGATCGTGCTCATGACCGGCTACGCCACCGACGACAACGCCGCCCTCGGCGCGCAGTCCGGTGCCACCGATTTCCTCGCGAAGCCTTTCGATGATGTCGAGCTGTTGGACCAGGTGCGGCGCGTCCTCGGCGATGCCCGTACCGACGAGAAGGAGGGATCGTCATGACCGCGCTCCTGGTGGTCGTGCTGTGTGTGCTGTTCCTGGGAATCGAACTGGCGGTTCGCGCCGTGAACAAGAACCTCGAGGCCGCGCGCGTGCGGCGCGAGCGTGAAGCGGTGCTCAAGACGCCGGTGAAGCTGGACATCGCGACCGAGACGCCGAGCCTCCAGCGCGCCGAGGTGCCGAACGCGAAGGCGCGCATCCTCGCCGTGGACGACGAGGCGATCGTGCTCGACTCGTTCCGCAAGATCCTCGTGCTCGCCGGGTTCAGCGTGGACACCGTGAACACCGGCCCCGAGGCGCTCGCGCTCGTGCGCCAGCGCGACTACGACTTCCTGTTCACCGATCTCAAGATGCCCGTCATGGAGGGCACCGAGGTCGTGAAGGCCGTGAAGCACCTGCGCCCGGACGTGGACGTCGCCGTGATCACCGGCTTCGCCACGATCGAGACCGCTGTCGAGACCATGATGCACGGCGCGGTGGACTACGTGCAGAAGCCGTTCACGGAGGAAGAGCTGGTCGCGTTCGCGAACCGCATGTACGTGCGCCGGCAGGCGCGCATCGAGTCGCAGGCGAAGCCCGCCGTGCGCGTCGTGGCGCCGGAGCTCGTGGACATCATGGCGTCGCGCGAGTACGTCGTGCCCGGCGGCATGTTCGTGGCGAACGGCCACACGTGGGCGCGCATCGAGGACACCGGCGAAGTGTGCGTGGGCATCGACGACTTCGCGCGCAAGGCGATCGGCAAGGTCGAGCGCGTGGAACTGCCCGCGCCCGGCACGAGCGTGAAGCGCGGCGAGGTGTTGTTCGTGGCGCGCCGCAAGGACGAGCACGTGCGCTTCCGCTCGCCGGTCAGCGGCACCGTGACCGCCGTGAACGGCGACGTGAAGAAGGACGCGCGCGCCATGCTCGAGAGCCCGTACGAGCACGGTTGGACTTGCATGATCCATCCGAACGACCTGACGCTCGACCTCGCGAACCTGCGCATCGGCAAGTCCGTGGTGAGCTGGTACCAGGACGAGGTGACGGCGCTGCGCAAGGCGAACTCCGAAGCCGCGGACGGCGTGATCCGCTGGTCGGCGCTCGAGGAGCGTTTCATGGCCGCCGGCGACGCCCCGCGCGAGACCACGACGGAGGTCGTCGAAGTCGGCTGACCCGCGCGACCGATAAGGCCCCGCAACAACGACGGGCGGTGCGGTTTTCTGGGGCGCACCGCCCGCACCGTTCGGGAGCGGCGCGCACCCGGAGCCGGGCTCACGGGCGGGCGAGGGTGCAGTTGGTGCCGGAGGCGGGGGTCGAACCCGCACACGATTTTGGTCGTACCGGATTTTGAGTCCGGCGCGTCTGCCAGTTCCGCCACTCCGGCACGAAGTGAGGGCGGCCAAGCTATCGCGGGGCGGGAGCGGCCGTCAAAACCCGCTCCTCGGTGGCTGTCCGCATCGCCGGAGCGGACGGGAGTGATCTCGTGATTGCTCAGACCAAACTTCGTTTGGTGAACTACGGAAACTTCTCGCGCGTGTCACAACACTTTTCCTTTCGCCCGGTGGGTGAGGAGTGCTAGCTTTCGCCGCGAGTGAATACGTCTCACCCTTTCCGAGGCATCGCCATCAGCCGGAGGAATCCATCATGAAGCGTTCGGCTACCCGTCTTCACGCAGTGATCGTCGCGCTCGTCGCGACGGTGGCGTTCGCGAGCAACTCCTTCGCGGCGCTCCGCGTGCCGCAGGTGACCATTCTCGGCGGTGGGCTCCAGGCCTACCTGAACTCCGCCGACGGTGGCATCAACGCGGCGACCGATCAGGATGCCACGACCAGCTGGACGCACACCTCGTCGAACACGACGGGCTACACGATCCTGCTCGAGTCGTCCGGCGGCGCGAACACCAACGCGCTGGCGATGTACAACAGCAACGCCGGCGTGCCCACGCTCTTCTCGCTCGTGTCCGGTCCCGTCGGCCAGTACGGCTTCACGACCGCCACGTTCAAGCCGGGCAACCAGCTCACCGTGAACCGCTTCGACGAGAACGGCGCTTTCCTCAGCGCGCAGACGTTCAACGGCGTCGACCAGACGGGCTTCAGCTTCGCGCTCGTCACCGCCGGCGGCACGTTCTACACGCAGGACGCTCGCAACCCGGGCGGCAAGGCGCAGGCCGTGTCGTTCAAGGGCACGGGCGGCAACACGGGCGTGTGGTTCCTGTGCTTCGAGGACTCGCAGGTGCAGGGCGGCGGCTCCGATCAGGACTTCGACGACTGCGTCGTCGCGATGGAGTCGGTCAACACGACGCCGGTCAGCACCACGACCTGGGGACAGCTCAAGACGCGCATGCGGTAGTCGCGCGTCATCGCGGCAGGACATGTCGAAGGGCGGCGCTCGTGCGAGTGCCGCCCTTTCGATTTTCGGTTGCGGGCTTCCTGGGAGCCTTCGCGGCCGATCTGAGGTGTGCATGCGCTCCATTCGCCTCGCGCGGCTCGTCGCGGGCCTGGTGCTCGCGGCCGCGACCGCCACTGCAGCCGACGCCGTCACCCCGTATGGGACGGCGCGTGCCCCGCAGGTGCCGATCTCGAGCATCGTGTGGGGCACGCTGTTCGCGGCTCACCAGGAATCGATCGACATCCACACGCAGCAATGCGCCACGCAACTGTGGGATTTCGGTCCGATCTCGCCGGATGCGCCTCCGAAGCTCTCGATCGAACTGCCGGTGCGGTCCGACTCCGTCAGCGTGGGCATGTACGGGGTCGAGTACGGAACTCCGACGAAGATCGAACTCTTCTCCTCGGCCGGCCCGCGGGGCGGGTACGTTCTCGTCAGCTTTCGGGCGGGCGACGTGGCCGACGTCTACTCCTTCGACGAGATCGGGATCCTCCACGGCATGACGCGACTGTCGGGCATCAGTTCACGGCGCGTCGGCTTCTACGCGCAATGGCCGTCGTCGGTCGCGCACGGTGAGGACGCGCGCAATCCCGAGGCTCGCCCCCAGGTGCTCTCGTTCGCCTCCGTCGTGTACCCGGGGAGCGAGTGGCTCGGGTTCGAGCCTCGCCCGAACGACGGCACATCGCCCCGCGGATTCGACGACGCGATCCTGACGGTCGAGAAGTTGATGCCCGGCCTGCCTGCGCTCACGAAAACGTGGGGGCGAGTGAAGACCGGCGGCCGTTGAGCGGCTTCCGGCCCGGAACCCTGCACCACCGAGTACACCCGCCGTTCCTCCCGTACCGCGGCGTACGAATCCGCTCGCCTCGGGCGTGGTTTTCCACCATCTTGCGCCCGGCACAGGGAGTGCACGGGGAAGTGGGTCGGTTCCCCGTTCCGACAAGTCCCCACCCTGGAGGTCGCACCGATGAAGAAGTTCCTCTCGGTTCTTCTGCTGATGCTCGTGTCGTTCGGAATCCTCGCGCCCTCGCTCGCCGACGCCGCTCGCGTGAAGGTCGTTCGCAAGGGCCGTCACCACCGCACCGTGGTCGTCGTGCACCGCGGCCACCCGATCCGCCGCGCCATGCACCCGGTCGTGTTCCGCCGCCCCGGCGTGGTCGTGCGCGTCGCGCCCGTGCGCTTCCTGCCGCTCGTCGTGTGGGCCCCGGTGGTGATCGCCACGCGCCCCGCGGGCGACGCCATGGTCTGGCAGGACGCCGAGACGCTCTTCGAGGAGGAAGACTGGGCCGAGACCGTCTTCAACTCCGACCAGCGCGGCACGAAGCTCTACCTCGAGGTCGTGAAGGGGAAGGTCCAGTTCGACTTCGCCGAGGTCGTCTTCGAGAACGGCGATTGCCAGGTCGTGGACTTCGCCGAGAAGCCGCACGGCGAAGGCTTCTACTCGCTGCTCGACTTCGCCGACGGCCGCAAGGTGGACCACGTCCGCCTCATCGCGCGTTCGAAGACCGAAGAGTCTCGCGTCGCGCTGATCATGCAGAAGTAGGGCTGTCCGAGAGCTCACGCGAAGGCGGCGTCGCGCATTCCGCGCGGCGCCGCCTTTCGCTCACTTCGTGGCCGGCTCACTGCGCCGCGTCGGCGACCGCGGTGTTCTTGCGTTCGAGCTTGCCCCAGCCCGCGGAGTGCCCGTCGATCGCGCGGCGCAGCGAGCGCCACACGACGGCATACATCACCTGCCGGTACACGAAGCGCTGCCAGAAGAGCCACCACAGCAGCCGGCGCTTCTCGCGATCGAGCGCGATCGCGATGGACGCGCCGAGCAGCTCGAGCAGGAAGAAGAAGAGATAGAGAAAGCCCACCGTGGCGAGCGAGTCCACGGCCTGGGGCAGCGGCTGCCAGTCCTGCGTGAGCAGCGCGCGCGTCAGCCAGCCCTGCGCGACGCTCACCAGCGTCACGAGCACCTGCAGGTCGATGATCGGCGAGAGGATCTGGAATGCGATCTGGAAGAGCCACAGCGTCGGCAGCGCGAGCCGTCCGAACCAGCCGTGGCGGCCGACCGCGTCGCGGTGCTTCCACAGGCACTGCAGCGTGCCGAACGCCCAGCGGAAACGCTGGCGGTACAGCATCGTCAGCGAGTCGGGGGCCTCGGTGAATCCCAGCGCGCGGGTCTCGTTCGCGATCCGCCAGCCCGCGCGGCGCACGCGCCAGGTGAGGTCCATGTCCTCGGCGAGCGTGTCCTCCTGGAAGCCGCGCGCCTCGAGTACGGCGGCGCGCCGCCACGCGCCCACGGCGCCCGGCACGACCGTGATGCCGTCGAGGAGCGCGTACGCCCGGCGGTCGAGGTTCTGGCTCGTGACGTATTCCAGCGCCTGCCAGCGCGTCCACACGTTCACGCGATTGCCGACCTTCACGTTGCCCGCGACCGCACCCACGCGCGGATCCGCGAAGTGCCGGACGAGGTGCGAAAGAGTGGACGGCGTGAAGAGCGTGTCGGCGTCGAGGCACACGAGCACTTCGCCCCGCGAGGCGGCGATGGCGCGATTGAGCGCGGACGCCTTGCCGGCGTTCGCCTGCCTCAGCAGCCGCACGCGTTCGTTCGACGCGAAGCGCGATTCGACCTCGTCGGCGGTGCCGTCGCTCGAGCCGTCGTCCACCACGATCACCTCGAGCGGCGGCGGGACGCTCGCGAGCACGGCCTCGATCGTTCGGGCGATCACGGGCCGCTCGTTGTACGCGGCGACGAGCACGCTGACCTCGCAGGCCGTCTCCGGCGGACTCGCGAGCCGCCGCTCCCTCCACCACGCCACGAGCGCGAGCGCGGTCATCGTCAGGACGCGCAACGCGCCGAGCACGATGCCCGCGAGGAAGGCCCAGCGCAGGAACGTGCCGCCCCAGTAGAGCAGGTCGAACGCCACGCGGTCGCCGCCGATGAGCGCGCGGTCGCGCAGGCTGACGGCGGGCATCACGCGCTCACGCGGCATGCCGGCCAGGCCCGACACCGTCGTGAAGGTGTAACCCTCCGCGCGCAGCCGCGGCACGAAGATCCGGATCGCCGCGAGCGTCGCGCTCCGGTCACCGCCGCCGTCGTGCAGCAGGACCGCGTTGCCGTGCCCGCCGTGTACGAGTTCCACGACTCGCTCGGCCAAGTCGGCGGGAGTCCGCTCCCGGCCGTCGGGGTCGCGGCGCCGCCAGTCCTGCGGATCGAGGTACTCGCCGACCGTGAAGTAGCCGAGCTTCGCCGCGTCGAGGATCGGCTGCACCTCTTCGACGCTCGTCGGCTCGGCATCGGCGTTGTACGGCGGACGGAACATGAGCGTCGAACGCCCGAGGTCCGACTGCAGCACGCGTTGGGTCGCATTGAGCTCGAAACGGACGCGTGCGGGGGAGACGGCCGCGATGTTCGGGTGCGTGTAGGTGTGGTTGCCGATCTCGTGCCCTTCGTTCCAGAGGCGCCGGATCAGGTCGGGATGGCGCTCGGCGTTCTCGCCGACCACGAAGAAGGTGCCGGGCACACCCAGGTCGCGCAGCTCGTCGAGCAATCGCCCGGTGAACGGCGCCGCCGGGCCGTCGTCGAACGTGAGCGCGAGCGCCTTCGGCCGGAAGCCGCGCCGCTGGATCAGGTAGGACGTCGGGTAGCGCAGGTAGGCCTCGTCCGTGAAGAGGCCCGATGCGGGGTCCCGCTCGATCGTGCGCGACCCCGTCTGGGGCAGCGCCGCGACCGTGAGGAGTTCGCCGTCGCCCTGGAACTCGACGTCGTACGGAAAACTCGTGCGCTCGAGCGCGGCCGAATCGGGCCGCGCAGCGGGCCGCGCCCGGTCGAAGGACGCCCAGAGCGATGGGTCCTCGGAGCCGAGCACCCACAGCGCCTGGCCGCGGACGCCGTGGGCGAGCGCGATCGTGCGCTGGTTCGCGGCGGTCACGGCGTCCAGCATCCACACGTCGTGCTCGCGGCCCCGTTCGTCCTCGTACTGGAACGTCGGGTTCATCGCGGAGGCGTCGAAGTCCACCACGTTCGCCGGGCGCTCGTCGGGGTGATTGTCCGCGGCGAGGTAGACGGCCTCCTGGTACGTGAGGTTGTCCGCCGGGGCGCGCCCTCCGGTCCAGTCGTACGCGTAGTTTCCGACACCGAGCACGAGCTTGTTCGCGGGGACGTGTTCGAGCGTGCGGTCGAGGGCGTCGCGGAACCAGTCCACACCGCACAGCGGGCCCGAGTCGCCCGCCATGTAGTGCTGGTCGTACGTCATCAACACCACGAAGTCCACGGCGCGCGCGACCGCGCCCGCGTCAGGCACCGCGCCCTCGACTTCGAGGTCCGCGGACACCTGGAGTCCGGCCGGATGCAGCACCCGTGCGGCGCGCTCGTAGAAGGCGGGCACCAGGCGCGTGTCGGCCTCCGGAAGGTTCTCGAGGTCGAAGTTGACCCCGGCGAATCGGTGGACGAGCAGCCAGTCGCGCAGCGCCCGCAGGAGGGCGTCCTGGCGTCCCGGGTCGGACAGCATCCGGTGCGCGAGTCCCGGATCGAAGCGGCCCTCGTGCGCGTTGCTCAGCACCGGCATGACGCGCACGTGGTGCGCGTTCGCGATCCGCAGGACGTCGCGGTTGTGCGGCGTCCACTCGGGATTCCAGTCACGCGTGTCGAGGCTCGCGGCGTCGGCCCCGACGCGCAGCCACAGCGGCATGAGGTGGGTGAGGCGCCCGGCGTTCGCGCGCAGCGAGTGCAGCCCCGTTTCCTGCCACGTCGCGTAGAACGCCGCGACGACCGCCGTGCTCGTGTCGCGCATCGCCGCGGACGCGCGCGCTCGGGCGCGGTCCTCGAGCGCGATGCTCGCGAGCAGCCGGCGCCGTTCGCGGCCGAGCAGCCAGCGCCCGAGCTTCGTGTCGCGCGCCGGAGGGACGGGAAGGTGCGGGCGCAGCGCGCGCCGCATCGGCTCGGACAGTCCCGCGGTGCGCGGCAGCACGGGTACGGCGACCAGGCTGACGAGGAAGACGGCCGCGAGCGCGAGAAAGGCGGCGCCCAATGCGACGGCGACGCGCAGCGTCCAGCGCTGGCGGCGGCCGCTGGGATCTCGGAAGACGGGCCGGGACGGGGAAGTCCTCACGCCGCTCAGGCTAGCGGGGCCGGGTGCGCATTTGTTCGGGGACTGTCTGGAATCGTCCGAGAGCCGTCCCGAACGCGACAGGTTTTCGTGTATCGTGCGCGCGGTTTCGACGACCTCGGGAGGTGTCATGGATCAGGCGATTCTCGATGCGGCGCAGGCCGCGTTCCGTTCCTCGGGCTCCACGCTCACGCTCGGCGGCATCGTGCACGCCGGGGAATGCCACGCTGCGCCGATCGCGTCGCTGCCGCTCGCGATGGCGAACCGTCACGGGCTGATCGCGGGTGCGACCGGCACGGGGAAGACCAAGACGCTGCAACTGCTCGCGGAACAGTTCTCCGCGGCCGGCGTTCCGGTCTTCCTCGCCGACCTCAAGGGCGACCTGTCCGGCCTTTCCATGCCGGGCGAGGCGAGCGAGCGCGTGAAGCAGCGCGCGACCGAGACGGGCTACGCGTGGCAGCCCGGCGGACGGCCGGTCGAGTTCCTGAGCCTCACGGGCAAGGGCGGTGCGCAACTGCGCGCGACGGTGTCGAGCTTCGGGCCGCTGCTGCTCGCACGCGTGCTCGGGCTCAACGAAACCCAGTCGAGCGTGCTTTCCATGGTGTTCAAGTACGCCGACGACCAGAAGCTCGCGCTGCTCGACCTGTCGGACCTGCGCGCGGTCCTGCAGTACCTGAGCGGCGAAGGCGCGGAGCAGCTCGCGAACTACGGGGGCATGAGCAAGGCGAGCGTCGGCGTGCTCCTGCGCGAGATGGTCGAGCTCGAGCAGCAGGGCGCCGGCGCGTTCTTCGGCGAACCCGAGTTCGACCTCGACGACCTGCTCGTGCAGCGCGACGGCAAGGGGCTCGTCAGCGTGCTGTCGCTGCGCGACGTGCAGGACAGGCCCGGGCTGTTCTCGACGTTCATGATGTGGATGCTCGCGCGGCTCTACGCCGAGCTGCCCGAAGTGGGCGACGTGGACCGGCCGAAGCTCGTCTTCTTCTTCGACGAAGCGCACCTGCTGTTCGACGACGCGAGCAAGGAGTTCCTCGACCAGGTCGAACAGGTCGTGCGGCTCATCCGCTCGAAGGGCGTCGGAGTGTGGTTCGTCACGCAGAGCCCGAAGGACGTGCCGGCCGACATCCTCGGCCAGCTCGGCAACCGCGTGCAGCACGCGCTCCGCGCCTTCACGCCCGACGACGAGAAGGCGCTCCGCGCCGCGGCGCGCACGTTCCCGAAGACCGATTTCTACGACGTCGAGGAGACGCTCACGACGCTCGGCATCGGCGAGGCGTTCGTCACGGTGCTGGCGCCGAACGGCGCGCCGACGCCGCCGTTCGCGGTGCGCATGATCCCGCCCGCCTCGCGCATGGGCACGCTGTCCGAAGGGGAGCTCGTGGCGGCGCTCGCGTCTTCCGATCAGGTGCGCGAGTACGCGACCGCGGTGGACCGCGAGAGCGCGCGCGAACTGCTCGCGCAGCGCATGGGAGGCGCGCCGGCCGGCTCCGCGCCGGCTCCGGCGCAGCCCTCGGGCGTGCCGCCGGTGGCGCCCGACCCTCCGGATCCCGGCGCGCGCGCGGCCGAGACCGTCGCCGGCGCGGCCGCCATGGTCGGGGCCGCGCTCAACTCGCCGCTCGGCCGGCAGGTGGCGCGCACGGTCGTGAGCAGCGTCACGCGCGGACTGCTCGGCGCGTTGCTGGGTTCACCGCCGCGGCGCCGCCGCCGCTGAAGGCCCGGGCGTGAAGGAACGGTTCACCGCGTGGGCGGCGCCGATCGGCGCCGCACTCGTCGCGCTGTGGCTGCACCTGCGCGACGTGCGTGCACCGTTCGTCGGCGACGACTGGGCGTTCCTCGACGCGACCCGTCATCGCTCGCTGCTCGCCGCACTCACCGCTCCGGATCCGCTCGGTGACTTCGTCCGTCCGCTCGGGCGGCAGATGTGGTTCGGGGTGCTCGACCGAGCCGCCGGGGGAGCGCCGGACGCGTTCCACGCCGCGAACCTCGCGCTGTTCCTGGCGGCGGTGCTGCTGCTCGCGGCGCTCGCGCACCGCGTGGCGGGGCCGCGCGCAGCCGCCGTCGCGGCCCCGCTGTTCGCGCTCACGCACGCCGCCGACGTGCCGCTGCTGTGGGCGAGCGGGAGCCAGGACCTGCTGGCGCTCGTGCTCGCGCTCGCGGCGCTGTGGGCCGTCGAGGCGAGTGCGGCGGGCGCCGCGGCGTTGTTCCTGTGCGCGCTCCTCGCCAAGGAAACGGTGGTGCTCCTTCCGTTCGTCGCTTTCGCGCTCG
>JBGANH010000173.1:0-9954 GCA_044222365.1 Candidatus Eiseniibacteriota bacterium
CCAGGTCGCGATGAACGCCGTGGTCGAGTCCGAGCAGGCGCAGATGGCGAACCTGAAGTCGCGTCTCGCCGCCGCGAAGGACCGCGCTACCGTGGAGGCGATCCAGCTCGAGGTCGAGCAGCTGAAGCTCGACACCGAAGTCCAGCTGCTCTCGCTGCAGGCGACACACCACCGCCAGAACGGCCGCATCGAGGCCGCGACGCAGCTCGAGGAATCCGTGCGCAGCCTGCGCGCCGCGCACGAGAAGGCGCATGCGCCGCAGCGCCCGGCCGTCCCCTCCGCCACCGCCCGCTGACCCACCCGCGAACGATCGAGGAGACGACCATGCTTCGCCGTATCCTGGCCGCCACCGGCCTGGCCTTGCTGTGCTGCCTCACGCCCGCCCTCGCGATGGTTCGTGAAGACGCCGTCTCGTTCCGCATTCCCGACGCCCCGTTCGAACGGATGCGGGTGGGTCGTTCGTGGACCGGTGAGATCGACGTCGTCGCCCCGAAGGGCGCCGATGTCGAGGACTTCGAGTTCGCGGGCGAAGGCTGGGAGGTGCTGCCGCTTCGCACGGGTGATCAGCGGGCGGCGCTCGCACGCGGCGAGCGCATCCGGCTCCGGCTCGACGTCGTTCGTGCGAATCCCGGGCGGCCGCTGCGCGTGCTCTATTCCTCGCAAGGCCGCATGTACGAGCAGACCGTCAATCTGTCGGGGCTCGCCCGCGAGCGGGCGCGTGTCCGCCCGCTCCGTCAGGCGACGGCCGTCGAAATCGCGCAACTCCCCATCGTTCCGGGTGCGGCGGCGATGGCCCGTGCCGAAGTACCGGCGAAGCGCACGAGCCTCGACGCGGAAGGCGTCATGCGCGGCGTGATCGGCGATTCCGTCCTGACCAATGCCGCGGAGGACGCGGCCCGCAGCGCCGGTGGGGCGAACGGCGCCCGGAGCACCGCCGTGCGCAGCATCCGCGTGCGAGGCCGCCTCGCGGGCCTCGGCCCGGTCGGCACGTTCGGCGCGGACGGGGTCTACTTCGCCGTCTACGACGAGGACACCGGTGTGGACGCCTTCCTCGCGGACGGCACGACCGACGCGAACGGCAACTACGACGTCACGTTCGACTGGGACCCCTGCACCCTCTGCGACGGGCAGCCCGACATCTACGTCTACTTCGAGACGGAGAATGCCCACGTCATCTCGCAGACTCCGGTGCTCGAGTGGGAGTACTCGTGGGAAACGGGTGTGACCGCCGACTACACGGGTACCGACCTCAACCTCGGCACGTTCATGCCGGGCGACTCCGAGTCGGACGGTGTGCTCTACACGCACTCGAACGTGACGCGCCTGTGGCGCTGGTTCCATGGCATGGGCTGGGATCTCCCGCGCGTGGACGTCCAGTGCTGGGACGACGACGCCGATCCGGTGTCGTACTACGTGCCCTCGATGGAAGAAATCCACATGAGCGCCAACGACATGACGAGGACGGCGACGCTCTTCCACGAGTACCACCATCACTGGATGAACACGTTCTCCAACAGCCCCTCGCCCTCCTACTGCAACGGCAACTGCGACCAGACTTCGTGCGGGCACTGCCTCTGGTGCCAGGAGAACGGGCAGGTGGTCTGGACGGAAGGTTTTCCCGACGTGGGCTCGCGCTTCGCGTTCGACGCCTTCCAGTCGCTCTACCCGGGCTACGTGCTGAACGGCGACCGCTACTGGATCGAGACCGTCGACTCCTGTGCGGCTCTTGCACGCGTGGACGACGGCAGCAAGACCGAAGGGCTGTTCGCGGCGGCGGTCTACGATCTGGTGGATGCCGCCAACGAAGACGACCCGACGATTCCGATCAGCTCGCGTGACAGCCTGACGCTGGCCGTGACGCTGCCCTACCAGATCTTCGACCAGGTCCAGCCGGGTTCGATCACGGCGTTCTTCAACGAAGTTTCGAACCGCACGCCCGGCCGGAAGAAGGCGATCTGGTCCACCGCCATGAACGCCGGCGTGAACCTGGACGTCTCCGCCCCATCCGCGGTGACGGGACTGGTGAGCACGGATCACACCGTGAACGTCCTCTCCGGCGACGCGACCATCACGATGAAATGGAACGAGGCCGCCGACGACTGGTCGGGCGGAGCCGCGTACAGCGTCTCGGTCATGCTCGCACCCTCGCTGCCGGACACGATCGCCGAAACGACCACGCTTTCGTACTCCTCGCCGTTCCTCGCTCCGGGCACGTACTACGTGAACGTCCGCGCGAAGGACCGTTACGGACGCTGGGGTGCGACCTACACGACGGCCGGCCCGTACCTGCTGAAGACGCCGGATCCGGCGGACCTGCACGCGATCCAGCCCGCCGGTTGGGTGCGCCCCGTCGTCCCGTCGGACCTGAACAACCGAACGGTCGCGAGCGTTCCCGCGCCGACCGCCCTGTTCGGAACGGGCGGTTACACGTACTGGAACGTCGCCGGTACGAACACCGGCAGCGACTACACCGGCACGTTCGACATCGAGCTGACGGTGGACGGCGACTCGGCCGACGTGACGACGGCCGCGAACATCTATCCGGGCACCACGTTCACGACGATCAACCAGACCGGCGTGTTCATGACCGGTGGCCGTCACACGTTCGGCGTCCGCTACGACGGCGGCGAGGACATCGCCGAGACGAACGAGGCGAACAACGAGTGGGCGCGCCAGTGGTCGTGGTCGAGCACGAACTTCTCGAACGACGTGCTCTACTCGCACGCGGCGGCGCCTTACCGGGTGGCCGGTCACTCGGCGATCCCGGCCGGTGAGTCGATCTACTACAACTCGGAAGGCATCACGGGGCGCACCAGCACGTCGCAGTGGACGGCGTTCTGGGCGTACGCGACGGATCTGGACGACGACTCGGACGTGCGCCTGCACGTGGACGCCCTGAACGCGGACACGAGCTTCACGCGGGCCGTGCTCGTTTCCCAGAAGGGCGCGGGCTATCTCGACGCCACGTTGTTCAACAAGACCGCCGTGCAGACGCCCTGGGATCACGCGGTCGTGAACTGGAACGGTGGCGCGAGCAACTTCTACTTCAAGCTCGTGACCAGCACGACGTTCAACTTCGGCGACTCGCTCGCGTTCGCGTTCGCTCCGAACGACATGATGACGATGCACTCGGTCAGCGTGCCTCTCGGCAGTCTCGGAGACGTCGTCGTGACGATGCGCGCCGCGCCGGGTGACGTCGTGCACCTGCTGTGGCTGGACGACTCGTACACGAACGGCACGATCAGCACGTATGGCGCGTCCGCCGTCTCGGACACGAACGGCCTCGCGCGCCTCATCGTGAACGTGAACGCGGCGGCCAACTACGGCGTGGTGTGCTATCGCGACCCGCGGGACGGCACGGCGGCCCTGCCCTTCACGCTGCAGATCGAACGCGCTCCCGCCGACCTCGCGGTCTACACGCCCGCCGGCTGGTACTCGCCCGTCGTGCCCCGCCCGGCGACGGACGGCACGATGGTGTCGGTGCCGATGCCGGACACGCTCAAGTCCACTCCGCTCCCGACCTATTTCAACATGGGGGCGCGGAACATCGGCACGATCGCGGCGCCGGCCACCAGCAGCTGGATGCTCGTGGACGGCGTGCTCGCGGCGACGTACGGCTATCCGACCTGGAACGCCGGCGTGAACATGAACTTCCTCAGCACCTACGCCGTCTACATCCGCGGCGGCCGTCACACGCTCTCGCACATTCTCGACGGACAGGACCTCGTCGAGGAACTGGTGACGAACAACAACCAGTACGGCGAGCAGTACGTCTGGGCGCCGCTGCAGCTGACGGCCGACGCCGCTTCGACGCGCCAGGCCCCGCCCGATCGCACCGCGGGCTGGACCGAGGTGACGAACAACGCGACGCTCTACTTCAACTCCGACGGCCTGCGCATGCCGAACCTGCCGCCCTCGGGCACGGCGAACCACTGGAGTGCGGTGGCGGTGATGCCGTCCGCCTCGAGCGACGTGGACCTGCGCCTGCACGAGCCCGCGAAGGGCACCAAGACCGGCTTCACGAATCCGCTCGCGACGTCGGTGTGGGGCTCGGGTGCCTCGGACTTCGTGCTCGCGAACTTCCACAGCACGCCGTTCCGCACGTTCGATGTGGGTGCGATCCGGTACTCGGGGACCGACGCCTACACCGTCATGGCCACGACGTCGCAGCGGCGGACGATCCCGATCAACGGTGTGCTCGGCACCTTCACGCAGGGCGCGAACGACCTGCTCGACCTGCACGAAGTCTGGCTGGAGCCGGGCACGTGGGGCGTCACGCTCGAGCCCGTCTCGGGCACCGCGGATCTCGGCTTCTCGGTCCACGACACGACGCGCTGGCAGGGCAAGTCGAACAACGTCGCGAGTGCGTGGCAGGCGCTCGCGAACGAGAACGAGTCCGCTCCGCTCACCGTGGCGAGCGCCGGCTGGTACTGCATCGCGGTCTGGAAGACGCGGACGGCGGACCTCGCGCAGTCGGCGACCTACCGGCTCGTCCTCTCGAACAGCGCCCTGGACGCCGCGGAGTCGCTGCCGAAGCGGGCGTCGTTCGGCACGCCCTGGCCCAACCCGGCCGCCGGCGCTTCCTCGGTGACGTTCGCGCTGCCCTCCGCGGGGCACGTGGATCTCGAGGTGTACGACGTCTCCGGCGCGCGCGTGCGCACGCTCGTGCGTGGCGAACGTGGCGCGGGCCAGCACACGGTCGCGTGGGATGGCCGCACGGACGAAGGCCGACGCGCCCCGGCCGGGCTCTACTACCTCCGCTTCCACGGCGGCGGGCTGAGCGAGACGAGGAAGATCGTCCGCATCGAGTAGCGCTCCCGCGAACCCGGAATCACGGACGGCCACCCTCCCGCCGGGGTGGCCGTCCTCCTTTCGGGGCCCACGCCCAAGTCCGACATTGTTTGCTACCCGAACAAAGCGCATGATGATCGCGTCACCGCTCCACCGGACGGCCGCCTCCTTCCAAGGACTCTCCCCATGCGCAAGCTCTTCGCCGCCGTGACCGCGGTCACGCTCTTCGCCAGCGCGCCGGCATACGCCCAGGTCGGCAGCCTGATCTGGCAGGACAACTTCGACAGTCTCACCAACTGGCTCAAGGTCACCGGCAACGGCAGCTGGGGCTGGGGCAACGGCGAGCTCGAGTACTACCGCAACGAGAACGTGGACATCGCCGCCGTTCCGGGCGAGCCGGGCAACAACGCGTTGCGGATCATCGCGCGCAACGAGAGCGGCCCGGGTTGGGTGGACCAGTGGGGAAATCCGCTGAACTACACGTCGGGCAAGGTGGTCTCGAAGTCCTTCGTCACCGTGAAGTACGGCATGATCGAGACTCGCGTCCTCGTCCCCAACCTGAACAACGGCGGTTGGCCGGCGTTCTGGATGCTCGGTACGGCGAACGTCGGCTGGCCCGGAAGCGGCGAGGTCGACCTGATGGAAATGGGTGCAGGCAAGGCGTTCCGCGATCTTCACGACACGCACAACGGCGGCAACGGGCTGAACAACGCGACGGTGAACCAGATGGTCGGCGCGAACGCGATCTGGCAGGGCACGTCCGGCACCGCGAGCATCGCGAACGATCCGGCCGACACGTACGACCGCCCCTACTACAACTATTCTCCCGGCCTCAGCGGCCGCTTCCTCGTCTACCGCTGCTACTGGGACCAGAACTCGATGCGATTCACGGTCGTGGACGGCGGCGTCGAGCATGACCTCTACGCCGCGCCGTTCGTCTTCGGCGCCGACGCGGAGGAGTTCCGCCAGCCGTTCTACTTCATCGCGAACATGGCGGTGGGTGGCGCCTACACCGACTGCTGGCGCCTCGGTGACCCGAGCAGCGGACTGCCGATCAGCATGCCGATGCCCGCGACGATGTACGTGGACTACGTACGCGTCTACCAGTGGAACGGGCAGGGCGAGGTGACACTCGGTCCCCCGGCGTGGCAGAACGGCCGCTACGGCCTGTTCACGGACACCACGCCGACGAGCGCGTCGCTCACGACTGGAGTGACGTCGGACGTCTACGTCTGGGAAGGCACGCTCGTGAACGCGACGATTCCGCCGTTCGAGGGCGCGAACGGCCTCGCCTGGGCGACGAACGCCAAGGGCTGGTTCGGCGCGGGCATCATGTCGCGCCAGCCGGTCAACCTCTTCAACCTCGGCGACGGTTTCGTGAAGTTCCGGATCAAGATCCCGGCGAACGTCTCGTTCAAGGTGGGCGTGATCGATTCGTGGGGAAACCAGAACTACGTGGACCTTCCCGCGAACACGACCAAGTACGGGCTCGTGCGCAATGGACAGTGGGGCCAGGCGTCCATCCCGGTCAGCGAACTGCGGGGTACCGCCATCGACCTCCGCATGCTGAGCTACGAGTTCGTGATCCTCGAGACCAACGGCGCCGCCTGCCAGTTCGCGCTCGACGACATCTACTGGGAAGCCGCAAACGTGGCGGGTACCGACGACGCCGCTCCGGCCCCGCGAGCCACCCTGCTCGCGAGCGCCCCCAACCCGTTCCTGACCACCACCGAGCTGCGCTTCACGCTCCCCGCCCCGGGGCCCTATGCGATCGAGGTGATCGATGCCTCGGGCCGCCGAGTGAACCGGTTCTCCGGGCTCGGCCGGGCGGGGCTGAACGCGGTCCGCTGGGACGGACAGGACGAGCAGGGCCGCTCTGCGGGCGCCGGCGTGTACTGGTACCGCCTCGCCTCCGGTGGCCGGGCCGAAGTCCGGAAGGTCGTCCTGCTGCGGTAGGGACCCCGAAAAAAAAGTCTTCGCTCGAGCACCCGGCGTGAACTTTTCACTTTGTACGCTAGGCGAACATAGTCTAGGCTTGGGTCAGGTCAGGTCGTACCCAAGGGCGATTCGAAGGGCCGTTACACGGTTTCAGCCGCCAGACATCCGCTTCTCGTGGGGCCAGCGAGCCCCGACACCCCTGAACTGGAGGACACGGCAATGAAGAATGGGCTACTCAAGAACCTCGTGCTGGGCCTGCTCGTCGCCGGCGCCATGAGCGCCAGCGTCGCGCGTGCCGACGTCGTCGTGACGATCAATCCGTCCGAAACATGGAACGGTTTCATGAACGTCTTCGAGCTTCCGTCGAACGGCGGCGGCTACGTGTTCGGTTCGGGCTGGGGTACGGCCGACCTGAACGCGACGTTCTCGGGACCGAACATGGTCTTCACGCCGAACACCATCGGCGATCCGAACCCGTTCTGGTACACGCCGAGCGGCGGTCCGGGCGCGGTGGGCAACAAGATCATGGAAGCGAACATGTACGTGGAGCCGGCCGGCTCGCTGCCGGGCGTGACGCTCACGTTCGTCGGCAACGTCGTCTCGAACACGCTCGCCGCTTCGCACGCCGCGACGCTGTTCATCCGTGACTTCGCTCCCGACTTCTCCTCCGTCAACGAAATGGTCCTGCCGGTCCCGGCCGCGGGCGCCTTCAGCCTCTCGCTCGCGACCATCAACGATCCCGCCCGTCACGTGCAGTACGGCGTGCAGATGAAGGGCCCGTGCGTGTGGTTCACGGACGTCGCCGCGTTCGGCTCGGTCGTCCTCGGCCCGGCAGCTCCGGTTTCGGCCAAGCCGACGACCTGGGGCCGCGTGAAGTCGATGTACCGGTAGTCCGAAGATCTTCCGAGATGTCGAAGCGGCCCCGCCTCTCGCAGGCGGGGCCGCTTTCGTTGGCGGGAATCCCGTCTCGCTCTCGAGCTTTGTCGTCGCCATTCCGTGTCGAGACTCGCTAGCATGAAGACCGGCTCGCACGCGCCTCGGCCGTCTTTCGCGATCGGCGTGGAGTGGCCCGTGACCGCACACGGAGTAAGCCCCATGCCCCAGCCGCGCATGTCCCGTCCGTCGCTCGGCATCCTCGGCGCGCTGCTCGCGCTGTCGTGCCTGTCCCCTTCCGCGCTTCGCGCGCAATCGCAGTGCGCCGTCTTCGTCGCGCCCACCGGCACGGACGCGCCCGGGCGCGGACTGACACCGGCGGCACCGGTCCGGTCCATCGCGTACGCGCAGAACGTCGCGACGTTGAACGGCCGGACCTGCGTGCTGATCCAGGCGGGCACCTATGCCGGTGGCGTGGTCGTGGCGGGCGGGCTGTCGCTGCGCGGAGGCTTCGACGTGAACTGGGCCTCCGGCGACGCGTTCGATCCCGCGCACGTCGTCACGCTCACGGGTGGTTTCTCCGCCACCGAAGGCCAGTACCTCACGGTGCGCGCCGTCAACAACTCCACGCCGAGCAAGCTCAGCGATCTCGTGATCCAGGGACCGAACGCCGTCGGAAGCTACAGCGGTTCGGGTTCCGCCCGGGCCTCGTACGCGGTCGTCGTGCGCAACACCGCCGGTCTCGAGCTCGACCACGTGCGCATCTTCGCCGGCTCCGGCGCGCCCGGCTCCGCGGGTCTCCCGGGCACGAGCGCTTCGCAGGTCGCGGCGCAATCGGGAACCGCCGGTGGCAGTGCGGGCGCGCCGGTGAGCGTCTGCGACGTGACGAGTCGCGGCGCGGGTGGACTCGCGGGCACGAACGTCAGTTGCGTCTCGCTCACGAAGGGCGGCGTCGGCGGTCGTGGCGGCACGATGGACACGGACTGCGGCTCGTTCGGCGCATGTACGATCGGCGGTAACTGCACCGCCACGCCGGGTGCCTCCGGAGGCGCGGGTGACCAGGCGACCGGCGCATTCGGAGGTGGTGGTTCGGGCGGATCCGGTGGCGGCACGTGCAGCACGCCGACGAATGGCGAGCCCGGTGTCGTCGTGAACGGCACCGGTGGCGCCGGGGGGCTCGCGAGCGGCAGCCACGTCTTCGGCAACTTTCTCGCGACGGACAACGGCGGCAACGGTGTGATCGGAGCCGACGGCGGTGGCGGTGGTGGCGGTGGCGGCAGTGGCGGCTGCGACACCGGCACCGATTCGTACGGCGCCGGTGGAGGTGGTGGAGGCGCGGGTGGCTGTCACGCACCGGTCGCAGGCCTGGGCGGTGAAGGTGGTGGCGCGAGCGTCTGCGTGCTCAGCGTGAACAGCAGCCTTACGGTGCGGAACTCCGTGCTCATGCGCGGCAGCGGCGGCAGTGGTGGTGCCGGTGGAGCGGCCGGCGCCGGACAACCGGGTGGCAACGGCGGGCCGGGCGGGCAGTCGGCGAGCAACGGCGCACCGGGCGGTCGTGGAGGGGACGGCGGGCGTGGTGGGCACAGCGGTGGTGGCGGTGGCGGTGCGGGAGGTAGCTCGCTCGCGTTCGTGGTGCAGGCGGGTTCGTTCACGCAGACCGGAAACACGATCACCGGTGGCGCCGCGGGCACGGGTGGTGCCGGAGGCGCGCCGGTGTCGGGGGCTTCGGGCGGCGCCACGGGCGCGAACGGCAGCCTCGGAACGGTCGTGGCGCTCGCCACCCGCGAGATCCCCGACGACGCGCTCGCACCGGCCGTCGCCGCGGTCTTCCCCAGCTGCAACCCGGTGGACTGCCTCCTCGACGCCCCCGGAGGCGAGCGCCTGTTCGAGACCGCTCTCTACGGCGCGACACCGAACCCGGCGCATGGTGGAGCCACCGTGCGCTTCTCGCTCGCGAACGAGTGCGACCTTCGCCTCGAACTGTTCGACGTGCGCGGCGGACTCGTGCGGACGCTCGCGTCCGGGCGGCATGCGGCCGGTCTTCATGCGGTGCCGCTCCCCGCGCACGGCGGCGACCGGGCGGCTCTCGAGCCCGGCATCTACTTCGTGCGCCTCCTCACGCCGGGCCGCACCGAGATGCGCCGGATGATCGTCGTGCATTGATCCACCCGTGTGTGGCTTCGCGACGGCCCCGCCTTCCCGGCGGGGCCGTTCGTGCGTGAGGGACGAACGGACCCGCGCGAATCCACGTGCGGGTCTTGGGCTTCCGCGAACGTTCTGGCAGGATGCTGCGGTACGACTCACACCGTGATGCCTCCGTCCTGCAGGAGTTCCGTGCCTCGATCCCTTGTC
>JBGANH010000174.1:0-10011 GCA_044222365.1 Candidatus Eiseniibacteriota bacterium
CCGGCCGAGAGCTGCCCGGACACCGCGCTCATGCTCAGCCGCTACATGGAGGGCGACCTGAACGCCGCCGTGTGCAAGCGCATGGAAGAGCACGTGAGCCAGTGCCCCTCGTGCGGCGGCACGTGTGAGTCGCTGCGCCAGGTGCTCGGCGCGTGCCGCACGCACGGCGACCGGCCGCTGCCCGAGGAGCTGCGCAAGGCCGTGCGCTCCGCCGTGAAGATGGCGATCGCCACGCGGTAGCGGCCCTGCGACGGCACGGTCAGTTCGGCGTCTCGGAGTCTTCCTCGCCGGGCTCGTCCGTTTCGATCGTCGAGATGTGATGCGCGATCAGCTCGCGCGCGGCTTCGGCCTGCTGCGCGTCCACCTCGATGCGGATCGGTCCGAGGATGGGATTGCCCCCGAGCAGCATGCGACCACCGATCAAGTCCTGCGTGAACTCGTTGAGCACGAAGCAGGGAATGCCTTCCGCCTCGAGCAGCGACTGGATCACCGGTGGAAGCAGCGGATCGTAGGTTTCGAGCACGATGACGGGCTCGGATCTCACGGCGTCGTTCATGTTCGCCTCAATGGTAGAGGGACTTGATCGAACCCCAGGTGGTGTTGCGTACGGGCACCGGCGGGCAGGAGTAGCCGACGTCGTACACGCCGTACCACGCGTTCTGCCAGGACGCGAATCCCCAGTCCTGCCAGGCGGTGACGAGGTAGTCGCCGACGCCCTGCGGCTGGACGATCTTGACCGACGAGAAGACGACGGCGACCGGTACCTCGCATCCGGCGCACGCGCCCGAGCCCACGGTCTTCGCCTGCGAAAGGCCCAGCTTGAACGCGTAGTACTCCGTGCCGGACGAGAGGGAGGTCACGAGCGCCTGTGGCACCGCGAACGCCATGCGCAGCCGGGCGCGATCGCTCGTGTAGCCGGGGCCGATCGCGGCTCCGACCTGGTACGACGCGATGCCGCCCGCGCCTTGGCCCTGCCAGTAGTCGGCGCAGTGGTAGGGGCCTTCGACGAAGTCCACGCTTGCCGTGAGTGCCGTGGTACGGCACGTGCCCGCGTTCTTGAACTGCCACCAGTCCGGGATCGCCGCGCCGTTCGCGAGGAAGTCGAGCACGATCTCCTCGCCGACGAACTGCGTGACGCCGTCGGGCGGAACGAACGAACCGACGAGCCGGAACAGTCCGGGACCGTTCGTGTCGCAGGCGAAGGACTGGTTGCACGAGCCGAACGTGCCGCAGTCGTTCCAGGCAAGGTTCACGCCGTAGGCGTGTGCGCCGGGCGCGAGTGCCGCGAGCGCGAGCAGGGTGAACGCGTAGGTGAGCAGTCGCCGCATGGCAGGTCTCCGGTTCGAGGTGTTCGTGTGGGGAGGACCTGCCGGAAGGGTACGCCCGCGCGAGCGGCTTGCCACGCGTGATTTCTCGCGAGCGACCGTCGCCACGGCCCGCGGCGGCTCGGCCGCCGGGGCGGGCTACCGGTACTGCGCCTTGATCGAACCCCAGGTGGAACCACGCACCGGGACGGACGTGCACGGGTAAGGACTGGCCGGCTGCCACGAGACGTCGTTCCGTACGAGCGGATTCTGGATGAGGAAGTCACCCAGCCCGTTGGCCTGGGACACCTTGACCGCGTTGAGCACGAGGACCGTCGGGACCAGGCATCCCGCGCAAGCATCCGGCCCCGCGCTTCGCGCGAGGTCGAGGTACAGCTGCACCCCGTAGTACTCGCGATCCGCCTCGACGGTCGCCACGGTCCCGATCGGCAAGCTGTAGGCGAGCAGGAGCCGGGCACGGTCGGGCGTGCTGAAGGGCGCGATGTAGTTCGTGATCCCGCCCGTCACGTTCGCGGGAAGAAACGTGCCGCACGTGGTCAGGCCGGAATCCGCGAAGGCCAGGCTCGCGCTCAGCGACTGCTGGCGGCATGTGCCCGCCGCACGGAACTTCCACCAGTCCGGCAGGTCGGACGAATCCGTCTGCAGGTCGAGCACGAACTGGACACCGCTGATCATGTCCGAGGGGATCGGCATCGCGAACGAGGCGACGAGCCGGATCCTGCCGTCGTTCGCATCGCACGCGAAACACTTGTACGTGACACCCGCGGCACCGCAGTCGTCCCACGAAAGGTTGACGCCCGCGGCGCGTGCGACACCCGCGCTCGCCAGCAGGGCGAACGTGAATGCGCACGAGGCGACCGCCGCCCGCGCGTTCACCGGTACTGCCCCTTGATCGAGCCCCAGGTGGACCGGTGAACCGGAACGGCGGCCGGGCACGACCAGTACTGCAGACTGTTCGGGTACCGGTAGCTGCCGTGCTGCCAGGTCGCGATCCTGGAGTCGTACGACGGCGAAAGTGTGACCGGGTTCGTGATGCGGAAGTCGCCGACTCCCGCGGGCTGCGTGAGCGACACCTTGTCGAGCCGCATCGCCATGGGCGTAGTGCATCCCGCGCACGCGCCGGCCCCGGTGGTCTTGTCGCGCAGGATGCGCACGAGACACGAGTAGTACTCGCGCGAAGCGTCCATGGGGCCCGTGGTCTCGATCGGCACCGCGAAGATCATGAAGAGCAGCGCGCGGTCACCGCTGCCCACGTACTGCATGTTGTACGACGCCACCCCTCCCGCACCCATCGCGGACCAGTAGTCCTCGCAACGCGTGAGTCCCGCGGAGGGGAAGTCGATGCTCGCCTGCAGTGACGTCTGGCGGCAGGCACCGGCATTGCGGAAGGTCCACCAGGACGGCAGGTAGCCGCCGTACGAAAAGACCTCGAGCCACACTTCCTCACCCGAGACGCGGGTCGTCCCGGCCGGCGGCACGAACGAGGCGACGAGCGTGAACGGCGCGCCGGTGTTCCCGTCGCACGCGAACGCCTTGTCGCAGTGCCCGCCGGCGCCGCAGTCGTCCCAGGCGAGGTTGAGGCCCATGGCGGGCGCCTCGGTGGCGAAGGCGAGGAGCAACGCGATGGCGATCGGGATCCTGTTGCGCATGGTGCACGCCCCTTCAACGGTATTGCGATTTGATCGCGCCCCAGGTGGTGTTGCGCGTGGGGACCCAGCCGCAACTCGAATAGCCGCCTTGCCACTCCACGAAGTTGCGGTTCGCGGGATTCTGGATGCGGTAGTCGCCGACGCCCGCGGGTTGGGTGAGCTTGATTTCATCGAGCACGATCATTGCCGGTGCGAGGCAGTGGGCGCAGGAGCCAGTCCCCACCGTCTTCGCGCGTGTGATCGAGAGTCGGAACGAGTAGTACTCGAGGTTTTCGTCCACGGGCCCGGCGTTCGCGATCGCCGTCGCGAAGATGATCAGCAGGCGAGCGCGGCAGTCGGCGGAGGCGTAGGGCGTGATGTAGGCGGAGATCCCCCCGGCCGCCAGTCCGGACCAGTAGTCGGCGCACAGCCCCGATCCGAACGACGTGAAGTCGGCACTGGCGCTGATCGCCGTCTGCCGGCAGGAACCGGCATTCTTGAACTTCCACCAGTCGGGAAGCGGCGAATACTGCGACGCGATGTCGATGACGACTTCATTGCCCGTGATGGCCGTCGACCCGGCGTATGGAATGTAGGAACCGACGAGAACGAAGCTCGCGCCGGTGTTGGTGTCGCAGGCGAACGACTTGAGCTCGGTGCCCGCGACTCCACAGTCGTTCCAACTCAGGTTGACGCCCGCGGCCTGCGCCACCGGCACTGGCGCGAGCAGCAGCGCGAACAGCGCGAGCGCGAATCGAACCCGTCGCGCGCTCATCGGTACTGCCCCTTGATCGCGCCCCAGGTGGTGTTGCGCGTGGGCACCCACAGACAGGATTGCCAGGGAGTCGCTCCCTGCCACGACACCCAGTTGCGATCGATCGGCGACTGCAGGCGGTAGTCCCCGAATCCATACGGCTGCGTGAGCTTGAGGTCGTTGACCACGATGGCGACGGGAACGAGGCAGCCCGCGCACGATCCGCTGCCCACCGTCTTGTCCCGAGCGATCGCGAGCCGGAAAGCGTAGTGCTCGTACTGCGGGTCGAGCGAGGTCCAGTACGTCTCCGGCCACGCGAAAACGAGCAGGAGCCGGCTTCGGCAGGGGGCGTTCGCATAGGGCATGAGGTAGTTCGTGATGCCGCCCACGGCCTGCGCTCCCCAGAAGTCCCTGCAGGTGAAGTAGGGGTAGTTCGCGAAGTCGGCGCTCGCGGTGAGGCTCGTGCGGCGGCAGGCGCCGGTCGTGAAGAACTGCCACCAGTTCGGGAGTTCGTTGGTCGCCGAGCCGAAGTCGATCACGACCTCCATGCCCGTGATCACTTCGTTTCCTTCGGGAGGCCTGAAGGACGCGACCAGCGCCATCGCGGGTCCCGAGTTGACGTCGCACGCGAACGTCTTGTTCTCGGTGCCCGCGACTCCACAGTCGTCCCAACTCAGGTTGACGCCCGCGGCGTGAGCGACCGAACTCGTCGCGAGCAGTGCGACGACGACGAGCGAGAGGAGAGTGCGCTTCATGTGAATGGCTCGGGTCCAGCGTGAGGTGTGGCCCGGGTGGTACTGCGCCACCGGAGAGGTCCTGCGGGGGAGCTGAAACCATAAGCCGGGTATTCCGGTCGGCATAGCGCAATTTCGTATCCCGAGGCCGGGTCGACAGGCCGGGTCACCCGTCCTAACCTGCCGCGCACGTTCACCGCAGGCCGAACGCCATGGAGGTGTGCATGTCCCAGACCCCCGATGCACCGGATCACGCCCGGCGCGAGTTCCTGAAGCTCGCCGGCGCCGCGGCCATCGCCGCCGCGCTCCCGCCCGTCTCGCAGGCCTTCGCGCAGGGCGCGCCCGCCGCGGCCAAGAAGCCCGCCGCGACCACGACGCCCGCACCCGCCGCCGCGGCACCGGAGGCGCCGGCCCCGCCCTCCCAAGACGCGCTCGCCCTCGCCGCCGTCCTGCGCCGCCGCGTGAAGGCGCAGTTGACCGACGCGCAGTGGGAGAGCATCGCCCGCGACTTCGACTTCGACCTCTCGCTCGGCAAGCGGCTGCGCGCGATCCCGTTCGCGAACGCCGACGAACCCGACGTCACCTTCAAGGCCTGAGGGGCGCATGAGCGATTCCGACCTGCTGTTCCTGCCCGTGCGCGAAATCGCCGCGAAGCTGCGTGCGAAGTCCGTCACGTCCGTCGCGCTCACCGAGGCGAGCCTTTCGCGCCTCGAGACGCTCGGCCCGAAGTTCAACGCCGTGGTCACGGTGATGCGCGAGAGCGCGCTCGCCGAAGCGCGCGCCGCCGACGCCGAGCTGCGCGCGGGCCGCTCGCGCGGATTGCTGCACGGCATTCCCTACGGCGTGAAGGACCTGCTCGCCACCAAGGGCGTGCCCACCACGTGGGGCGCCGAGCCGTACCGCACGCAGGTGTTCGACCACGACGCGACCGTCGTGCGCAAGCTGCGCGAGGCGGGCGCCGTGCTGGTCGCCAAGCTCGCGATGGTCGAGCTCGCGGGCGGCATGGGCTACAACCACGCCGACGCGTCGTTCACCGGGCCGGGACTCACGCCATGGAACACCGCGTTCTGGAGCGGCGGCTCCTCGAGCGGTCCCGGCGCCGCGGTCGCGGCCGGACTGGTCGCGTTCGCGATCGGCTCCGAGACGAGCGGCAGCATCCTCACGCCGTCGGCGTACTGCGGCGTCACCGGATTCCGCCCGACGTACGGACTCGTCAGCCGCCACGGTGCGATGGCGTTGTCGTGGACGCTCGACAAGCTCGGGCCCATGACGCGCAGCGCCGACGACGCGGCGATCGTGCTGTCGGCGATGGCCGGCGCCGATCCCGCCGACGAATCGTGCACGGGCCGCAAGTTCCCGTGGAGCGGGCCCGCCGTCTACAAGAAGCCGTGGCGCATCGCGGTGCCGAAGGGCTGCGTGGAAAAGGTGCAGCCCGCGGTGCGCGAGAACTTCGAAACGGCGCTGAAGGCCATGGGCGGTGCGATCACCGTGACGCGCGACGTCGAGTTCCCCGACCAGCCGTGGGGCCCGGCCGTGAGCGCGATCGTGAGCGCCGAGGGCGCCGCGGCGTTCGTCGGCCTGCTCGAGTCGGGCGACGTGACCAAGCTGCGCTGCCCCGCGGATCACACGGGCGGCTACTCCGGGCTGATGCTGCCCGCGGTGGACTACATCCAGGCGCTGCGCGCGCGCAAGCCCATGCGCGCGGCGATGGCGAAGCTGTTCGAGAGCTACGACGCGATCGCGACGCCCACGCGCGCGACGGTCGCGTATCCGGCGGACAAGAAGTTCGAGGACGCGTATCCGGGCGTGAGTGGCGGCCCCGCGGTGATTCCCGCGGGCAACCTCGCCGGTCTGCCCGCGCTCGCGCTGCCCACGGGCTTCGGCGAGAACGGACTGCCGACCTCGATCGCGTTCATGGGCCCGGCGTTCGGCGAGCAGACGCTCGCCGCCATCGGTGTGTCGTACCAGCAGAAGACGGACTGGCATCTCCGCCGTCCGTCCGGTGTGTGAAAGTCCCCTCGACCATTCGGGAGGTTGCATGAAGCGCTCAAGGACGATCCTCATGCTCGCCGTCGCGGCCGCGATCACGGCGGGCTGCAACGGTGACGTCGGCAAGCAGCTCGCGGGCAACGAACTCATGCGCACGCAGGTGTTCGACGCGCTCGCCGCCAATCCGCAGCTCGCGATGCAGGCCATCGACCGCGTCGTGCAGGGCGACACGCTGCGCGCGCAGGTCGTGGAACACCTGCTCGCGAACGACGAGATCGCGAAGCAGGTGCTCGTGCGCATCGGCACGAACTCGGCCGCGCTCGACATGGTCGTGGGCATCGCGGCCAAGGACAGCACCATGCGCGATCACCTCGTGACCCTCGTAAAGGGGATCGAGATGGCGAGCAAGTAGCGCCGCGATCGGCCGACGCGAAACGGCCCGCCGCGAGCAGTCGCTCACGGCGGGCCGTTCGTTGCTTGGAGGCGTACGCGGTGCGTCAGGCGACCTTCTTCATCGCCTCACGTGCGTCCCGCGCGTCGGCGAGGTGCTTCGCCGTCACGATCTGCAGGACGATCGGTTTGAGCCGTTCGCGGTCCAGCTCGAGGTGCTCGGCGGCGAGTTTCGATTCGACCCGGTCGAGCAGGCCCGTGAGCGCCTGCGGCAGCGTGGTCGAATCCCCGCTCCAGTTCGCGCGCAGGTACTGCTCGGCGTCGGCCTCGAGTTCGCGGCTGACGCCCATGGCCTGCTTGGGGTCGAAACCGATCGCACCGGCGACGCCGCCACGGCGGCGGATCACGACGAGCAGCACGGCGGCGGTCACGAGCACGTCGAAGAGAATGAAGGCGACGATCCAGAGCGAGTTCATGTCGGACTCTCCGGGGTCAGGATGCCTTGCGCAGCGTGCGGCCGAGTTCTTCGGCGAGCGCGGCGAACGGATCGTTCGGATCGACTTCGGCCTGCGGCAAGGGCGTGATCTCGGCGCCGTGCGATTCGGCATCGAGTGGAGGCGGCGCATCCTCGGCGGTCGCCTGCGCCATCGCCTCGGCGATCGCCGACGCGGCGGCGGAGGGCGGAGCCGCGGAGCGGGTGGCGGCGATTCCGTGATCTGGCGGCCGCACTCGCGGCTGCCGCCGAGGGTGCGGCGACGGCGGCCGCGACGGCGGCCACGGCATTCGGCGCGGGCGCGCTCACCGGCGTCGTGACCGCGACCTGCACTTCGCCCTCGCGGGCGCAGCGCTGGGCGCGGAACGCCTGGCGTCCGTTCGCGGACGGCTTCGAGGATTGCACGAGGCCGACGAGCGTCGTGGCGCAGAGCGCCTCGATGCCGTCGCCCCAGTGCCGTCCGACGCGTTCGCACCAGCGTGGCAGCAGCGCCGCGGTGTCCGGCGTGACGATCGCCGCGAGCACGAGCGGCGCGGCGTGCATGGCCGCAAGGCTGCCGGAGGCGCCGGCGGTGTCGTACGCGACCACGTCGGGCGCGAGCACGCGCAGCAGCTCGGGCGCATCGGTCGCATTCGCGCGCAGCACGGCGCCGGCTTCGTCGCGGTGACGCCAGCGGCCGTGATCGGCGCACAGCACGACCGTGCCGCCGCGTTCACGCGCGAGCAGCGCGACGCACGCGTGAAGCATGCGGTCGGCGCTCTCGGCGTCCGGCCCGCCGACGAGCACGAGTCCGGCGGGGGCGTGGAGCAGCGAGCGCAGGTGCGCGAGTTCGCCTTCGAGCTGCCCGGATTCCGGCGGCGCCATTTCGGCCGAGCGCACCCACAGCGCCTCGTTCGCTCCGCTCACGCGCGTGACGGAATAGCGCCGCTGGTCGTCGCCCGTGATCACGCACGTCGCGACGCCGCCCGCGGACGACAGCGCCGCGTTCCAGACGCCGTCGAACAGGCGCGCGCGCAATTGTTCGAACGCGGCGGTGTCGAGCACCTGGCGGCCGGCCGTGCGCCAGCGGCCGCCCTGCTGCACGCGCGGCGTGTGGCCGGGGCGGAACAGCAGCGCGTCGGACGCTTCGCGCAGCAGCGCGAACGGTGATTCCCCCGCCTCGGGCAGCGTTCCGGCCTGCGAAGCAACGAGCTGGAACGCTTCACGCAGCGCGTCGAGCGCATTCGAGCGGCGCGCGAGCTTCTCGACGACCTTGTCGTTCTCGCCGTTCGCCTCGCCGGCCTCGTCCATGAGCCGGGCCGCTTCCATCATGAGGCCTTCGGTGCCCTCGTGGATCGCGGGGCTGCTCGCGGTCACGTCGGTGCGGAACTCGAAGCGGCCGTCCTTGAACGTGAAGATGCGGTAGGCGCCCTGCTCGCCGGCGCGGTAGCTGTCGTCGAGCGCGTCCACGATCTGGCCGCGGTCGAAGTACAGGTACGACTTGCGGCCCTCGCGGTGGATCACGAGCCCGCCGGTCGCGCCGTTCAGCATGAGCAGCTGGCCGAGGTCGAACAGGCTCAGCAGTCCCAGCTCGCCCGACAGGATCGGCGGCGCGGCCATCAGGCGGCCTGCGCGCGCGGCGGGGAAGGAGGCGCCGAAGGCGCGACGCTCTCGAGCATGGGCAGCATCTCCTTGCTCGAAAGGTGCGCGATCGCGTCCTCGGGCGAGACGACACCGTCGCGCACGAGCGCGATCACCGCCTCGTCCATCGTCTGCATGCCTTCCTTCTTGCCGGTCTGCAGCACCGAGGCGAGTTGGAAGGTCTTCTTCTCGCGGATGAGGGCCGAGACGGCGGGAGTGCCGATGAGCACTTCCATCGCGAGCGCGCGGCCCTGCCCGTCTCGGCGGCGGAGCAGCCGCTGCGCGAGTACGCCCTTCAGCGACTCCGACAGCATGAGACGCGCCTGCGCCTGCCGCTCGCCGTCGAACGAGTCGAGGATTCGGTCCACGGTCTGCGTCGCGCTCATCGTGTGCAGCGTCGCGAACACGAGCTGTCCCGTCGCGGCGGCGGTCATCGCGAGCGCCATGGTCTCGGTGTCGCGCATCTCGCCGACCATGATCACGTCCGGGTCCTCGCGCAGCGCGCCGTGCAGCGCCTTCGCGAACGACGGCGTGTTGCGGCCGACCTCGCGCTGCGTGATGAGGCACTGCTTGTTCGGGTGCTTGTACTCGATCGGGTCCTCGATCGTGAGGATGTGCTTCTTGCGCGAGCGGTTGATGTGGTCGATGAGCGCGGCGAGCGTGCTCGACTTGCCCGTTCCGGGAGGGCCGGTGCACACGATCAGACCGCGCGGCAGCTCGGTGAGCTTCACGAGGTGCTCGGGGATGCCGAGCTGTTCCATGGACAGGATCTGGCTCGGCAGCATGCGGAACGCGCCCGCGGGCCCCTTGCTCTGCTCGTAGATGTTGCAGCGCACGCGCACGACGCCGGGCACTTCGTACGAGAAGTCGACGTCCTTGTGCGCGTCGTAGCGCGCGCGTGTCGGGCCGTCCATGATCTCGAACAGGAGCATCTCGCTCACCTCGCGGGTGAGCGCCTCGTACGGAATCGGCGTGATCTCGCCGTTGATCCGCACCATGGGGGGCGACCCGGTGGTCATGTGCAGGTCGGAAGCACCCTGCTCCTTGACCAGTTTCAGGATCGCGTCGATGCGTGCCA
>JBGANH010000175.1:0-9944 GCA_044222365.1 Candidatus Eiseniibacteriota bacterium
CTGACGGTCGCGCACCGCCGCCTCGACGACGTCGCCGCGATGCTCGACGTGACGCCGTTCCGCCCGATCGTGGACGCCGCCGCGGGGATGACGCCGCCGCTCGACGTGCTCTGCCACGGTGACCTGCACATCCGGCACCTCCTGCTCGGAGACGACGGCGAGCTGCGGAGCGTGATCGACTGGGGCGATGCCTGCCGCTGCACGCGCGCGCTCGACCTCATGGTGGTCACCGCCCTCGACGCTCCGCAGCGCGCGGCGTTCGCGCGCGAGTACGGCCACGTGGACGCGGACGTCTGGCGTTTCGCGCGCATGCTCGGCGTCACGCTCGGCGCGTCGCTGCTCGCCGCCGACCCCGGCGGCGCGTCGGGCGCCGGCGGCCGGCGCTGGCTCGAGCGACTGGCGGCGAACGGCTGAGCCGCGTGTGCGGGCGGTCGCCCGGCTTGTCCGCGCGCCCGTCCGTGCGCCACCATGCGCGCATGGGTGTCACTTCTCGCCGGCCGCGCAACTCACGGCCTCCCGTCACCGCGACCGGATCCGAACTCGGCCGGCGCCTCGCCGAAGGCATCGGCGTGCGGCGCTCCTCGCACGTCTTCCGGGCGGGGCAGACGCTCTTCTACGAGGGCGCGCCCGCGCACGCGCTGTTCGTCCTGCGCTCGGGCCGCGTGAAGGTGTTCCGCACGGCGCGCGGTGGGGAAGTCCAGGTGCTTCGCCTGCTCGGACCGGGTGAGGTGCTCGGCTACCGGCCACTGTTCGCGCAGGAGCCCTACGGTGCGACCGCCGAGGCGCTCGTGGACACCGACGCGTGCATCCTGCCCGCGGCCGACGTGCTCGCGCTTCTGCGGCGCACGCCCGCGCTCGCGCTCGAGATGCTCGCCAAGCTCGCCCTGGAGCTGCGGCTTTCGGAGGAGCTTCTCATGGACCTGGCGCACCGCCCGGTGCGCCAGCGCGTCGCGCGGGTGCTGGTCGAACTTCTCGGCGACGGTGCGGGCACCGGGCATCCCGGCCGCATCGAATCACGCGAACTGCGGCGCCAGGATCTCGCGCGCATGGCGGGCACGACGCCCGAGACGCTGTCGCGCGTGCTGCGCGCGTTCGCGACGAGCGGACTCCTCGCCGTCACGCGCGAGCGCATCGAAGTCCGCGATCGCACGCGCCTCACCCGTGCCGCGTCGCTTCCGCCCGCGGACTGACTTGACCGCGATCAAGTGAGGAGTTGAGCGCCGCCATCGCACGGGCGGGGCGCGTGGGGGACAGTGTTCACGCCTTCGCCCGCCCGCACGGCGGCCATCCCCCCGGGTGTCTCACACAGTCGATCCCGACGAGGAGATACCTGATGCGTCATGCGAACACTTCGCGCGCGATCCTGAGCGTCGCCGCCCTCGCGATGAGTCTCTGCGCCGCCCTCGCCCAGGCGGCCGCGCCGCTGCCCGGCACCTACCAGAGCACCGATCTCGGCGGCACGGTCTTCACGGGGCGCTACACCGAAGGCTGGGACGCGGGGGGCGGCGCGATGAACGCGGGCACCACGCAGAACTGCCAGTCGTGGAGCGGCAGCGCGCTCGGAACGCAGTGGAAGTACACGTGCGGCACCCAGACGAGCGACGCCGTGCTCGTGCTCGACGCGGTGGATGCGTTCGGCAACGGCAATCGCACGTGGAAGGTGACGTACACCGGAGGGACCTTCTGGCTCTCCGGCACCGGGCCGTGGGCCAACGGCGACGCCGCCTACCCGGGCCACTTCGACTCGTACGCCGAGTACGAAACCGTGCAGTACGTCGGCGGCATCGCCGTCGCGGCCGTGACGAACCTGCAGACGACCGCGCACTTCGACGCCTATCCGGTGACGTGCGTGGCGTTCTCGATCGCGAACGGCTCGCGCGTCGGCACGACCGCCAACGGCGACGTGCTGCCCGCGAACTGGCCCGCGCTGCTCGATCCGTCGTGCGGCGCGACGCGGACGCAGGGCGCGTGGTGGAACATGACGAGCGTGACGCTGTCGCTGCAGAACGGCTGCGTGACGGGCGCGAACCGCTCCACGTGGGGCGCGCTCAAGACGATGTACCGCTGAGCCCGTTTCCCCCGGAACGAAACGGCCGCCGGGCACCCGCCCGGCGGCCTTCGTTCGTCACGGCGCGCTATTCGACTTCGGCGTACGGGCGCGTGCGCGTCTTCACGCCGGCCGCTTCGAGGCAGCGCTCGATGCGCCGCCACGTGTGCTCGATGTCGGCGTCGAGCCCGATCGAGAAGCGGATGAGCCCGTCGGAGATGCCCGCGGCCGCGCGCTCTTCGGCGGGAATCTCGCTCGAGGTGCTCTTGCCCGGCATGCTGAACAGCGTCTTGAAGTAGCCGAGGCTCACCGCGAGGTAGCCGACCTTCGCCTCCTGCAGTGCGACCATGAGCTTGTTGGCCGTGGCCGCGTCGCCCGCGTCGAGCGTCATCATGCCGCCGTAGCCGTAACCGGGATTCATCAGGCGCCGCATGAGCGACTGGTGCGGATGGCTCTCGAGTCCCGGGTAGTGCACGTCGTATCCGTGCGATTCGAGCCGGTGCGCGAGGAACGCCGCGTTCTCGCTGTGCTTGCGCATGCGGATGTGGAGCGAGTGCAGGTTCTTCAGGATGCTCGCGGCGCGCGTGGAGTCGAGCACCGGGCCGAGCAGCATGCTCGTGCCCGCGTTCACGTCGTTGAGCGAGTCGATGAACGCCTTGCTCGAGATCACGCAGCCGGCGACGCAGTCGCTCGTGCCGTTGATGAACTTGGTCATGCTGTGCACGACCACGTCGGCGCCGAGCCGGAGCGGCGACAGGATCATCGGGCTGAACGTGCCGTCCACGACGAGCTTCGCGCCGCGGTCGTGCGCGATCTTCGCGAGCGCGGGCACGTCGGACACTTCGAGAAGGGGATTGCTGATGGACTCGGCGTAGATCATCCGCGTGCGGTCCGTCATCGCGGCGCGCACGGCGTCGTGGTCGCGCAGGTCCACGAACCTCGTGGTCACGCCGAAGCGCGGCAGCAGGTTCTTGAGCAGCGCGTAGGTGCCGCCGTAGATGTTGCGGCCGCACACGATCTCGTCACCCGAGGAACAGATCGCGAGGATCGTCGTGCTGATCGCGCCCATGCCCGACGCCATGACCTGCGCGCTCTCGGCGCCTTCCATGCGGGCGAGCGCTTCGGCGAGGTGCTTGTTGGTCGGGTTCCAGTGACGCGAGTACAGGAAACAGCCCTCGATCTCGTGCTCGAAGACTTCTTCCATGCGCGCGGGATCGAGGAACGTATAGGTCGAGGAATCGGTGATGGACGGGTTCACGTCACCGAACTCGCCGAAGACCAGGAAATCCTGGACGCGGGATGCGGGATCGAACTTCATGTCGGCCTCCGAGCCGGGCAGTGTCGTGCGCGAGCGGAGGAGGATGGAGCCCGAAGGGAACCGCACGCGCGCCGGACCGTCAACGCGGACGCGCGAAACGTAAGGGAATCGTTCGGGGCCCCGGCGCGGGCGGCGGGCGGACCGGGGTTGCCGGATGCGGCGGCCGTCAGCGCAGGCTGTCGGGCGTGATGGCGCCGCGCACGAAGCGCGACACGCGCAGCGGACCCGTGAGCGAGTCCCAGCGGCGGCGCTCGACCAGCGCACGACCTTCGCCGGCCACGGCTTCGGCGCGCCGCGCGACCTCGCGGCGGACGTCCGAGTTGGGGCTGCGCACGACCACCCAGACTTCGTCGTACGGTGCGGCGTTGCGGCGCGCGGCCTCCTGCAGTTCGTCGAGCTGTCGCGGCGTGAACGTCGCGGCGAACGGCTCCTCGGGATGGCTCACCTCGAACGACGCGACGGGCTGGGGCACCGCGCGGTTGTAGTAGGCGAACGGGTCCACGTCGAACGGCACGAGCACGGCGGTGCGCCCCGCGGCCGATCGCGCGCGGATGTCCGCGGTCACGTCGCGCCATGGTTCCTTCGTGTAGTCGTGGTGGTAGCGCACGAGCCCGAGCACGGCGAGCGCGGCGAGCCAGCCGCCGAGCACGAAGCGCCACGGGCGGGGGTTCAGCGCCGACGCGCCGAGCGTGAGCAGCAGGCTCACCGCGGGCGTCACGAACACGAAGTAGCGCGGCAGGAACAGCGGCCGCTGGAACGAGAGCACGAACACGGCGGCGACGGGGACGAACCACGCCGCCCACGCGACGCGCGTGAGCCGCCCGCGTCCGTCGCGGCCGGCGAGTTCGGGTAGGCCGACGAACAGCGCGATCGCGACCGGCAGGCTCACGATCGCCCACGCGAGCGCGCGCGGCAGGTAGGCGTCGAGGCCCGGCATCGTCGAGCCCTCGGGCGCGCCGACGAGCGGCAACGGCGAGAGCAGCGCGGCGCGCAGCACCTTGAAGACGCCCTTCGCGTCCGGATCGGGGATGTACCAGTGCGAACTCGACAGGTGCTCGGCGACGCCGCGCGAGTACCACGCCCACGGCAGGTACATCACGGCGCCCGCGGCGAGCGCGAGGCCCCACGGCAGCCAGCGACGGCGCCCGCTCTTCGTGCCGAGCGTGAGCGCGGCCTGCGCCGAGATGCCGAGCAGGGCGATCGTCTGCGTCCACGCGCCGAGCGCGGTCATCAGCGCCAGTCCCGCCCAGTGCGAGCGGCGATTCGTGATCGACGCGCGCGCGTAGAACCAGACACCCGCCACGAGCAGCGCCGCGGCGAGCGTGTACGTGCGCGCCTCCTGCGCGTACATGACCTGGTAGGGCGCGAGCGCGGTGAGCAGCGCGGCGAAGGCCGAGCGGCGGCGCGACAGGCCGAGGCGGCCGAGCCGGTAGGTGAGCCATACGAGCGCGAGCGAGGCGAAGAACGACACGAGCCGCAGCTGCCCCTCGCCGTCGCCGAACTTCAGCCCCCACGACGTGAGCAGGTAGAAGAGCGGCGGGCTCGCGTCGCGCTCGACGCAGCGGCGCAGCATCGCGCGCAGCGGGAGCGAGGCCGCGGTCCACGTGCTGCCCTCGTCGGTCCAGAGGCTGCGCGCCCCCAGTTCGAACGCGCGCAGGATCGCGGCGAGCGCGAGCACGCCGAGGATCGCGAAGCGATCGAGCGGATGCGGCCGCTCGTCCGTTTCGAGCGGGGCGCTCATGCCGACAGCAGTGCGTCGAGGATGTGATGCGCGGCGCGGCCGTCGCCGAACGGGTTCGCCCAGCCGCCGGACTTGCCGAGCATGGCCTTCGCGCCCGCGACGATACGGTCGGTGTCCGCGCCCACGAGCACGTTGGCGCCGACGTCCACGGACTCGGGGCGCTCGGTGTTGTCGCGCAGCGTCACGCACGGCACGCCGAGGCAGCACGCCTCCTCCTGCAGTCCGCCGGAGTCGCTCAGGGTGAGCGCCGCCTGCGCGTGCAGTCCGAGGAAGTCGAGGTAGGGCAGGGGCGGCAGGGCGCGGACGTGGTCACCCCACGCGAGGCCGAGCTTCTCCATGCGCTGCGTCGTGCGCGGATGCACGGCGGCGAGCACTTCGAGCCCGGTCGCGGCCGCGGCCTGCGACAGGCCCGCGACGATCGAGCGCAGGCGCCCTTCGTGGTCGGTGTTCTCGGCGCGGTGCACGGTCGCGAGCGCGTAGCGCTTCGCTCTCACGCCGAAGCGCTCGAGCGCGCCGCGGGCTTCCGCGCGGGGGCGCTGCAGGTAAAGCTCGTCCACGACGGTGTTGCCCGTGACGAAGATGCGGTCGTCGGTCACGCCCTCGCCGCGCAGGATGCCGCGCGACTTCTCGGTCGGGGCGTAGAGATGATCGGAGAACTGGTCGGTCACGAGCCGGTTGATCTCCTCCGGCATCGTGCGGTCGTACGAGCGCAGGCCGGCTTCGACGTGCCCGACCTTGAGGCCGAGCTTCTGCGCCGCGAGCCCGGCGGCGAGCACGGAGTTCGTGTCGCCCTCGACGAGCACCCAGTCGGGCTTCTCGCGCTCGTAGATGGGCGTGATGCCCGTCACGATCGCGCCGACCTGGTAGGCCTGCGTGCCCGAGCCGACCGAGAGGTTCGCGTGCGGCACGGGAAGACCGAGCTCCTCGAAGAACACGCCGTCCATCTCGTACGAGTAGTGCTGGCCGGTGTGCAGCAGGAGGTAGGGCACGTTCCGCTCGGCACACGCGCGCACGAGCGGCGCCATCTTGATGATCTCGGGGCGCGTGCCGACGATGATTCCGACCTTCGGGTGCTTGCTCACTGCTTCGCGCCCTTTCCGGCCGCCGCCGCCTCGAGTTCGGCGATGTGCTTCGGCGTCCAGATCGTGATGCGCTCCCAGCGGCGCTTGATCAGCAGCTTGAGCGTGGACTGGATCGTCTTCACGACCTTCATCTTGCTCTGGCCGACGCGGTCGCCGTAGTCGAGCACGAAGCCCATCTCGTCCACTTTCATGCCGAGCGGTCCGAGGCGCAGCAGCAGGTCCATGACCGCCTCGAAGCCCTTCGCCGTGCAGAGCTGCTCGCCGTACACGGCGCGCGCGCGGCGCAGCAGCGGCACGCGGTACGCGCGGAAGCAGCAGGTGTAGTCCTTCACGCCGGGAATCGGGTAGAGCGTCGAGAACAGCACGCTCGCCACGTCGGAAAGCGCGCGGCGGTAGCCGGGCACGCCGTGCACTTCGGCGCCCGAGCGGTAGCGCGAGGCGATGGACAGGTCGGCGCCCGCGCGCACGCGCTTCACGAGCTCGGGAATGAGCTTCGGCGGGTGCGTGTTGTCGGCGTCGAGCGTCACGAGCACGTCGTCGTCGGCGGCCTGGTCGAGCACCCAGTAGATGCCCGTGCGCAGTCCGGCGCCGAGTCCGCGGTTCACCTCGTGCGTGAGCACGACGAGCTTCATCTCGCCGCCGCTCTCGGCGACGGCGGCCTGCGCCTCCTCGACCGTGCGATCGGTGGAGCCGTCGTTCACGAGCACCGCGGTGTAGGGCTCGTTCCGGTCCTTGTACGCCTTCCACAGCTCGAGCAGCGTCGGTCGGATGACGCGTTCTTCGTTCCACGCGGGGAAGATGACCCAGATCACTTGGAGCCTCCGGCCGGCACGGCCTGCACTTCCTCGAACAACCGCGGCAGCATCTGGTCCACCACGGCGCAGCACGAGTTCCACGAGTTCACGCGCGGGTACACCTGCGCGGTGCACGCGAGGTAGAGCCGCCCCGGAATGACGCTGTTCGGCGGCACCGTGCGAGAGTAGCCGGTCGTCCAGATCGGCTCCACGTAGGGCGCGCGGAACAGGTACTGCTCCTCGATCGTCGCCGCGGCCTTCGGGAACAATGCGGCGAGGTCGGCGCGGTAGCGCTTCAGGATCTCTTCCTCGGGCAGCGCGAACAGTTCGCCGTCGCGGTGCGTGTAGTTCACGAGGTAGTTCACGTGCAGTCCGTGCGTGCGGCCGAGCGGCACGAGGTTGCTCATCTCGATCACGCCCTGCGACAGCGCGCCCGAGTCCACCCACGGCATCCAGTAGTAGTGCGTCAGCGGCTCGCGCGTCAGGAAGATCGCGCTCACGACGCCCTGGTAGTCGAGCTGCAGGTCGCGCACGCTCGCCGGAACGTCGAGGGACTTCGTCATCTGCTGGAAGTGCCCGATGGGCGAGGTGCTCACGACGAAGTCGAATCGCTCCGCGCCGCCGTCCTGCGTCGTCACGGTCATGCCCTGCGCGTCCTGCCCGAGGGACTGCGCGCGCGCGTTGAGGCGGATCGTCACGCCGCGCTTCGCCAGTTCCTTCGCGAACGCGTCGATGAGCGAGCGATAGCCGCCGGGCAGGCAGCCCTTGCGCTCGGGGCCGCTGCTCTTCTCGCGGTTCATGCGGCTCGACAGCCAGAGCGCGGGCAGCGCCGAGTAATGGTCGCCGATCTTCGCGGACAGGAGCGGCTTCCACATGACCTCGAACGCGCGGTCGCCGACCATCTTGCGCACGTAGGTTTCGGCCGTGATGTCGTCGAGCGACGGCGCCAGGCCGTCGAAGCGGGCGCGCACGCCCATGAGTCCCATGCGCACGCGTTCGATCCAGTTGAGCGGGCCGAACGAGAGCAGGTCGCCGGGCGTGTTCATGGGCCAGATCTTCTTCTGGTACATGAAGCCCATCTTGGTCTCGCGCCACAGCATCTGGCCGTCGAGGCCGAGCTCGCTCACGCGCGGCAGCAGCGCGAAGTCGTCCGGCAGGAAGCAGTGGTAGAACTTCTCGAGGTGCGTGTCGCGCCAGGGGAAGGTGGTGCCGAGGCCGCCGAGGTCCGCATCGGCCTCGAACAGCGTCACCCGATGGCCGCGGCCCGAGAGCGCGAGTGCGCTCGCGAGCCCCGTGATGCCGCCACCGATGACTGCCGCGTGCTTGCTCATGAGTTGGGTTTCCGACGCGAGTGCGTCCGGTCGTGGGGTACCGGAGGACCCGGCTGCACGCGGATGGCGCGGGCATACGGGGGGGAGAAGCCGACGCCCCGGTATCGGCGGGCGGCTGCGGGCGCTGAACTCGGTTGCGTGCACCGGGTTGGAAGCGGAAACCGGCCCCCGCACCGGGCCGCGCAGGTTAGGTGCGGGCGGGGCCGCTTCGCAACCACGGGATGGTGCCGCCGGCCGTGCCCCCCATTGGCCCGTCAGGACCGCATCTCCTATCATGCCCGCCCCCACGAGAGCCGATAGGTCCATGCGTCCCCTCCGCGCCGTGGTTCGTCCGACGAGTTCCTCCCCAGCGCGCGGTCCGACACTCCCTTTCCGGAGCGCCATGTCCCCGACGTCCGACCGCAGGAACTCGTTCGCCCGTTGGGCTTGGCCGCTGGCCGTGCTCGGGCTCTTCCTGCTGCGCGCTCCGCACCTGTTCGGGCCGCTCGACGACCCGCATTCGTGGCGCCAGTGCGACACGTCGTTCTACACGTGGGACTTCGTGAAGCACGGCATCGACCTGCTGCACCCGAAGGTCACCTGGCTCGGCGGGCACGGCACGCTCCTCTTCGAGTTCCCGCTGCCCGAAGCGCTCGCGGCGCTGCTCGGCAAGGCGTTCGGCTTCTCCGTGGTCTGGGACCGAGTCGTCGCGCTCGCGTTCACGGCGCTCGCCGCGTGGTGGTTCCACCGCATCGCGCGCGACCTCGCCGGGGTCACGCCCGCGCGCATCGCCACCGCGATGTACCTGCTCGCGCCGATCTCGCAGTTCTACTCGCGCGCACCGCAGGTGGACTTCGCGGCGCAGGCGTTCGCGCAGGGATTCCTGTGGCATGCGTGGCGCTCGATGCGGGGCGGAGGCTGGGGGCACGCCGTCGGCGCCGCGGCGTGCGGCGCGCTGGCCGCGATGATCAAGGTGCCGTACCTGCTGCCCGTGCTGCCGCCCCTCGCGCTGCTCGCGCTCGGCGCGGGCTCGCTCACCGCGCTCGCGGGGACCTTCGTGGCGCTCGCGGGCACCGGCGCGGCCTTCCTCGCGTGGCGTGCGCACGTCAACGCCGTCAACGGCGCGGTGCCCGACTGGACCTGGCTGCCCGGCTTCTACAAGGAAGTGAATCCGTGGTGGTGGTACGTCGGCGACTGGCACACGCGGTTGAAACCCGGGAACTGGCTGAAGCTCGCGCACCGCGTCGTCTTCGAGATCGCGACGCCGCTCGGCGCGCTGCAGGCGGCGGCGGGACTGTTCACGCCCGCGCCCCGGCGCGACGGCGTTCCCACGCCCGCGATCCTCGCGGCCGCCTGGGCGTTCGGCGCACTCGTCTACGTGGCGGTGTTCTTCCCGCTCAACCTGATCCACAACTACTACCAGCTGCCGCTCGTCGCACCGATCGCGCTGCTCGTCGGCATCGCGATCGGCGGGCAGCAGGCGCACGCGAGCAAGCTCGTGTGCGCCGGCGCGGCGCTGTCGTTCGTCGCGATCGCCGGGCTCGCGCTCGTGATGCCGCACCGGCTCCACTGGTACCGCGTGGACACGCTGCGCGAGGCCGCGGGCGCCGTGATCGCGCAGTACGTGCCGCAGGACGACCTCGTCGTGGTCG
>JBGANH010000176.1:0-10312 GCA_044222365.1 Candidatus Eiseniibacteriota bacterium
GCTGGCGAGGCCGACGACTTCCTCGGGCCTCGGGCACGGCGCTGCTGCAGCGCGCTCGCGACGCCGGCGGCCCCGCGCCGGACCTGGCGCCGTGGCGCTGCGCCTGTACGTCCCCGATCGTGTTCGCGGCTGGGCCCGGTAGCGAACTCAGCGCCTGCTGGCGCCGCTCGGCACGGTCGAAGGCTGATGCCGCTCTGCACGCACCGCGTGAGCCGCGAGGATTCGCTCGCGGCGCCAAAGAAGCCGAGCTCGCCGCGGGCCGCGAGGCGATCGCCGCCGCGATCGTGGCGCACGGTGGCGGCGCGGCGCGCCTCGGGGCGGTGCAGTCGATCGTCTACGACGACATCCAGCTCGACACCGGCGGCTCGATGATGAAGGGCGAGTTCGGCCTCGTGCATCGACCCGTCGCGGATGTCGACGCGACGCGCATGCTCGAGTTCGAGTGCGCCAGGTGCTCGACGACGACGGCGGCTGGACGCTCGCGCAGGGCGACTCCGCGACGTTCACCGAGCGGATTCCTCGGCGGCGCTCGTCGCCATGCGCGCGATGCTGCACGGCGACCTCGTGCACCTGCTCCGCGCGGCCGCGGCTCCCGGCGCTGCCGGCGCTGCGCGGCAAGGACAAGATCGAGGACCAGGCCTGCGACCTGGTGGACTTCATCGGCCCCGGCGGCGTCCGCCTCCGGCTGGCGCTGGCCACGGTCTCGCGGCGCGTCCTGGCCGTCGACGCGGCGCTCGCGTGCGACCTCAAGTGGCACGAGCGGCGCACCTTCTCGAACTGGAAGACGGTGTCGGGCCTGCTGTTGCCCGAAGATCGAACAAAGGTATCTCGACGCCGAACGGGTGACCTACCAGCGCGCCCGGACGATTCTCGTGAACACCAAGATCGGCGACGCGCTGTTCCAGCGGCCCCTGATCTCGCGCGGACAGGTGATCCCGTCGAACAAGTGACGCGTCGCGGTTGAAACGACATGTAAACGACAGCGGCCGGTGGCTTGTGACGCCACCGGCCGCGCACTATTCTCGCCGCGATTGTCCCCTTCCACGCGGAGGTTTCTTCCATATGAGTACGATCGAAAACGAGTCGGCCGTGTCGCACGGCCTTGAGCAGGACCAGGACCAGAAGCTCGTCTACTTCTTCGGTGACGGCGCGGCCGAGGGCAACGGCAAGATGAAGGACGTGCTCGGTGGTAAGGGCGCGGGCCTCGCCGAGATGACCAACGCCGGCGTGCCGGTGCCCCCGGGCTTCACGATCACGACCGCCGTGTGCCGCTGGTACTACGCGAACGGCCGCAAGCTCCCCGGCGCGTACCAGAAGCAGCAGGACGCGGCGCTCGAGCGCCTCGAGTCGTCGCTCGGCAAGACCCTCGGCGACGCGAACGATCCGCTCCTCGTCTCGGTCCGCTCGGGCGCCAAGTTCTCGATGCCCGGCATGATGGACACGATCCTGAACCTCGGCCTCAACGACCAGGCCGTGCACGGCCTGGCGGCGAAGACGGGCAACGAGCGCTTCGCGTGGGACTGCTACCGCCGCTTCATCCAGATGTTCGCGTCGGTCGTGATGGACTTCGAGAAGAACCAGTTCGAGCACCTGATCGAGGCGCTCAAGCACAAGCGCAAGGTGAAGCTCGACACCGAGCTGACCGCCGACGATCTCAAGACGCTCGTGCTCGACTTCAAGCGCTTCGTGCGCAAGAACGCCGGCCGCGACTTCCCGCAGGACCCGCTCGAGCAGCTCGCGCTCTCGCGTGACGCCGTGTTCCGCTCGTGGCAGAACGACCGCGCGATCTACTACCGCCGCCAGAACGGCATCCCCGACGACATCGGCACGGCCGTGAACGTCCAGGCGATGGTGTTCGGCAACATGGGTGACACGTCGGGCACGGGCGTCGGCTTCACGCGCAACCCGTCCACGGGCGAGCACCACTTCTACGGCGAGTACCTCACGAACGCGCAGGGCGAGGACGTCGTCGCCGGCGTCCGCACGCCGCAGCCGATCGCGCACCTCGAGGAAGAGATGCCGGCGGTGTACGCGCAGCTGCGTGAGATCACGTCGCGCCTCGAGAAGCACTACCGCGACATCCAGGACTTCGAGTTCACGATCCAGGAAGGCAAGCTCTACCTGCTGCAGACGCGCAACGGCAAGCGCACCGCGCAGGCCGCCGTCCGCATCGCGGTCGAGATGGTGAACGAAGGCCTCATCACCGAGGAAGAAGCCATCCTGCGCGTGGATCCCGCGTCGCTCGACCAGCTGCTCCACCCGCGTCTCGACCCCAAGGCGAAGGTGAACGTGATCGCCAAGGGTCTGTCGGCGTCGCCGGGCGCCGCGGTCGGCATCGCGGTCTTCGACGCGGACACGGCCGCCGAGATGGGCCACGCGAAGAAGAAGGTCATCCTCGTCCGCAAGGAGACCACGCCGGACGACATCCACGGCATGGACGCGGCGCAGGGCATCCTGACCGCCACGGGCGGCATGACGAGCCACGCGGCCGTCGTCGCTCGCGGCATGGGCAAGCCGTGCGTCTCGGGCGTCAGCGCGATCCACGTGAACGACAAGGCGCGCACGATGACCGTGGACAAGCTGGTCGTGAAGGAAGGCGACTGGATCACGATCGACGGCTCGACGGGCCGCGTCATGCTCGGCGCCGTGCCCACGATCGACGCCGAGGTGAGCGGTGAGTTCGGCGCGTTCATGGCGATCGCCGACAAGCACCGCAAGCTCAAGGTGCGTTCGAACGCCGACATCCCGCGCGACGCGATCAAGGCGCGCGAGTTCGGCGCCGAGGGCATCGGCCTCTGCCGCACCGAGCACATGTTCTTCGCCGAGGACCGGCTCCCGTACGTGGTCCAGATGATCATGGCCGCGCCGGTCGCCAAGTCGATCTCCGAGAAGCTCGCGGCCAAGGAGAAGGCGCTCGCCGGCTCCATGGGTGGCGAGAACAAGGCGCTCAAGGCCGAGATCGCGGCGCTCAAGAAGGAACTGGCCGCCCCGATGAAGTCGTACAAGGGCGCGCTCGCGAAGCTCCTGCCGTTCCAGCGCAAGGACTTCTACGGCCTCTTCAAGGCCATGAAGGGCTACCCGGTCACGATCCGCACGCTGGATCCGCCGCTCCACGAGTTCCTGCCGAAGCGTGAAGACCTCATGGTGGACATCGCCACGTTCTCGCGTGCCACGGCCGCGCAGAAGAAGGAGATGGCGAAGAAGTACCGCATGACGGTCGCGCAGCTGAAGAAGGGCATGCCCGAGATGCTTCGCCGCGTCGAGGACCTGCACGAGTTCAACCCGATGATGGGACACCGTGGCTGCCGTCTCGGCATCACGTACCCGGAAGTGACCGAGATGCAGGCGCGCGCCATCTTCGAGGCGGCCTGCCAGATCGTGAAGGAAGGCGGCAACGTCGTTCCCGAGGTCATGATCCCGCTCATCGGCACGGTCGAGGAGCTGAAGGACCAGGCCGCGATCGTGCGCCGTGTCGCCGAGGAGACGAAGAAGGCGAAGGGCGTCGAGCTCGAGTACCTGGTCGGCACGATGATCGAGATCCCGCGTGCGGCGCTGACCGCGGCGCGCGTGGCCGAAGAGGCCGAGTTCTTCTCGTTCGGCACGAACGACCTCACGCAGATGACCTACGGCTACTCGCGTGACGACGCGGGCAAGTTCCTGCCCGAGTACGTCAACCGCAAGATCCTGCCCGGCGACCCGTTCGTCTCCGTGGACCAGGAAGGCGTGGGCATGCTGATGGACTGGGCGGTGAAGAACGGCCGCTCGACCCGTCCGAAGCTCAAGGTCGGTATCTGTGGTGAGCACGGTGGTGACCCGGCTTCGGTCGAGTTCTGCCACCGGACGAACCTCGACTACGTGTCGTGCTCGCCGTTCCGCGTGCCTCTCGCCCGCCTCGCGGCGGCGCAGGCCGCGGTGCGTGGCACGGCCGCGGAAGCCGATCGCCGCTAGTCGGAAGCAGCGCATCACCCGCCGTCGCGAATCCGGCCGGGGCTCGAAGGAGCCCCGGCCTTTCGCGTGACGGGGAGTGGGCGCGGTAACGTGCGGCCATGCTCACCGTGGACGTCGTCATTCCCGCGCTGAACGAGGAGGCCGCGCTCGCGCGCGTGCTGGCCGACCTGCCGCGCGCCGGTGACGTGCTGCCGGGCGGCGCCGTGCTCCGGCGCGTGGTCGTCGCGGACAACGGCTCGACCGACCGCACAGCGGACGTCGCGCGCGCGCACGGCGCCGAGGTCGTGCACGAGCCGCGGCGCGGCTACGGCGCCGCCTGCCTCGCCGCGCTCGCGCACCTCGCGGCGTCACCGCCCGACGTCGCCGCGTTCGTGGACGCCGATCACTCCGACGATCCGCGCGAACTGCCGTTCGTCGTCGCGCCGGTCACCGAGGGCCGCGCCGACCTGTGCGTGGGTTCGCGCACGCTCGGCGCGTTCGAGCCGGGCGCGTTCACGAGCGCGCAGGCGTTCGGCAACCGGCTCGCGCCGGCGCTGCTCCGCCTGCTGTACGGCGCGCGCGTCACCGACCTCGGGCCGTTCCGCGCGATCCGCTGGGGCGCCCTCACCTCGCTCGACATGCGCGACCGCGACTACGGCTGGACGGTCGAGATGCAGGCGAAGGCGTTCCGCGCCGGGCTCCGCTATGCCGAAGTTCCGGTGTCGTACCGTCGCCGCCGTCTCGGGCGCAGCAAGGTGAGCGGCACCCTGCGCGGCGTCTGGGGCGCCGGAACGAAGATCCTCGGCACGATCGCCCGCGTCCGTTGGGGCGGAAGCGGCGTTCACGCCCCTCGCGGTTGAGGGTGGGGGGCGCGGCCCGTATCCTCGCGCCCTCTCGTGGGAGGCCCGCCGGACCGTGTTCATCGAGGAACATCTTCGCGAACTGAGGCAGCAGCGCTACGCACCCCGCGCCTGGTTCGTCTACGCGCGGCAGGTCGGGGCGCTCGTGCGTGCCGAAGTGCTCGCGAATCCCGGCGCCGTGCGCTCGATCTGGACCGCGGCGCTCGCGTTCTTCACGGCGGCGTTCGTGACCGCGATGGTCATGTCGGTCGTCTGGGACCGCGACCTCGCGTACCACTTCTTCGGCGGCACCGCGCTGTGGATGGGCATCGCGTTCACGCTGCTCACGCTGTTCGTGAGCCTGCTGCGCGACGAGAACGGCTACCGGCTGTCGTCGCTCAACGTGCCCATCCTGCTCACGCTGCTGCGCGTCTCGCTCATTCCGGGCATCTGCCTGTTCCTGCTCGAACGCCACTTCATGGTGGCGCTCGTCACGTACGTGGTCGCGGCGCTCTCCGACGTGTTCGACGGCTTCCTCGCGCGGCGCTGGCGGCAGATCACGCGGCTCGGCACGGTCATGGACCCGATGGTGGACATCGTCTTCAACCTCGCGATGCTGTCCGGGCTCACGGCGGCCGAACTGCTGCCGCGCTGGGTGTTCTGGGCGGGCGTCGCGCGCTACGGCATTCTCGTCGTCGGCGGCGCGGGCCTGTACCTGTTCGTCGGCCCGGTGCGCATCCGGCCCACGTCGTTCGGGCGCGCGGCCGGCGTCGTCATGACCAGCCTCATCGCCCTGTACACGCTGCTCTGGGCGCTGCGCAGCGACGTCGCCATGGGACTCACCCGGCTCACCGAGATCGCGCTCGGATCGCTGCTGCTCGCGACCACCATCCAGATCGTGCTCGTCGGCTGGTACAACCTGCGCGTCATGACCGGCGCGATCCCCGAGAACGGGCGCATCGTCGAAGACGTGCGCTGGAGGCAGCGATGACGTTCGTGGCGCTCGAAGGCGATCTCGCGCACTTCTTCCCGTCCGAAGTGCTGCAGCTGCTCCAGCTCGCGCAGGCGAACGGCCGGCTCGAGATGACGCGCGACGAGGAGCGCGTGGACCTGTACTTCGACCGCGGACGTCCGGTGTTCGCGCGCACGAGCGGGCTCGCGGTGCGCGCGGGCGAGATCCTCATGCACCGCGGGCAGGCCCAGCCGCAGGCGGTGGCGCGCGCGCTCGAACGCCAGCGCCTGGAACCCACCCGGCGGCTCGGCCAGATCCTCGTGGACCAGGGCGAGGCGCGTGCCGAGCACGTGCGCGACGCGGTGCACGAGGTGCTGCGCCGCATCGTGTACGGCCTGCTGCTGTGGCGGAACGGCAGCTTCCGCTTCGTGCCCGGCGACGTCGCCGTGGGCGAGGACATCCAGCTCGACCTCGACCTCGACCGCCTGATCCTCGAAGGGCTGCGCCTCGCCGACCAGGAACGCGCCGAGCGCGCCGAACGCGCGCGCACCAGCGGCGGCGCGTGACCGACTTCACGCTGCACTTCGCCCCGCGCGCCCCGTGGGTCCTGCTCGCCTTCGGCACGATCGCCGCGGTGGCGCTGTCGTTCTGGGTCTACCGCTTCGCGATGCCGCCGGTGCCGCCGCTCTGGCGCCGCGCGCTCGCGGTGGCGCGAGCGCTCGTGCTGCTCGCGCTCCTGTGGCTGCTCGGCCAGCCCGTGCTCGAACGCGCGCTGCCCGCTTCGGGTCGTCGCGTGACCGTGCTCGTGGACCGCTCGGCGAGCATGGAACTGCCCGAGCGCCGCGGCGGCGGCCCGCGCTCCGAGATGGCCGCGCGCGTCGCGCGCGACGTGGCGGCGGCGTTGCGATCCCGCGCGCAGGTGCGCGAGGCGGGGTTCGCCGCGGCGCTGCTCGGCGATTCGGCGAAGGCCGGCGAGGGCCGTGACGCGAGCGCTCTGGGCGACGCGCTCGCATCGCTCGCGGCGCTGCCCGTCGAGCGCCGGCCCGACGGCGTCGTGGTCGTGAGCGACGGCGTCGTGAATGCCGGCGCCGATCCGGTCGCCGCCGCGCGCGCGCTGGGCGTGCCGGTGCACACCGTGCTCGTGGGCGCGCCGCTCGGCGCGGACCGCGCGGTCGCCTCGGTCGAGACCGGCGCGAGCGCGCGCGTGGGCGAGCCGACGCCGGTCGTCGTGCGCGTCCTGAGCAGCGAGCCGCGCGGCGCCGCGGTGCCGGTGCGCCTGATGGACGGCGAACGCGAACTCGCGCACGGCACGGTGACCGCGCCCGGCGCGGGCGTCGAGGCGAGCGTGACGCTGCGCGTGACGCCGTCGCGTCCGGGACTCGCGGTGTGGACCGCGCGCGTGGGCGCGCTCGACGGCGACGCGGCGCCACTCAACGACGCGCGCCAGGTCGCCGTACCCGTGCTGCCCGGCAAGCTCGGCGTGCTGATCGTCTCGGCGGGGCTGCAGTGGGACCTCGCGTTCCTGCGCCGCGCGCTGCTCGGTGACACGACGCTCACCGTCGCCACCCGCGTGCGCGAGCGATCGGGCTGGCGCGACGTCGGCGGCGGCGGCGGCGGCGCCGGAAGTGCCGCGCCTGCGGCCGCCGACCTGCGCGGCATCGCGGTCGTCGTGCTCGACGGGCTCGCGGCCTCCGACGTGAGCCCGGCGTTCGACGCCGCGCTGGCCGACTTCGTGCGCAACGGCGGCGGCCTGCTCGTGCTGCCCGGCGCGACGCCGGGGCTGCTCGGCGTGGACCGCGGCCGGCTCGGTGCCGCGCTGCACGTGGACGGCGTCGACGCGGCGGTGAGCGAGGAACGCCCGAAACCCTCGGCAGCCGCGGGCGAACTGCTCGCGTGGGACGACGACCCGGCCCGCTCGGCGCAGGCATGGCGCGCGGCGGGACCGCTCGCGTATGTGCAGCGCATCCAGCCCGGCGACGGCGATCGCGTGCTGCTCGAATCGCAGGAGGACGGTCCACCGCTGCTGCTTTCGCGCCGCATCGGCCGCGGGCCGGTGCTGATGCTCAACGGCGCGGGTTTCTGGCGCTGGTCGCTGTCGGCGAACGACGCGCAGGCCGGCGAGCGCGCGAAGCGGCTCGGCGCCGCATGGTGCGCTGGCTGAGCGAGCCCGTGCAGGGCGAGCCCCTGCGTGTGCAGCCGAGCGCTGGCTGTCGGCCGGTGGTGAACGCGTGCGGCTTCTCGCGACGCTTCAGGACGACGCGTTCGCGCCGGTCGCGGGCGCGACGCTGACCGGCAGCGCGAGCGACGGCGCCGGGCACTCGCGCCTGCTGTCGTTCGCGCCCCTACTCACCGCGACGCTCGACGGGCTGCCCGCCGGAGTGTGGCAGGTGAACGTGCGCGCCGAGAAGGCCGGGCGCGAGGTGGGCCGCGCGCGCAGCGAGTTCGCGGTGGATCGCTGGAGCCTCGAAGCGCTGCGCGCCGAGCCCGACAGCGCGACGCTCGCGGCGGTCGCCGCGGGCAGCGGCGGCACCGCCACGCTCGCCGCCGACGCGCGCCGCTGGGCGGGCGCGGTCGAGACGCGCGACGCTCACGCGCCGCCGCACGACGAGCACGCGGCTGTGGGAGTCGCCCTGGCTCTTCGCGGCGATCGTCACGCTGCTCAGCGCGGAGTGGATCGCGCGCCGCCGTCGCGGGCTCGCCGGGGAGCCGGGGCCGTCTTCGGCGCCTTCCCGGGAACGGCGTGCGCGGTCGCGGCGACGAGACCCTTGCCGTGGCGCACGGGCCTGAGCGCCGCGCGACTGCGCGTGCGCGCCGGCGCCTCGAGCCGCGCTCCCGCAGCGGAGAAGGACCATGGCACTGGCGCCGTTGCTCGCCGCGCTCGCGATGCTCGCGTGCGCGCCGGCCGGAAAGCCGATCGTCGCCGAGGTGTACTACGACGCCAACGGTGACGACACGGGCTGGGAGTTCGTCGAACTGTTCAATCCTTCGGCGGCGCCGGTGGCCCTCGCCGGCGCGCGTCTCGAAGCGGGCGACGGCGCGCTGGACGGCGCGCCGCGCGCGACACCATTCGTGCACACGGACGCTTCGTCGTCGGCGGCGCGAAGGTCGCGCCCCGTACCGACGCGCTCGTCACGCTCGACCTGCAGAACGGCCCGGACGCCGTGCGGCTCGTCTGGCCCGACGGCGCGACTGAGACCGTCGGCTGGGGCGCGCACGAGTCGCCGAGTACTTGCAGTGGCGCGAACAGCGCCTGATGCGCCCTCGGCTTCTGCTCTAACGCGTGTGCCCGACGCGGCGGACACGGGCGGCAACGCCGGCGACTTCCGCGTCGCCGCGCCGACGCCCGGCGTCGCCAACCAGTCGGAACGCGACCTCGCGATCGTCCGCGGCAGCCTCGCGCTGTCGCCCGCGCAACCGGCGCCGCTCGGCGGTGCGTCGCTCTCGCTCGCCGTGATCGGCGCGGGCATGCCGGTCGCGGACGGTGAGCGTCGCTACCTTATGGACGGCGACGCGCTCGATGCCCCGATCACCGCGCCGCTCGGCGCGATCGAGAGCGGCGACACCTTGCGCGTGCAGCTGCCCGTGCGCACCGGCTTCGCCGGCCGTGCGACCGTGCGTGCCGCGGTGGCGCTGCCCGGCGACGAGGCGCCGGGCAACGACGCCGACACGCTGCGCGTGCGTGTGGGCGAGGGCCCGCTCGAGGTGACCGAGATCCAGTTCCATCCCGCGCAGGGCGAGGGGGAGTGGATCGAGGTGCGCAACCGTTCCGGCGCGCGGCTCGCGCTCGGCGGCTTCACGCTCGGCGATCGCGCCAGCGCACCGGCGCGCGTCACGCTCGCCGCGGAGCTGCCGGCCGAAAGTCTCGCGGTGATCGTGCAGGACCGCGCGGCGTTCGCGCGCGCGTTTCCGCAGCTCGACACCGCGCGCGTCGCGTCGGTGCGTGGGCGAGCCTCAACAACAGCGACGGCGCCGACGGCGTGGCCGACGTGGTGACCCTGCGCGAGTTCGACGGGCTGCCGGTGGACGCGGTCGCGTATTCGGCTGCCGGCGTGCCCGCGGGCGTCCCGATCGAGAAGTCGGACGGCGCGTGGGCCGCGGCCTCCGGCGCGCCGGGCTCGCCGCTGGCGCCGCCGCGCGCGCACGCCGCCGCGCTCGAGTTCGAGGCCGCGCCGCGGCGGGTGGACGCCAGTGCCGGCGAGGTGCAGCTCGCGTGGCGGCTCCCGTGGGCGCGCGGCCGGGTCACGGTGGAGTTGTTCGACCTCGAGGGGCGCCGCGCCGCGGTGCTGCTGCACGACGTCGCGAGCACGTCGTCCGGCGAACGTCGCGTGAAGCTCGACACCACGCGCGAGGGGCTGTTCGTGGCGCAGCTGCGCGCGCAGTCCGACGGCGGCACGCTCACGCGCGCACTGCTGCTGCGCGTGGGGAAGGGGCACTCGTGAACGCCCGCCGCGCCGTACTGGCGCTGGTCTTCGTCGCTCTCGGTGGCGGTGGCGGCGGCGGAGGCGCCGGAGGCGCCGCGCATGCCCAGGACCTCGCGCCCGCCGTCGGCGCGGGTCCGCGGCCCGGCGCGGCGGCGCTGCTCGATCGGGCGCTG
>JBGANH010000177.1:0-9853 GCA_044222365.1 Candidatus Eiseniibacteriota bacterium
GCGCAGCGCGACGCCGAGGAACTCGCCGGCGGCCGTGCGCTCTACGAAACGAACGCGAGGCAGTTCAGCCGCGGCAACGTGCTGTCGTACACGCGCGTCATCGTGTCGCCGCCGCCGATCCTGCAGGTGCCTCTCACGCGCGCCGAGGTCGAGCAGTACCACCGCGAGAATCTCGACAAGTACTCCGCGCCCGAGCTCCTGCGCGCCCGCCACATCCTGATCGAGCCGACGGCGCAGACCGCCGAAGCCGACGCCGCCGCACGCACGCAGGCCGAGCAGGTGCTGGCCCGGATCCGCAACGGAGAGGACTTCGCCGCGCTCGCGAAGCAGTTCAGCATGGACATCGCGACGAAGGACAAGGGCGGCGATCTCGGCACGTTCGGGCGCGGCACCATGCTCGGCGAGTTCGAGCGCGCCGCGTTCTCGATGCAGGCCGGCGAACTCGTCCCGGACCCGGTCCGCACGGAAGTGGGCTATCACGTCATCCAGGTGCTGGACCACGAACCCGCGGTCGTGCAGCCGCTGCAGTGGATCTACGCGAGCGTCTCCTCGGACGCCGCGATCGCGAAGGCGGAACGCCTCGCGCAGGCCACCGCGGACAGCATGCGCCGCGTGGCGCGCCGGCCCGCGGACATGGTGCGGCTCGCCGAGCGACTCGGCTACATGGTCGTCCCGAACCAGCACAAGGTCGGCGAAGTGGTGAACTCGTCGGCCGTGCGCCCGTTCTTCCAGGAGCTCGAGGGACTGTCCGTCGGCCAGTTCGTCGCGGAGCCGTTCAAGGTGAAGGGACAGGGCTACTGGATCGCGTGGATCGACAGCATCTCGCCGCCGCGCGTTCCGACGTGGGACGAGGCCCGGCCGTACGCGATCGACGCGTTCCGCCGTGGCGCCGGTGAACGCGCCCTGACCGCGAAGCGTGCCGAGCTCGATTCGATGTTCGCGTCGGGCTGGGCCTTCGATTCGCTCGCGGCCCTGTGGGGCGGGCCCGAGCGCACGCGCGAGCTGGCGCCCGGCAAGGGGCTGGCCGGCATGGGCAACTTCGCGATCTTCGACTCGCTCGCGTTCGGGACCTCGCGTTCCCCGGGCCTGCCCGTCGGCCAGCTGAGCGACTGGGTGCAGTTCCCGAACGGCAGCGTCCGCCTGCGGATCGCCGACCGTACACAGCCGGACGCCCAGCAGCTCGCGGAGCGCGCCGCGAACCTCCGTGCGGCCGAGACGGAGGAGGGGCTGCGCGGCTATTTCGAGGACCTCAAGAAGCGCTGGCCGGTGAAGATCCTCGAGGCCCGGATGCGGGACATGCAGCTGGCGAGCCCTCCGCCGGGCGCGGCCACGCCCTAGCGTTCCCTCGCGGGGTGGGTCCACCGGAGCCGCCCCGCGAGGTCGTACTCACGTCCGGCCGCCGTCCGGCCGATAGTCGGGATGACCCAGCTGCCACCCACCGGAGCGATCTCCCGACCATGGCGACCCCAACCCCGGAGCACGCGCACGACATGCCCCGTCGAGTCGTACTCATCGACTTCGACTGGCAGGACGCGGACCTGCTGCCCGAACTGCTGAAGCGCCCCGGCGTCTCGGTGCGCCTCGTGGCGGGGGAGCGCGTTCACGACCCCGGCGTTCGCGTGGCCGAGCTGTGCGGCCTTCCGCGCACGCTCGATCTCGCCGACCTGACGCGCGAGATCTTCGACCTCGCGATCGTGGGCGAACGCAGCTCGCGCCGCACGCAGCTCGAGAGCCTGCTCCTCGCGCTCGGCACCCCGTGCCAGACTCCGCAGGAGTTCATGCAGGGGACGGCCGAGGCCGCGGACGAATCGCCGGCGATCGAAGCACCGCTCGCGCTGCACGCGGCCACGCTCGAGCACACGCTCGGTGGCGGGGACTACGACGCCCTGCTCGAGCAGGCGCTGCCCGACCTCGGCGCGGACGCTCCGGTCGCGCCCGCACCGGTCCCCGAGCCCTCCGACCCGCATTGGCGCGTGAGCTCGCTCGACGACTTTCCGTCGCCCGAATCGCGCGCGCGACTCGAAAGCGCACTGAAGGATCTCGTCGGCGCGTCCGGTGCGAACACCGCCGAGCTGCATGCCGGCGACACCGGCCCGCTCCAGCTCGTCGCGCAGGTCGGTCCCGAGGACAAGCTTCTCAAGGGGCTGGTGGACCTCGCGAGCGAACTCGGTACGCCCCAGGTCGTCACACGGCTCTCGGAGCCCGGCAAGGGGCGCACGTGGGGTGCGTGGCCGTTCCGTACGACGCAGCGCCGGGGCGTGCTCGCCGTGGCGGCGATCGAATCGCCGCAGGGCATGAACCAGTGGCAGAGCATGGTGGAAGACCTCCGCAACACGTGGGACGAGGAAGATCGCGAGCGCGCGGGGACGTCGTTCCCGTACACGCCGCTGCGCGAGACCGGCTGGCTCGATGCGGCCGAGTTCCGCAAGCGCATCGAACTCGCGCTCGAGCGCAACCGGCACGACCGGATGCGGTTCGAACTCCACCGCATCGAGTTCCCCGATCACACCGTCGCGGTGCAGTCCCTGTTCGAGGAGTTCCCCGCACAGGTCCGCGACACCGATTGCCTCATGCGCGGGAAGGGCGCCAGCCTGCTGCTGCTCACGGCCGGCCAGGCGGACGGATTCACCCACCTGCGCCGCCGCCTGCTCCAGCTGTGGGACAAGGTCTGGCGCGCGCACGGACCGAGCACCCCCGCGCCCGCGATCGTGGACCACTGCGTGACGATGGCCGGGCCCGAGGATTCGGACGCGTTTCTCGCGGCCGCCCGCGACTGGCTGAGCTGAACCGGTCGCGTGCGCGGGGCGATCCGTCCGCGCGCTTGACCGCCCGCCGAGCCGGAGGGTATTGGTGCGGATTCCCGCACCCGCCGTTCCTTCCGCCGGAGGCCCGTTGGCTCGTCCCATCCTGCGCCTGTCTCCCGAGACCGCCTCGCGCATCGCCGCGGGCGAAGTCATCGAACGCCCGCTCTCGGCGTTGAAGGAAGTGCTCGAGAACGCGCTCGATGCGGGCGCGCGCGCCGTCGAGGTGCGTGTGGACAAGGCGCTCGACCACGGCTTCCTGGTCGCGGACGACGGCGGCGGCATCGCGCCCGGCGACCTCGAGCTCGCGCTCGAACGGCACGCGACGAGCAAGCTGAAGTCGCTCGACGACCTCGACCTGCTCGCGACGCTCGGCTTCCGCGGCGAGGCGCTGCCGAGCATCGCGGCGGTGAGCCGCCTGCGCATCACGTCACGACCGCAGGGTGAGGACGCGGCCTCGTTCGTCGCGGTCGAGGGCGGGGAAGTGCGTGAACGAGGCGCGGCGGCGCGCGCGTTCGGCACGACGGTCGAGGTGCGCGACCTGTTCTTCAACACCCCCGCGCGGCGCAAGTTCCTGCACTCGCCCGGCGGCGAGCTGCGCGCCGCGATCCGGATGATCGAGAGCTACGCCCTTTCGCTGCCGGAGACCGCCTTCCGGCTCGTCGTGGACCAGAAGGAGCGCTTCGACTGGGCGGCGGTGGGCTCGCAGCGCGAGCGCGCGGCGCAGATCTGGGGGCAGCGCCACGCCGAGCAGCTGCTCGAAGCGCACGGCGAACGCGCCGGCATGCGGCTCTCCGTGCTGCTCGGACTGCCCGAGCACGCGCGCTCGACGCGCGAAGGACAGGTGTTCCTCGTGAACGGCCGGTGGGTGCAGAGCCCGGCGCTTTCGCAGGCGCTGCGACACGCCTACGGAAACCTGCTTCCCGGCGGACGCTTCCCCAGCGCGGTCGTGTGGCTCGACGTGCCCGCCGACCGGCTCGACGTGAACGTGCACCCGACCAAGCGCGAGGTCCGCTTCGCCGACGACGACACGGTCTTCTCGTTCGTCGCGGGCACCGCCGCGCAGCCGCTCACACGCATCTATCCGCCCTTCACGGTCGTGCCCGGGAGGCAGGGCGCGGACGATCCGCTCCCGGCCTGGGCCGACCGCGTGCGCGAGCAGCCCGTCGTGGACGAATCGCAGCTCGGTCTCGCACTTCCCGCGGCGCCGGCGGCCGCGCCCGGTGCTCCGGGCGCCGCGCCCGCCGAGGCGCCGGCGTCGGCGCCGCGCCCGGCCGCGCCCGAGCCCGAACTCTGGCAGCTGCACCGCACTTACATCCTCGCGCCGGTCCGTGGCGGTCTCGTGATCGTGGACCAGCACGCGGCGCACGAGCGCATCCTCTACGAGGAGGCGCGTGCACGGCTCGAAGGGCAGCAGGGCACGGCGCAGGGGCTGCTCTTTCCGGTGCTCGTGGACCTGTCCCGCGCGCAGTTCGAACTGCTGCTCGAGGTCGGTCCGCACCTGCGCCAGCTCGGCTGGGATCTCTCGCCGCTGAGCGCACCCACCGTCGTCATCAACGGCGTACCGTCCGGCCTTCGCGTCGAGAACCCCGGCCTGCTCCTGCAGGACGTGCTCGACGGCATCGGAGAAGGCGTGCCCACGGCGCAGGACTCGCTGGTGGAGCGTCTCGCGTGCTCGCATGCCTGCCACGCGGCCTGGCGTGCGGGCGACACGCTTTCGCGCGAGGAGATGCGCGCGCTCGTGGACAAGCTCTTCGCCACATCACGGCCGCACGGCGACCCGCACGGCCGGCCGACCTTCGTGCGGCTCGATCTCGAGGAGCTGCACCGCCGCTTCGGGCGTTCGTGAGCGGAACCGTGACCGCGCGCACCGTGCTCGTCGTCGCCGGCGCGACCGCGACGGGCAAGACCGATCTCGGCGCGGCGTTGGCGGCGGAAGTCGGCGGCGAGATCGTCTGCGCCGACGCGCGCCAGGTGTTCCGCGAACTCGACGTCGGCACGGGCAAGCCTTCGGCGTCCGAACGCGCGGCGCGCCCGCACCACCTGTTCGACGCGCTCGAGCTGGGCGACAAGCCGAGCGCCGGCTGGTACGCGCGCGCCGCTTCCGAGGCGTGCGAGACGGTCTTCGCGCGGGGAGCGACACCGGTGTTCGTCGGTGGCTCCGGGCTCTACCTGCGAGCGCTCATGGATGGCCTCCACGCGGAGCCGCCGCATGACGAGACGATTCGCGAACGGCTGCGAGCGGAACTGGCGGACGCCGGGCCCGAGGCCTTGCACGCGCGCCTCGCGGCCGTCGACCCCGCGACGGCGGCACGCCTCGCGCCGCGCGACCGGCAGCGCATCACGCGCGCGCTCGAGGTGCACGCGGCGAGCGGAAAGCCGCTGTCGTGGTGGCACGCGCAGCAGACGCGCGCCGGTCTCGCGGCGGAATTCCGCGTGATCGAACTCGAGGTCGCGCCGGACGTGCTGGCGCGGCGGATCGCCGAGCGGACTCGGGCCATGTTCGCCGCGGGGCTGCTCGAAGAGACCCGGGCGATCGTCGAGGGGGGCGGGCGTGAGGCACTCGTGGCACTCAAGGCGATCGGCTACGACGAGGCGCTGGCCATCCTCGAGGAGAGGATCACGCGATCCGAAGGGGAGGCGGCCATGAACGACCGTACCCGGGCCATGGCGAAGCGGCAGCGGACCTGGTTCCGCCACCAGCTTCCGGCGACGAGGATCGCCGCGGGGGCGGATTTCGCGGCCGTGCTCGTCGCGGCACGGACAGCGCTGCTTCCGGACGGGGTTTGACACCCCCCGGAGCCATCCCTATCTTGCGGCCACGCTTGAACAGGCACCTTCGCGGGCATAGCTCAGTTGGTAGAGCGCGAGCTTCCCAAGCTTGAGGTCGCGGGTTCGAACCCCGTTGCCCGCTCCATGTCTTTCAGGACCTCCGGCGCGTCGGCCCACTCACTGGCGGCGCGCCGTCCTGTTGTCGCCCCATTCCCCGAGTGCGCATGTCCGCTCCCGTCGTCGCCATCATCGGCCGCCCGAACGTCGGCAAGTCCACGCTCTTCAACCGGGTCATCGGGGAGCGCCGTGCCGTCACGCACGACCGTCCCGGCGTGACCCGTGACCGCAACGCGGTGCGGGCGGAGTGGCTCACGCGCTCGTTCGTGCTCGTGGACACCGGCGGCTTCCTGCCGGCGTCGTCGGAGGGGCGCGACGCCGACATCCGGCGCCAGGCCGAGATGGCGATCGGGCTCGCCGACGCGATCCTGTTCGTGGTGGACGCGCACACGGGCGTCACGGATCTCGACCAGGCGATCGCGACGCAGTTGCGCCGCATGGGCCGGCCGACGCGGGTGATCGTGAACAAGGTGGACAAGCCGGGTGACACGATCGTGCACGAGTTCCATTCGCTGGGTCTCGGCGAGCCGATGCCCATCGCCGCCGAAGGCGGCTTCGGCATCGGTGACATGCTCGACGCGACGCTCGCGATGCTGCCCGAGGACGCCGAACCGGAAGAGAAGCCGGACGCGCGCGTCGCCATCGTCGGGCGCCCGAACGTCGGCAAGTCGTCGCTCGTGAACGCGCTGCTGGGCGAGGAGCGCGTGCTCGTCGAGCCGCGCGCCGGCACGACCGTGGACGCGATCGACGCGCCGTGGAACACGCCGCACGGCAAGTTCGTGCTCGTGGACACGGCCGGCATCCGCCGCCAGGCGGAGTTCGAAGACCAGGCCGAGTTCTACGCGACGATGCGCGCGCTGCACGCGCTCGAGCGCGCCGACGTCGCGGTGCTGGTGGTGGACACGAAGGAAGGCTTCCAGAAGCAGGAGGCGCGGCTCGCGCATCACGCGCTCGACGCCGGTTGCGCGGTGCTCGTGCTCTACAACAAGTGGGACCTCGTGGAGGAGCGCGAGGCCGCGTGGAAGGAAGTTCAGAACGAGCGTGCGCGCCGCTTCCCGACGCTCGCCGACCTGCCCGCACACCCGGTCTCCGCGACCGAGCGCATCCACCTCGCGAAGCTGCCCGAGTACATCGCGCAGCGCGCGGAGGAGAACACCCGCCGCATTTCGACCGGCAAGCTCAACGACTGGCTCGCCGAGGTGCAGCGCCGCCGCGCGGTGCCGAGCAACTCGGAGGGCCGCGCGCCCAAGATCTACTACGTCACCCAGACCGGAATCCGGCCGCCCACCTTCACGTTCTTCGTGAACGCGCCCTCACGGCTCAACGAGAACTACCGCCGTTACCTGTGGGGCAACTTCACCGAGCACTTCGGGTTCAAGGGCACGCCGCTCCGTTTCAAGGTGAAGAAGAGCGAGTAGGCATGCCCGCGATGATCGCGCTGATGGCGGCGCTGGCCGCCGGTTACGTGAGCGGTTCACTGCCCTGGGGGCTGTGGCTCGGGAAGTGGTTCAAGGGCGTGGACGTGCGGACGATGGGGTCGGGGAATCTCGGCGCCACGAACGTCTACCGCTCGCTCGGTCCCGGCATCGGCGTGGCGACACTGCTGCTCGACATCGCGAAGGGGGCGGTACCGGTCTTCCTCGTGCCGGCCGCGCCGTTCGCCGCCGCGTTCCCGGGCGGGCCCGAGTGGTGCAAGGTCGCCGTCGCGTTCGCCGCGGTGGCCGGCCACGTGTGGACGTTCCTCGCCGGTTTCAAGGGGGGCAAGGGCGTCGCCACTACGGTCGGCGTGCTGCTCGCGCTCTCGCCACCCTCTTTCGGCGTCTTCCTCGGCGTCTTCCTCGTGACGCTGCTCGCCACGCGCTTCGTGTCGCTCGGCTCGATGCTCGGAGCCGTCGCGTTCACGATCGCGCTGTGGAAGTTCAGCCCGGGCGGCTGGTCGAACCCGAGCGTGATGCTCGGCGCCTTGCTCGCGGTGGTCGTGATCGTCCGGCACAAGGACAACATCTCGCGGCTGCTGCAGGGGAAGGAGAACCGCTTCGCCTTCAAGAGGGCCAAATCATGAGCGCGGTCGCGGTCCTGGGTGCGGGTTCGTGGGGCACCACCATCGCCATCCACCTCGCCGGAGCGGGGCACGACGTCCGGATCTGGGGCAACGACCTCGCCCAGCTCGACGAGATGGCGACCACCCGGCAGAACTCCAAGTTTTTGGCTGGCATCTCTCTACCGGAGAGCATTAAGGTTCAGCCGGAACTCGAACTCGCCCTCGCCGGGGCGGATTTCCATTTCTACGTGGTGCCTTCGCAGGCCGTGCGTTCGGTCGCCGGGAAGATCCGGGCCCTCGGGCTTTCGGCCATCCCGGTCTGCGCGAGCAAGGGCCTCGAGCTCGGCACGTTGAAGCGGATGTCGGAGGTGCTCGGCGAGGCGCTCGGGGACCCGGCACCGGTCGCATTCACGGGACCGAGCCACGCCGAGGAAGTGGCGGTGGGCATCCCCACCAGCATCGTGGCCGCGTGCGCCGACGAGGCGCGTGCGAAGGCGGTGCAGGTGCTGTGCTCGACGCCGCGGCTTCGGGTGTACACGAACGACGACGTCGTCGGCTGCGAGTACGGCGGAGCGCTGAAGAACGTGATGGCGATCGCCGCCGGGGTCTGCGACGGACTGGGCTACGGCGACAACACGAAGGGCGCGCTGCTCACGCGCGGCCTCGCCGAGATCAGCCGGCTGGGCATGACGATGGGCGGGCGCCGCGAGACGTTTTCGGGACTCACGGGCATGGGCGACCTCATCGCCACGGCGATGAGCCGCCACAGCCGCAATCGCCACGTGGGCGAGCGGCTGGGCAAGGGAGAAACGCTGGAGCAGGTCCTCGGCGGCATGGTGATGGTGGCCGAGGGCGTGAACACCGCCCGCGCGGCGCGCGACCTGGGTCGCGAGCGCGGCGTGGAACTGCCCATCACCGAGCAGGTGTGCGCGATCGCGCTGGAGGGCAGGGACCCTCGCGAAGCGATCCGCACGTTGATGACACGCGACCTCCGCAGCGAGAGCGAGGACGCGCGCCGGAAGGAGTGAACTTGGCGATCCGCAAGACGGCACCCGAGACGGACAGCAAGCTCTACCGCTCGATCAGCGAAGTGAGCGAGATGCTGGACGTGAAGCCGCACGTGCTTCGCTATTGGGAAACGCAGTTCAGCATGCTGCGCCCGAAGAAGAACCGGGCCGGGAACCGCATGTACCGGCCGGACGAAGTGAAGCTGCTGCTCCGCATCAAGGAGTTGCTCTACGCCAAGCGCTTCACGATCGAGGGCGCCAAGCGCACGCTCCTGGCCGAGCGCCGCGAGGAGTCGCCGCAGGTCGAGTTGGGCTTCGACTCCGCCGAGCGCAAGCTGCTCCTCTTCGAGGTGAAGGAAGGCTTGCGGGATGTCGTCGCGAAGCTGCGCCGGCAGGCGCGTCCCGCGTCCGAGGAGCTCGAACCCACCCGGGAAGGCTGAGCCGCCGCGCTCCTTTCGAACCATTGCCCCGGCAGGGGAACCGGGTGAAGATGCGGGCCGCGTCACCAGCCCCGGGGCGCGGAGTTGCGCCCTGTCCGCGACGAGAACGGAGCACGCATGCCTCAGTCCGCAGCGACGGGATCCCGTTCTCGCCATCGCGGCATGCTGCGGTTCGCGCTGGTGCTGGCCGGCATTCTCGCCACGACCATCCTGATCTTCGAAGCCGTGGTCATCCCACGCGTGCGGCGAGACGCGATCGCAACGGTGGAGCACGAGCTGGCGATGCTCCTCGAGGTGCGGCGCGCGGCGATCGAGCGCTGGATCATCGACGGCATGGCGGACGCGAAGACGGTCGCGAACTTTCCCACTTCCCGCGCGCTCGTGGATCCGGCGGACCGACACGAGATCGATCCCGATTTCACGGAGATCCTGGGGAACTTCGCCCGTCAGCACGACATCGTTTCGGTGGGCGTGTTCGACTCGCTGCACCGCCTGCGCGCCGCGCCCCCCGGTCACCGGTTCGGCGACGCCGCCTGGCGTTCGTTGCGGTACGCGCAGCCCGGACGTGGCGACGAATACGTCGCGTTCGTGACGCTCTCGACGGGTGAGCGCGAAGTGGTGATTCGCGTCCCGATCCCGAGCGGACGCGGGCACGTGTACACCACGCACGCGCCG
>JBGANH010000178.1:0-9823 GCA_044222365.1 Candidatus Eiseniibacteriota bacterium
GTGACGTACGCGAAAGGGACGGCGGCGCGAACGCCGGCCGTCCCTCGCGATCCCCGGTTCGACCGCGGCGGCGAGTGCCGCTTCGTTCACTTCTCGCGGGCCGCGAACACGAACGCGAACGCGCGTCCCGGCAGCCACGCGATCATCGGTCCGCCCGCCATCGGCTGGCGCGGCGCTTCACCGCCGCCGAAGGCGAGGAACGTGTCGCCCGTCATGCCGCAGGCGCAGCGCTCGTCCGTGCGTTCGCCGCGGACGCAGCCGCATTCCGAACACGCGTACCAGACGTGCGGCGCCGCCATGCCTTCGATGGCGTCGAGCGCTTCCGCCAGCGCGCGCGCATGCGTCGCTTCCGCCGTGGAGCACCAGCGCAGGTCGGCGAGCACGTCGTAGGCGAGTTCGGGGCGCACCGCGTCCGCGAGTTTCGGATAGCGCGCACGGCGCTCGGCCCGCTCGCTCGAGAACGAGCGCTCGATGTTCTCGCGCGTCGTGCCCACGGCCACGGGCGTGACCGGCACCGCCACCGGCGTCACCCCGTACCCCTCGAGCATGCGCGCGTGCCGCGCCGCGTGCTCGGCTTCGCACTGCTCGAGCGTGCGATAGAGATCGCGGATGCCCAGCAGCCCCTCGGCCTCGGCCTGTTCCGCATACGCGGCGTATTCGGCGCGCGCCGTCACCTCGTTCGCGTGCGCCAGGCGCAGCGCCGGAATCGTGCGCCCGTCGAGCGGCTGCGCGTGAAGCACGCCACTCGCCGTCACGAGACCCGCGACCATTCCCAGCACGGCCACCGTACGCATCGCCTGCATGACGTTCCTCCTTCTTCGAAGGACGCGGCCTCGCGGCGGGGAGCCCCGTCACCCTGACGGGCTTGTCGAAACGCGATCGTGCGCGAGAACCGTTCCTGCGTGATTGGATACGCCCAACCACCGGAAACGTTGCTCGCGTTCGCCGTCCGATGCGATTCCTCCGACGAACGGCGCGAAGCGGGGGACGAACGGAAGGCGGTGGAGGGCGCCGGGCGGCGCCGTCCACGCCCGGAGGTCCGTGCGGAGCGGCGGGGGACGTCCGGGAAGCCGGACGAAAGAACGCAACGGTTCTGCGAGTGAAGTGCCGAAACCACCGGCATGCAGCCCGACTTCCTGCCCATCGAGTTCGCCCCGGAAGCGCTCGGCTTCCTGCAGGGCGCCGGCACCGCGGAACCGACCGTGCTCGCGAGTCACTCCGCGGACGCGGAGGACGTGCGCGGGCTGGTGGCGCGTACGGATGCGCGCGTCGCGGAACTGCTGCTCGCGCTCGTGCGCGAGACCTCCGAGGCCCGCGACGACGAAGCCCAGCTCCTCACGGTCATCGAGCGCTTCGCGTTTCGCGCCTTCCCGCAGGCGACGCATCACTTGCTCGTCGCGCGCGAGCACGAGGAAGCGCCGCTGCGCCGGCTCATCGCGTCCGCCCGGGGCGGCGCGGGCATGCGCGTGCCGCTGTCGCGCACGATCGTGGAGCGCGTCATGAAGGAAGGTTGCGCCCTGCTCTACGTGCAGGCGCAGCAGGGCGGACCCTCGAGCGAGAGCATCGTGATGACGCGCCTCGAGACCGCGATCATCGCGCCGCTCATGAGCAAGGGGCAGTCGTTCGGCATCCTCCAGCTCGACGTGCGGCGCCCGGTCAAGGCGCACTTCACGACCGAGGACATGGAGATGCTCTCGGTGTTCGCGAGCCAGGTGAGTCTCTCGCTCGAGCATCTGTGGGCGCATCGCCAGCAGCAGCTCGCCTTCCAGTCCACGATCGCGGCGCTGGTCCACTCGTTGACGCTCAAGGACGAGGAGACCGCGAAGCACAGCGCCCGCGTGCAGCGCATCGCGCTGCTCGTGGCGAAGCAGCTCGGGCTCGGCGCGGTCGAGACCGAGGTGCTGTCCACGGCCGCGCTGCTGCACGACCTCGGCAAGCAGGGGGTCAGCGACGAGGTGCTCTTCAAGACCGGCCGCTTCACGCCGGAAGAGCGCCGCGAAATGGAACTGCACGCCGCCCACACCCAGGGCATCCTCGACATGATCCAGTACCCGTCGCACCTCTGGGACGTGCCGCGGATCGCCGCGTACCACCACGAGAAGCTCGACGGCTCGGGGCCGTTCGGCATCCCCGGTCCCGACATCCCCATGGCCGCCCGCGTGATCGCCGTCGCCGACGTCTTCGACGCGCTGGCGAGCGCCCGCCGCTACCGTGCCGCCATGCCGCCCGCGGAAGTGCTCGCGAAGCTCGAGCAGGGAAAGGGCACGGACTTCGATCCCGCCATCGTGGATGCGCTCGCGGCGGCCCTCGACGACGTGATGCTCGAGGTCTACGGCGTCGAACGTCCGGGCTCCGCCGACGACGACGGCGCGGAGCGCCGCGCCGCCTGAGTCGGCCCGGGAGACCGCTCAGCGCCGCCGGCCCGGGCGCTTGCGGCCGAGCCAGAGCGTGTGGCGTCCGCCGCGCCGGCGCCGCGCGCGGATGAGCCGGGTCTCGACCTCGAAGCCCGCCGCCCCGAGCCGTCGCGTGAACGCCTCGTCGGGGGCGACCGACCAGACTCCGAACACGCCGCCCCCCTTGAGCGCGCGATGCGCCGCGCCGAGGCCCGCTTCGCCGTAAAGCCAGTCGTTCCCGGATCGCGTGAGTCCGTCCGGGCCGTTGTCGACGTCGAGCAGGATCGCGTCGTACGCGCCGTCGAGCCCGCGGTAGAGCCGCCCCACGTCGCCCACGTGCACGTGGGCGCGCGTGTCGTCCAGCGGCCGGCCGGCGAGGTGGGCGAGAGGGCCGCGATTCCATTCGACGACGCCGGGTACGAGCTCGGCCACCTCGACGCGCGCGCCGGGGCCGAGCACCCGAAGGGCCGCGGCGCGCGTGAAGCCCATGCCGAGCCCACCGATGAGCACCCGTGCGTCGGCGCCGGCGCCGAGCGGCGCGCACGCGAGCTCGGCGAGCGCCTCCTCCGAGCCGTGCGCGGTGCTGCTCATCAGCGCGTTCGTCCCGAGCCGGATCACGAACTCCTCGCCGCGCCGCGACAGCACCAGCGGCTCGCGCTCGCCCGGCACGGGCGCGCGCCCGAGTTCGATCCAGGGCAGCATGGTGAACCTTTCATGGAGGCGGGGGAGTGAGTTTGAGGAGAGCGCACTCTACCCCGTGCGCGCGCGTTTCCCGAACGTGTGCCGCCGTTCGGGGGTATCGCCCACGGGGCTTCGGGAGTACGCTCCCGCCCGGCCACACGCGCCACTCCTCCCACCCGGAAAGCCGCCGCTTGAGATCCTCGCGATCGCGCGGCGCCCGTGTGGCCCGCGTTCCCGCCGGCACGGCGCCGTCCTCGCGGAGGGCGCCGCCGGGTGTGGTGGTGCTCGAGTCGCTGTCCGTCGTCGCGCTCTGGCTGGGCTTCGTCCGCTTTCTCGGGCACGGCGGCGTGCTGCTCGGCTACGACTCGATCCGCGACATCTCGTATGCGCTCGGGATCGCCCGCGGACAGGTGGCGCTCGATCCGATGCTCGCCGGGATGCCGGCGTGGTATCCGCCGGGATTGCCTGCGTTCTTCGCGCTCGTGTCGTGGGCGAGCGGGCGAGGCATCGCCGACTGCTACGCGAGCGCGGCGTGGTGGGCGGGTTGGGCCAACCCGCTCGTGTTGTTCCTGTTCGTACGCTCGGTCTGGGGCCGGACAGCCGCGTGGCTCGCGATGCCCTGCGTGCTTCTCGGTTCGCGCTGGTGGATGTTGCACGCGGCCATCCCCATGGCGAGCGTGCAGGCGGTGGCGCTCGCGCTGGGCACGCTCTGGGCGTGGCACCTCGCGGTCCGGGACGGCGGCCGTTGGCGGTTCGCCGCCGCGCTGCTCGGTGCGGTGACGCTGTGGTGCCACGTGCTCTGCGCGGCGGTCGCGCTCGGCGCGATCGTGCTGCACGCCGCGGGCGATGCGGCGCGCCGCCGGTTCGCCCGCGAGCCCGGAGCGAGCGCCGTCCTCACGCGCGCGGCCGTGACGCTCGGCGGCGCGGCCCTGCTGGGCGCGCCGCCGCTGTTGCTGCAACTCGGCATGCCTCGGCTCAACGCCGCGCCCCATCACTGGTTCGGTCCCGAGTTGTGGGACGCGCGGTTCGCGCTGCACGCGTGGTCCCCGTTGGCGGCGATGTTCGGCATCGGGGGACTCGTGCTCGCGGCGCGCGACTGGCGCCGCACGGGTTGGCTCCCTTCGTACTTCCTGGTGGCGCTGGCCGGAAGCCTGCTCGGTTACGCGGGGCACGACTTCGGGGTGCCGGTGCCGTGGATCCTCCCGCACGAGTTCCAGTGGCACGAGCAGCTCGCCCTCATGATCGGTGCAGCGGTCGCGATCGCCACGCTCGCCCGCGCCGCTGCCGTGCGCGCGGGCCGTGCGCTGGCACCCGCCGTGGCCGTGGGCGCGCTGGTACTGGCCGTCGGGCCGGCCGTCCCCCAACTCGGCGCCGCGGGCAGCTACCTGCTCACGATGGGGCCGGATTGGAAGCCGATCGTCGGGACGGCGAACTGGCTCGGAGCACACGCGGAGCGGAACGCGGTCGTCGCCGCTTCGCTCGAGGCCGGCTATTTCGTCTGCGGGCTCTCCGGCAGCCGGGTCGTGACGCTGCCGGACGGCCATCTCAATCCCGGAGCGGCGGCCGGTCCGCTCCGCGCCGACCTCGCGCTCCTGCTCGCGACGCCGCGCGAAAGCACGTTCGTGCGTCTCGCGCGGCGCCACGGCGTCGCCTACCTGCTCGCGACCAACGATCGCGAACCCCAGGGGCTGCTGGACGAGCGCTACGCGCATTGGGCGTCGCTCGTGCCCGTGTTCCGTTCGGACTCCGCCGCGGTGCTGTACCGCGTGCGGCCCTAGCGATACAGGCTCTTCAGCGATCCCCACGTGCCGCGCTTCGCGGGCGTGACGTTGCACGCGCCGCCCGCGCACGTCGTGCCGGGACCGGCGGGCGTGCCGCCGAGCAGGGTGCACTCCCCCGGGAACTGCATCGAGCACGAGCCGTCGCTGCCGCAGCAGGCCTGTTCGGTCGGCAGCGCCAGCTCCACCGACGTGTCGTCGATGTAGTAGTACGAGCCGCCCGGCCACGCGCCCGGCCCGGGCACGAGGTTCGTGCTTCCGTCGTCGTGGAAGTTGCCGATCGTCACCCAGTTCTCGCCACCGGCCGCGACGAAGGTGCCGGTGATCGCGGTCCACTGCGTCGCGTTCGTCAGGTACACGTTCGCGGGGCTCTCGACCTGCGGCGTGTAGGGCAGCGCCGCGTAGTTGTTGAGCGGGCCCACGGGACCGACCGAGAAGTACGCGCCGAGACGGTCGAGCGCGAGGCTCGCGCTGTCGGCGAGCGACACGTAGAAGGTGAACGTGTACGGCTGCCCCGGCGAGAGCGGCGACGTGAGCGGCGCCGAAATGTACTCGCGGTAATCCGGCGCGGCCGAGTAGGGGATGATCCCGGCGTAGCCCACGCCGGTGCGCGCGTTCTGCCAGCCGAGCTGGTTGTTCGGCACGTTGAGGCTCGGGAAGACCACGGGTGCGCAGGCGTTGAAGGCGTCCGAGGTGCCCGTGTTGGGCGTGTCCCAGGGCGTGCACACGTTGACCTGGCCGTAGCCCGGCGGGCACGTCGTGTAGGTCTCGAAGCTCGGATTCGGGACCAGGTTCACGGCCAATGCGAGCGCCGGGAGCAGGCACAGCAGGAGGGCCGACAGGGCGAACGAGCGCGGGTGCAGGGTGGCCATCGTGGGGTCTCCGGTTCGAGGAAGGGCGGCCCCCGGGAGGGAGCCGCCCCGATCATGCTGGTTCTACGCCCGGACCCGGGGCTTCTAACGCCCGGGGGACGCTCACTTCTTCACGAAGATGCGGTCCGCATTCCAGAGCACGCGCGGCGACATCGGGCTCGGCGCGAGGTTGCCGAAACCATTCCGGACCGCGATCAGCAGCCGGCTGGTCGGCAGCCACAGCACGAAGCACTCGTCGTTGAGGATCCTCGACATCTCGGCGTAGCGCGCCTTGCGCACGGCCATGTCCACCGTGCCGACGTGCTCCTCGAACAGCGCATCGATGCGCCCTTCGGCCGGCGTGTCGGGGTGCCCCTCGGGCTGCCCGAGGTTCCAGTAGTGCGTCCGCCCGGTGGACTTCCAGAAGTTGGCGCCCATCGCGGGGTCGGCGGGCACGCCCATGCCGACGCCGAGCAGGCAGGCCTCGAACTCGTGGGCGTCGCGCACGCGGGTGACGAGCGTGTTGAAGTCCACGGTCGCGAGCGTCATGCGCACGCCGACCTTCGCGAAGTCGTCCACGAGGAGAGCGGCCATGGCACCGCGGAGCTTGTTCTCGGGATTGACCATGAGCGAGAACTCGACCGGACGGCCCTGCGCGTCCTCGCGCACGCCGTCGCCGTTGCGGTCCGTGAGCCCGAGCGAGTCGAGGAGCGCGTTCGCGCGCGCGACGTCGTGGTCGGCTCCGGTGAGGGTCGAGTCGTACCAGAGCGGTGCGCCCGGCGTCATGATGGACCAGCTCGGCGCGCCGTAGCCCGCCATCGGCCCGCGGATGATCGCCTCACGATCGATCGCGTGCGACAGTGCGCGGCGGAACTCGCGGTTCGAGAACCACGCGTACTTGTGCGCCGGCGCGAACGGCTCGCCCACCCGGCGGCCCTTGCCGCTTTCGTGCACGCGGTGGAGGTTGAAGAAGACGAAGTTCGTGTTCAGGTTCGGACCCGCGTCGTGCACCGTGTAGCCCTGCGACTTCTGGTCGGCGAGCAGGGAGGCGTAGTCCTCGGGCTTGGGGGAGTCGATCGCGTCCACTTCCTTCGCGCGGAACTTGAGCGCGATGGATTCCTGGTCACCGCCGACCACGAAGACGACTTCGTCGAGGTAGGGGAGCCTCCGGCCGCGCGCGTCCACCCCGATCCAGTGCGGGTTGCGGCCGAGCACCGTGCGCTCGCCGGATTTCCACTCGACGAGCCGGAAGGGGCCGCTCGTGACGAGGCTCTCGGGCGCGGTGTCCACGCCGTACGCGGACGCGAACGTGCCGGCGCGCAGCGCGCCCTCGAGCACGTGCTTCGGCACGATGCGTACGCTGCTCGCGTGCGACAGCAGCAGCGCGTCGGTCTTGGGGGCGGTGAGCACGAACGTGTACGAGTCGGGTGCGCTCCACGTGTAAGGCACGTCGGCGCCGTCCACGGAGGCGGTCAGGCCGCTCGCCACCGGCGAGCCGGCGGACGTGTCGAGCGCGGCCTCGAAGCTGAACGCGACGTCCGCGGAGGTGATCGGATGCCCGTCCGAGAAGCACGCGCCTCGGCGCAGCCGGAACGTCAACGTGCGTTCGCCGTTCGAGAACTCCCACGACTTCGCGAGCATCGGGACGTCGGCCTGCGTCGTGTAGTTCAGGTCCGTGAGGGCCACGAACAGCAGCGCCGACAGGACGGCGGAGTTGTTGTCGTTCGCCGTGATCGGGTTGAACGTGCGGGCGTCACCGCTCACCGGCGTCACGAACCTTCCGCCGTGCCGGCCGAGTTCGGCCATCGCCACGGTCATCGTGTCCGCGGGCAGCGGCAGCCGGTCCACCCAGTTTTCACGTGTCGCGCCCCCGCCGCATCCGGTGAGCGACAGGACGATCAGCGCGGCGCCGAGCCACGCACGTGACGAGAGTTGCGGCATCGCGGCCTCCGGGGAAGGTACGGACCTTGCGGTCAGGGAGCGTGCAGGATAGGCACGAGGCACCGTCACGTCACGGCCGAAAGCGCGGGGTGCGTCAGTCGTGCGCCGCGGCACTCCCGGCGATCCGCGTGAGACAGTCGATCGTGCTCATTTCGGCTCCGGCCGCCAGCGCTCGCGCCATCTCGTTCTCGCCGAGCATCCGCGCCGCCGCGCCCATCAGCCGGTCGACGAAGCGCTGCTCGTACGGAATCACCGAAATGCCGTACTTCTCTCGACCGGCGCGAACGCACCCGAGGAACTGCGCGGCGAGGGCGGCGTCACCGTTCGCGAGCAGCCAGTCGCTCCAGGTCTCGAGGATTCCGAAGCTCTCCCGCACGATCTGGAGGCGGATCGCGAGTTCCGTCGCGCGCAGGAGATGCTTCCGCGCCTCGTCCGGTCGCCCGAGCTTCAGCTCGGCGCTGGCGAGCCCTCCCTCCGAGTTCGCCTCCGTGCTCTCGTCGTGCAGTTCGCGGAGCAGCGCGAGCCCGCGCTGCATGCACTCGCGCGCCTCGGGCGCACGGCCCAGCTCGAGCAGGATCAGGCCGCGATTGTGCAGCGTCATCGCGACACCGCGCTCCTGTCCGAGTCGCTCGTAGATCGCGAGTGCCTCCTCGTTCATCGCGAGCGCGTCCCCGTGGCGGTCCTCGAGCATGAGCACCACGGCCAATCCCGCGAGCGTGCGGACGATCCCGCGTTCGTCCCCGATCGTGCGGCTGATCGCGAGCGCTTCCTCGAGTGCCGCGCGGGCCTCGGGCGCACGCGCCGCGGTCGCCTCGAACCCCCCGATCCGGGTGAACGCCATCGCGCGCAGAGCGGTCGGACGTGCCTCGTGGTCGCGCGCGAGCGCTTCGCGCAGGACCTGCCGGCCCACGCCGATGCGGCCGGTCAGCGACCAGAAGCGGCTCGCCTCGGTCGCGAGCTCGAGCCCCAGCGTGGCGCCGTGCTCGACCTGGTCGCACCACGCGAAAGCGGCGAGCAGGTTGTGCTCCTCGGCCGCGATGGCGGCGAGTGCGTCGGACTGCTCCGCGTTGGTGAGCCGCACGCCCTGACCGCGGGCGAACGCGTGGAACGCGCGCAGGTGCCGCTCGCGTGCGGCGGGACCCTCGTCCGTCTCGGCGAGGCGTTCGAGCACGAAGCGCCACACGGTTTCGAGCAGGCGGTAGCGCACGGCGCCGCCGGAGCGGCGCTCGACCACCACGAGCGAGCGCTCGACGAGCCGCGTGAGCGTGTCGAGCACCTCGAACTCGTCGGCGTCGTCGCCGTGCACCGCGGTCGCGGTCTCGAGTGTCCAGCCGCCGACGAACACGGCGAGATGGCGGAGCAGGGCCTGTTCGGACTCGTGCAGCTGGTCCCAGCTCCAGCGGACGACGGCGAGCACGGTCTGCTGCCGCGCGGGGCCCGCGCCCGAACCGCGCGCGAGCAGACGGAAGCGGTCGTCGAGCCGGGCGTGGATCTGCGCGACGTCGAGCATCTTCACGCGCGCGGCGGCCAGCTCGAGAGCGAGCGGGATGCCGTCGAGGCGGCGGCAGATCTCGACGACCGTCGCGGCGTTCGCGTCGGTGAGCTCGAAGTGCGGCGCCGCGGCGCGTGCACGCGCCACGAACAGCGCCACGGCCTCGCTCGCGCCGGCTTCGGCCGCCGAGCGCGCCGTCTCCGGGAACGTGAGCGGCGGCACCGGAAAGGTCTGTTCGCCTTCGGCGCCGAGCGGTTCGCGCGAAGTGACGAGCACGCGCAGCGTCGGCACGCTCGCCAGCAATTGGGACGCGAGCGCGGCGACGTCGCGAGGCAGCGTCTCCGCGTTGTCGAAGAGCACGATCGAAGGCGCTGCTCCCAGCGCGTCGAGCAGGGCGGGCATCCGCCCGCGTCCCTGGTCGTCGCGCACGTCGAGCGCGGCCGCGAGCGACTCGAGGAGCCGCTCGGCGTGCGGCAGTGGCGCGACGTCCACGAACCACGCGTGGTAACCGCCGTTCGTGCCCGCACGCGCCGCGAGTTCGAGCGCGATGCGCGATTTGCCCGAGCCGCCCATGCCGAGCAGCGTCAGCAGTCGCGCCTGCTCGAAGGCGGCGGCGCATTCGGCCAGCGTCGTTTCACGCCCGACGAAGGACGTGGTGGGTGAGGGCAGGTTGTGGCGGGGGGCCGC
>JBGANH010000179.1:0-9733 GCA_044222365.1 Candidatus Eiseniibacteriota bacterium
CCCGCTTTTCAAGTGCCGCCCCGACCGCGTACCTTCCCGGCTTCGTCCGGAGGATCTCCATGTTCAGCAAGCTGTTCGGCAAGAAGAAGGAAGCTGCTCCCGTCGCGCCGCCGCCGCCCCCGCGGCAGGTGCCGCTCTACGCCGCCCTGCTCGAGAAGCCCACGCGCGACGTACCGCAGAACCTGAAGACGAACGAGGAGAGCCCCGAGTTCGCCGAGTGGCAGGCGAAGTGGCAGGAGAAGCTGCGCGCCCAGAAGCGCCCCGCCGACGACCAGCCGGTGTTCACGACGCTCGCTTCGGGCGACCACATGGCGACGTTCGCGATGCCCGACGAGGGCGGACGGGCGGCGCTGTTCTTCAGCTCGCCGCTGCGTGCCGCCGACTACAAGGATCACATGGGGGGCGAGAGCGCCGGAGCGCAGATCCCGATGCTGCCACTCGGCGGTTTCGTGCAGATGCTGCGCGACCTCGAGGGCGCCGGCGTCACGCACTTCGCGTTCGACCGCTGCCCGCGCTGCACCGGCGCGACGGTGGCCGAGGTCGCCGGTGTGCAGTCGGCCGAGGACGCGTGGGTGGTGCGTTCGAAGTACAAGGGCGCCGAGGTCGCGCGCGAGAAGCTCTACTTCGAGTACGCGCTCGACGCCGCGCGCACGGGGCATCTCGAGGAGGCGCGCGAAGTCGCCCTCCAGGCGGTGTCGCACATCACGATCGAGGACCCGAACATGCACCTGCTCATCGGGCAGATCGGCGTCGCGCTCGCCGAGACGCAGCTGCACCGGGATGCGATCGCGATGCTGCAGTTCCTCAAGGCCGAGCCCTACGTCGCAAAGCTGAACACGGTGATCGAGATCGGCGCCGCGGACTTCGAGGGCCCGGACGCCTGAGCGGCGCGGTGGACGCACGAAGGCGGCCGGGGCGCGATCGCTCCGGCCGCCTTCTCTCGTTCGCGAAGCGCTACTGCTGCGGCGTCGCCGTGGACGCGGTCACGCTCGCGCTCGTGTCCGCCGCCGCGGGCGTTTCGGCCGGTGCGGCCGCGGCTTCGCCCGACACGCGGCCGAGGTTCGCGAGCCCCTCGGTGAAGTCCTTCCCGATCATCTTGTCCATGTCCATGAACACGCACATCACCTTGGACATGAAGTCGTACTCGCCTTCCATGGACCATTCGACCTTCGTGCCCTCGCCCTCGGGCGTGAGCGCGAGCGTGGTCATGGCGGTCGAGGCGAACGGTTTGAGGAACTCGAGCTTCATCACGACCTTTTGGTCCGGCGCGGCCTCGGTGATCGTCATCCGGCCGGCGCCCGCGTCCTTGTTGCCTTCCCACTCGTAGACCGCACCGACGCCCGACTCGGCGCCGCTGTACTTCACCTGCATCGCGGGATCGAGCTTCTGCCACGGCGACCAGCTCGGGAACTTGTGCATGTCCGCGATCTGCGAGTACACCGCCGCCGGCGGGGCGGGCATCGTCGCGCTGCGCGTGACGCGGTAGTGGTCCGGCTTCGTGGCGGCGAGTCCGAGCACGGCGAGCACGCCGACGACGACGACGACGAGCAGGCCCAGCAGGATCTTCTTCATGGGGATGGCCTCCATGGGGAAGGGGTAGGGGCGGAACGCTAGCCCGGCCGCGGGTCCGCGCGCCAGCGCCGCCGGGACGAACGCGGACAAACCGGGGGCCGGGCGCTTTCCCGTTGACCCGCACCGGCCGTCCGCGCCAGTTTTCGCGCCGGTGCCCATCTCACTCCGGAGGTCCGCATGCCCTCGACCGACGCCCGCATCGACGCCTACATCGCCAAGGCCGCTCCGTTCGCCCGTCCGCTGCTCGAGCACCTGCGCGAGCAGGTGCATGCCGCCTGCCCCGGCGTCGAGGAGACGATCAAGTGGGGTTTCCCGCACTTCCAGTACGAGGGCGCGATCCTGTGCAGCATGGCCGCGTTCAAGGCGCACTGCACGTTCGGATTCTGGAAGGGCGCGCTGCTGCGCGAAGCCGGACTGAAAGTCTCCGACGACGCGATGGGGCAACTGGGCCGCATCGAGAGCGCGCGTGACCTGCCGGGCAAGACCGAACTGCGCCGGTGGATCAAGGCCGCGATGAAGCTCAACGAAGCGCCCACGCGCGTCGCCCGGCCCGTCCCGAAACGAACCGCGAGCAAGCCTCTGTCGGTGCCTCCGGATCTCGCGGCGGCGCTCGCGAAGCACGCGAAGGCGCGCAGGACCTTCGAGGGCTTCCCGCCGAGCCAGCGCCGCGAGTACGTCGAGTGGATCCTCGAGGCGAAGCGTCCGGAGACGCGCGCGAATCGTCTCGCGCAGACGATCGAGTGGCTCGCCGAGGGCAAGCGACGGAACTGGAAGTACGCGAACTGCTGACGTGCGGTGGGTCGAGGGCCGCTTCCGAGGGCCGGAGGCGGGCCCGCGGCCGAGCGCGGTGCTAGAGTGATGCACGAGCGTGTTGGGCGCTCGAGCGTTCTTCCCGCGCGAGGCCCACACGCATGGCACTCACCCGCCGCACGTTCCTGTACCGCTCCGCACTCGTCGCGGGGGCCGGCGCCTTCGCCGCGTGGGGGCTGAGCGGCGAGCGGCTGCGCTGGCTCGTCTCGGGCGCCCTCGCGCCCGCGCCGGTCGGCCCGCTGCGCGAATCCGCCGCCGAGGCGCTGCGGCTGGCGGTCGTGGCGCTGCTCGACGAACGCGTCGAGACGGAGCACTACGTGGCGCGCTTCCGTTGGCGCGCCGAGCACGTGAGCGGCGCGCGCGCGCTGTACGAGCGCTTCGAGCGCGCGATGGACCGCGCGGCCCGCGCGGCGGGCGAGCCGAGCTTCCGCGCGGCACGGCCCGAGACGCGGCGGCGGCTGCTCGCGGCGGTGCGCATCGCCGGCGGCGCCACGCGCGCCCGGCGCACGCTGCTCGACCGGGACGCGCTGCGTTTCGCGCGCTGGGTGACGCGTGACGTGTTCGAGTGCTTCGCCGCGACCGACGCCTGGGTGCTCGCCGGCTACGACGCCTGGCCGGGCATGCCGCGTGCGATCGCGCGTGTGTCGAAGCCGGCGAAGCCGGGGGGGGCGGCGTGAGCGCCCTCCGTGTCGCGATCGTGGGCTCGGGCATGATGGGAGCCACGCTCGCGTACGAACTCACGCGCGCGGGCTGCGAGGTGGACGTGTTCGAGCGCGGGCCGGACTACCCCTACCCGCACCGCGAGCGCTTCGTCGAGACGATCGAACACGGCTGGGACGACCCCGCGCGCACCGCGGCGCCCGACCTGCGGCGGTTCACGAGCACGGGCAGCTACGCGCGCGAACTGTGGCGCGAGGCGGTCGTGCGCGAGGGCGGCAGCGGCACGGCCTGGACCGGGCTCGCGACGCGCATGTCGCCGCAGGATCACGAGACGCGCTCGCGCTACGGCTTCGGCACGGACTGGCCGCTGTCCTACGCCGAGCTCGAGCCGTGGCTCTGCCGCGCCGAGGCGCAGCTCGGCGTGTCCGGCACCGACGACGACAACCCGTGGGCGCCGCCCCGGTCGCAGCCGTACCCGCTGCCGCCGTTCGAACTGACGCCCGACGACGCACTCGTCGCTTCGCGGCTCGCCGCCGCCGGCATCCGCGTGCACTCGACGCCGCAGGCGCGCACGCGCGCGGACTATGCCGGCCGGCCAGCGTGCATGAACATCGGCGAGTGCCAGGTGTGCCCGACCGGTGCGCGCTATTCGTCCACGCACCACCTGAACCTCGCGCGCGCGACCGGGCGCTGCCGCGTGACGACGGGCGCGAGCGTGCGGCGCGTGCTCACCGACGCCTCGGGACGCGCACGCGGCGTGCGCTGGCGGCGCAACGGCGAGGACCGCGACCGGGAGCACGGCGCCGATCTCGTGATCATCGCCGGCGCCGCGTTCGAGAGCGCGCGGCTGCTGCTGCTCTCGCGCGACGCGAAGCATCCCGGCGGCCTCGGCAACGACAGCGGTCACGTGGGGCGGCACCTCGTCTTCCATCACATCTGGATCGGGCACGTGCACTTCGCCGAGCCCGTGCACGCCGGTCGCGTCGGCTTCTGGACCGCGCAGAGCGACCAGTTCGTGGATCCGCCGGCGCGCGGGCGCCACGGCGGCGTGAAGATCGAACTGCCGTCGAAGCCCGCACCGGAGCACGTGCGCGCCGCCGCGCGCGCGAAGTCGTTCGAGGAGGCGATGCAGGCGTTCGACCTCGTGCGCCGCTGCCGCACGGTCGGCATGCACGCCGAGTCGGACACGAGCGAGGGCAAGTACGTGGCGCTCGCGCGCGAGCGTGACCGCTTCGGCGACCCGGTCGCGCACGTGCACTACGACTCGAGCGACTTCGACCGCGCGACGTACGCGTACGCGCGCGAGTTGTTCGACCGCGTCGCCGACGCGCTGCAGGTGCGTGAGCGCGCTTTCCCCGGACTCGAGGAGTTCGGGGCGTTCGCGCACTACATGGGCACGCACCGCATGAGCGCGCGCCCGGAGGACGGCGTGGTGGACACGTTCGGCGCCGTGCACGACACGCCGGGGCTCTACGCGATCGGGCTCGGCATGTTCGTCGGCTGCGGCGGCGCGGTGAACCCGACGCTCACCGGCGTGGCGCTGGCGCTGCGGGCCGCCGACGCGATCGCGCGCGGGGCGGGCCGGGCGTGAGCGCCGCAGGCGCCACACGCACCGCCCGCGGCGCGGCCCTCGCGCCGCTCGTGGCGCTGCTGCTGGCGGCGCCGTCGGCGGGCGCGGCGCCGCAAGTCTCGACCCGGCTCGCCGCGCCGCCGGTGCGGGCCGACTATCGGCTCGACGTCGAGATCCCGGCATTCGGCGCGCGCGAGAGCGCACGCTGCCTCGTCTGCCACGACGTGCCGGGCTTCGTCGTGCGCGACAGCCTCGGCGGCCCCGCGCGGGTCCTCACGGTCGCCGGGGGTGCCTTCGCGCGCAGCATTCACGGAACGCTCGCGTGCTCGCAGTGCCACGCCGAGATCCGGCGCTACCCGCACGGCGAAATCGCGCCGCGAACGCGCGCGCGCTGCGACGGTGACTGCCACGCCGCGGATTCCACCGGGCGCGCCGTCACCCACGCGGACGCGGCGCGCGCGTTCGGCGCCAGCGTGCACGGCGCCGCCGCGCGCGGGCCCGCCGCGGACCTGCCCACGTGCGTCTCGTGTCACGGTGGCGATGCGCATGCGGTTCCCGCGGCCCCGGCGCGCTCCGATCGCGCCGTGAGGCTCGCCGCCTGTGCACCGTGCCACGCGGACGGGGAGCGCATGCGTGCGCACGACGTCGAGGCGGGCGCGGTGCCGTCCTACGAGCGGAGTTTCCACTTCAAGGCCTTCGAACTCGGCTCGCGACGCGCGGCGGTGTGCACGGACTGCCACGGCGCGCACGACGTGCTCGCCGTCCGCGACGCGCGCGCGCGCACGCGCCCGGACCGGCTGCCCGCCACGTGCGGCCAGGACGACTGCCATCGCGGCGCGCGGCGGCCGTTCGCCGCGTCGGGTGCGAACCACCTGGACCTGCGGATCGCCCGGCACCCGGTGCTCGCGCTCGTGCGCACGCTCTTCCACGTGTTCGGCGCGTGCGTGCTCGCGATCCTCGGCGCCGGTGTGCTGCTCGACCTCGTGCGCCGCCGACGCCGGCGCGAGCCGCCCGCGCCGCCGCGGCCCGACGACTCGCAGCTCGTGCCGCGGCTGACGCTGGCGCAGCGCCTGCAGCACGGCGGGCTCGTCACCGCGTTCCTCGTGCTCGCCGTGAGCGGCTTCGCCGTGCACTTCGCGCACACCGCGCCGGCGCAGGCCTTCACCGCGGCGATCGGCGGTCGCGCGGTACTGCGCGCGCTGCACCGCGGCGCGGCCGTGTTGCTCATGGCCGTCGCGCTCGTGCACGCGGGCTACGTGCTCGCCCTGCTCGTGCGCGCGAACTTCTCGCTCGCGCGGGGCTGGCCCATGCTGCCGGGCGCGCGCGACGTGCGCGAGTGGTGGGAACTGTCGCGCTGGTACTTCGGCGGACGGGCCGCGCCGCCGGAGTTCGACCGCCACGAGTTCCGGCAGAAGCTGCACTACTTCCTCGTGCTCGCCGGCGTGCCGGTGATGACCTCGACCGGGCTGCTGCTGTGGTTCCCCGTGTTCTTCGGCAACCGGCTGCCCGACACGGCCTACGGCATCGCCCACGTCGTGCACGGGAGCGAGGCGACGCTGGCGCTCGCGATCTTCGCGTTCTGGCACCTCTGGCAGGTGCGCGTGCTGCCGGGGCCGCACGCGCGGCTGCGTACCGGCTGGGACGGCATGATCACGCGCGCGCAGTGGCGCGAACAGCACGGCGCCGAGGCCGCGCGTGTGGGCGAGCCGCCGGCGCCGGAGACGCCCGCGTTCGATCCGTGGGCGGCGCGGACGCGCGTGGCGCTCCCGCTCGTGCTGGCGCTCGCGGTGGTGTTGCGCGTGCGCGAGGCGGCGCGCACCCCGCTCTGGTTCGACGAACTCTTCACGCTGCACATGGCGAAACTCGACCTGCCGGGCACGCTCGCGCTGCTGCCGAGCGACATCCATCCGCCGGTGCCCACGCTGCTCGTCTCGCTCTGGGTCGCGATCGGCGGCACCGCGCCGCTGTGGCTGAAGAGCCTGCCCCTGCTGTTCGGCGTGCTCGCGCTGCTCGCGACGTACGGCTTCGCGCGCAGCCTCTTCGGGCGGGCCGTCGCGCTGCTCGCCACGCTGCTGCTCGCGCTGCATCCGGCCCACATCTACTTCTCGCAGGAACTGCGCGGCTACGGCCTGCTGACGCTGGCGCTGCTCGGCGCCGCGTGGTCCGCGTGGGAGTGGGGGCGCACGGGGCGCACCCGCTTCGCCGTGGGCTGGGCGCTCGCGGGCGCGCTCGCGGCGTGGACGCACTACCTGAGCGCGGTCGTCCTCGCGCTGCTCGCGGTCGCCGGACTGCCGGGTGCGCGCACGCGCGGACGGTGGCTCGGCTGGCTCGGAGTGCACGCCGCGATCGCGCTGCTCGCCTCGCCGCTGCTCGCCCTGCTGCCGGGACAGCTCGCGCTCTCGCGCGAGACGTGGGTGCCGCATCCCGCGGCGGCCGATCTGCTCGACCTCGCGCGCAAGGTCTGCTTCGGCGCGCTCTACCTCGTGCCCGCGCTCTTCGGTGTGGCGCTGCTGCCGCTCCTGCGAGGGGCACGGCGCGGCGCGGCGCGTTTCGCGTGGGGCATGGCGACCGGTGCGATCGTGCTCACGTTCGCGCTCTCGCTGCGCGGGCCGCACCTGTTCGCGGCACGCTACCTGTACTTCACGCTGCCCTACTGGTGCGTGCTGTTCGCCGCGGGGCTCGTCGCACTGCCGTGGCGGCGCCTGCGCGCCGTCGCGATCGTCGCGGTCGCCGCGCTCGCGCTGCGCTCGGCGATCCTGAGGCCGCCGCTCGCCGAGGCGGTGGACCTGCGGCGTGCGATCGCGGAGGTTCGGGCCGCCCTGCGGTCGGGCGACCTCGTGTTCGCGGCCGACCCGCACAGCCTGCTCGTCCTGGACGCCTCGCGCGCGCTGCCGCCGGCGCGGCTGCTCTCGGACCGCGCCGCGCTGCCCTACTACCGCGGCGGCGCGATCCTCGCGCGGGAGCGCATCGTGCCGCTCGACTCGCTTCGGGCGGTGGCGGGGACTCGTCGCTGGTGGGTGCTGTACACGCCCGAACCCGGACGGCCGGGGGCCGCGACGGCCGCGCTGTGCGACTCGCTCGCCGCTTCGGGCCGGCGCGCGGTGGGCATGGTCACGGTCTGGGGCGGCGGGCAGGTATCAGGCGCCGGATCGGCGCCACCTCTGTGAGCGGCTGGCGCTCCGCGCCCGGTCCCGATCGTCTCCCCCCCTCGGTCGCGGCCGCCACACCCTCCTCGGATCGATCCATGACGCGCCGCGACTTCCTTTCCGCCGCCCATGCCACGGGGCTCGCCGCCCTGTGCGCCCTTTCGCTCTCCGTCTTCCCGGGCCCGGTTCACGCGGCCGCTTCGTACGTGCCCGGCGAGGTGATCGTGAAATACCGCGCCGGTGCGACCCGCGCGCGCCGCGCGCTCGTGCGCAACGTGCTCCCGGCGGTCGAGCGCGTGGACGGGCTCGAGCTCATCGGCGCCGAGTGCGTGCGCTTCACCGGCATGACGGTCGAGGAAGCGTGCGCCACGCTCGCGGCGGACCCCGCCGTCGAATACGCGCAGCCGAACCACATCTTCACGGTGGACGTGACGCCGAACGATCCCTCGTTCGGTTCGCTCTGGGCCATGAAGAACACGGGGCAGGGCGGCGCCTTCGCCGGTGACGACATCGACGCGACGCTCGCCTGGGACCTGTGCACCGGCGACCCGGAGATGAAGATCGGCGTCGTGGACTCCGGCATCGACTACAACCACCCCGACCTCGCCGCGAACATCTGGACGAACCCCGGCGAGATTCCCGGCAATCTCGTGGACGACGACGGCAACGGCTACACCGACGACGTGCACGGCTACGACTTCGTGAACGGTGACGGCGATCCGATGGACGACTACAAGCACGGCACGCACGTCGCGGGCACGATCGGAGCCGCCGGCGACAACGGGATCGGCGTGACTGGCGTGTGCTGGCGGTGCAAGCTCGTCGCGATCAAGTTCGTCAACGCGACGGGCTCGGGCACGGAGTCCGCGGCCGTGCAGGCGCTGCAGTACGCGCTCGCGGTCGGCGTCCGGCTCACGAACAACTCCTGGGGCGGCATGTCCGGCGGGCAGGCGCTGCTCGACGCGATCAACGCGTGCGGCGCAGCCGGGCAGCTGTTCGTGAACTCGGCCGGCAACACGCGCTGGAACATCGACGCCGTGCTCACCTATCCGCAGTGCTACGACTCGCCCTACATCGTGACGGTGGCGTCCACCGACGGGCGCGACCTCATGAGCACGTTCTCGTGCTGGGGCCCGACGCAGGTGGACCTCGGCGCGCCGGGGTCGCTGATCTACTCTTGCATCCCGGGTGGCCTGTACCAGAATCTCGACGGCACCTCGATGGCGTCACCGCACGTGACCGGCGTGGCGGCGCTGGCGTGGACGCTCTTCCCGCACGCGTCGCCGCAGGCGATCCGGGCGCTCATCCTTTCGGCCGTGGACACGATCCCTTCGATGACGGGCAAGGTCTGGAGCAACGGCAGGCTGAATGCGTACCGCACGTTGATGCGGGGCGACCGCACCGCGCCCGGCGCGGTCGGCGACATGCTCGCCGAAGCGGTGGGCGAGGGTGTGCTGCGGCTGCGCTGGAACGCTCCCGGAGACGACGGCGCGAGCGGCACCGCGGCCTCGTACGACCTGCGCATGGCCGACGCGCCCATGGATTCCACGGCATTCCTGCTCGCCGCGCCGCTGGCGACGCTGGCGCCGCAGGCGGCCGGAGTCGCCGAGACGCTCTCGGTCGGCGGCCTGACGCCCGGGCACACGTACTTCTTCGCGATGCGCGCGACCGACGACTTCGGCAACGTCGGAGCGCTCTCGCCGTCGTTCGCGTTCACGCCCTCGCTGCCGGGCGCCGGGGTGGAAGGTGTGGCCGTGCGCTTCGGCCTGAGCGTGGCCGGTGCGAATCCCTCGCCGCGCGGCGCGACGGTCGCCCTGACGCTCGCGCGGGACGGCGACGCCGACGTGGCGGTGTACGACGTGCGTGGCGCTCGCGTGCGCACGCTGGCGCGCGGCCCGCTCGCCGCCGGCACGCATGCGCTGCGCTGGGACGGCGCCGACGGGGCCGGTGTCCGCGTGGAAGCCGGTGTGTACTT
>JBGANH010000180.1:0-10318 GCA_044222365.1 Candidatus Eiseniibacteriota bacterium
TTCGAACTGCTGGACGTGCAGAAGACCGGCACGATCGGCATCGGTTCCGGAGGCTCGATCGTGCAGCCGTTCACGGTCGTGGGATCGGTCGCCGCCTGCAGCCTCAAGGCCGTCTCGAACTGGGGCGCGGGCAGCTTCGAGATCCGCCAGTGGGACCCGGCATCGGCGCTGCCCGATCCCACGACCGTCGCCCTGCGCAGCGTCGCGCTCAACAACTCGGCGCTCTATTACGGCCGCCCGCTCGTGAGCTGGTCGCGGCCGATCGTCACGAAGACGCTGCCCCACGTCGCCGATCCCCCGACCACGACGCTCGCGATGCTGTTCCACTACTTCTCCGGGCTGTACGGGATGTCCGGGGAGATCTCGACGAACGGCGCAGCGAACCTGCCGCGTGGCTACACGGAGTTCGCGGGCACGTACACGCCACTGGCCGGAGTGAGCACGGTGCACGCGCTCAGCCTGTGCGGCCGAAGCGCCGCGGACCAGGAGCTGCATGTCGCGCAGTCGGTGATGCGGACGGACGCCGCGATCGACTCGACGCACTGGGACGTGATGCAGCGCTTCCGCGTGCCGCAGGCCGTGCGCCTCGGCTGGATCGAGGTCGCGCTGGACGGCGCGCCGATCGCGCCGTGGCTCACGGGCACGCTGCAGATCGTGAGCGGCGGCGGCGTCACTCCGCCGGCGATCCCGGAGCCGCTCGTCTCGGCGACGTTCTACCCGTGGACCGACCAGCCGAGCTGGGTCTCGCACTACGACTTCGACAGCACGCTCGTGCTGCAGCCCGACACGGACTACTGGCTGCGCGTGCGCACGGTGCACACGTTCAAGCTGCGTGCGCACGCCGTCACCGGGACCGAGGGCGCGGACTTCGCGGCCGGCATCGGGTCGCTCTGGTCGCGCACCGATCCCGACCTGCCGTGGATCCTCGAGAGTGGGCGGGCACTGAGTTTCCGCGTGATCGGCGATCCGGCGGTCGTGGTGGGTGTGGCGCCCGCACCGGCGCGGTCGGTGCTCGCGCTGCGGGCGACGCCGAACCCTTCGCGTGGCGCGAGCGTGCTGTCCTGGACCGGTGCGACGGGCGGCGTGCGCTTCGACGTGCTCGACGCGCGCGGCCGCCGCGTGGGCGGCGATGCGCGCGCGGCCGGATCCGAGGGGCAGTGGACGTGGACGCTTGCGCGCGGCGGTCCGCCGTTGCCGCCGGGGCTCTATTTCGTGCGCGCGACCGACGACGCGGGACACGCGGCGTCCGCGCGCATCGTGCTGGTGAAATGAGGAAGGAGCGGACCGTCATGCATTCCGGGATTCGTACGATCGTGCCGTGCGCCGCGGCGCTGCTGCTGCTCGGCACCGTGCTCGCTCCGCGCCTGCGGGCCGACGCCGCGCGGGATGCGGGACCGCTCTGGGCCTCGTATCCCACGTGCTCGCTTCCCGTCGTGAACACCGGCTGGGACTCGCGCATCACGCTGCCGCCGTACGCGGGCATCGCGCAGCCGTTCGGTTTCATCGCGAACGTCGCCGCTTGCAGCCTGAAGGTGGATCCGAGTTACACGTTCGGGCGGCTGGAGCTCGTGCAGTGGGACACGGCGAACCTCATGCCCGATCCGACCACGGTCGCGCTGCGCAGCGTCGCGCTGAACTCGTCGAACATGGCGTGGAACTGGCTGCACGTGCAGATGAGCCCGCCCGTCGTGACGCGCGCGATCGCGCACGTCGCCGGTCCTCCGTCCGCGACCGGTGCGCTCACGTACACGGGCACCTATCCGTACAACAGCACGAACTTCCGCTACACGGCCGACGGCGATCCGTCGCTGCCCGCGGGCTTCTATGCGACGGGCAGCGGCTACCAACCACTCGGAGGCAGCCACCCCGTGCACGGCATCTCGTTGTGCGGCGGCGACGTCGCGCTGCAGGACCTGCGCGTCGTGCAGAGCGTGATGGCCACGGACACGAAGCTCGGCTGGTCGCGCCACGACGTGCTGCAGCGCTTCCGCGTGCCGCGCCGGGTGCGCCTGTACTGGGTCGAGTTCGCGTACGACTCCGCGCTCTCGTGGAATTCGGTCGGCTCGGTCGCGATCCTGCGCGACGGCATGGAGGGCGCGAACCCGCCGCTCGAGCTGCCGCCGTCGCTTCTGAGCGCGTCGTTCGCCTCGTCGTACGAGACCTCGCCGCCCGCGGCGGCGTGGCACGGTCACTTCGACTTCGACAGTTCGCTCGTGCTCGAGCCCGGCGTGGACTACTGGCTGCGGGTGACGCCGGCGAACCAGTTCCAGTTGCGCGCACACACGGTGACGGGCGCCGAGGGCCCCGATTTCACCGCGGGCATCGGGCCGATGTGGTCGCGCACCCAGAACGGGCAGCCGTGGAACCTCGAGCCGGCGGCGCTGTCGTTCCGCGTGATCGGCGACACGACGAGCGTCGTGGGAGTGGACGCCACGCCCTCGCGTTCCCCGCTCGAACTGCGTGCCACCCCGAACCCGTCCCGAGGCGCGAGCGTGCTCACGTGGAGCGGCGCACGCGGGCGCGTGAAGTTCGAGGTGCTCGACGCGCGCGGCCGCCGCGTGACGGCCGACGCATTCGGGGCCGGCGCGAGCGGGCAGTGGACGTGGACCGCCGCGCGCGCGGGCCGGCCGCTTCCGGCCGGGCTGTACTTCGTGCGCGCCACCGACTCCGAGGGCCACGCCGCGCTCGCCCGCGTGGTGTTGATCCGATAGAGGGCATGGCGCGCGTTCTCGTGCGTGCGGGCGCGGCGTTCGCCGTGCTCGCGTTCGCGCCCGCCCTGCTCGACGGCTTCGCGCCCGTCAAGGCGGCGGTGCTGCTCGCGATCGGCGCGGCGCTCGCGGCCGACGCCTTCGCCCACGGCGAGCGCGCGAGCGACGCACCCGCGCGCGCGGCGCTGGTCGCGCTGGCCGTGGCCGCGCTTTCGGCCGCCGTCGCTCCTTCGGGCGCGCTCGCGATCTTCGGCGAGGTCGAGCAGCGTGAGGGCCTCGCGACGTGGCGGCGCTCGTGGCGCTGTTCCTCGGCGCGCGCGCGGCGCACGGCGACGCGGCCTCGCGCGCCCGCACGCTCGACGTGCTCCTGGCCGCCGCGACCGTCGCCGCGGCCTACGCGCTCGTGCAGTTCGCCGGCTTCGACGCGTTCGCATGGGGCGACGCCGCGCGATACGCACACGCGGGCGTCGAGACGCTGCGGCCGGCCGCGACGCTCGGCAACCCGATCCTGCTCGGCGCCGTGCTCGCGCCGGCGCTCGCGATCGCCTCGGCCCGGCTCGCGCTCGGGCGAGGCGATCGCCTCGTGCTCGCGGCCGTGGCCGCGGTGCTCGGTGGCGCGCTCGCGACGACGCTCTCGCGTGGTGCGATGCTCGCGGCGATCGCCGGTGTCGCGGCCGCGCTCGCCGCGTCGCGCGCGCCTCGGGGTCGTGCGCTCGTGGCGCTCGTGCTCGCCACCCCACCGGCCCTCGCGTGGAGCGCGTTCGCGCTGCGTGCGGCTCCGCTCGCGCGCTTCGCCGAAGGCGCCGCCGCCAGTTCGTCTCCCGCGCGGCTCGAGATCGCGCGCGCGGCGTGGGCGCTGTGGCGCGAGCGTCCCTGGCTCGGCGTGGGGCCCGACGGGTTCGGCCTCGCGTTCCCGCGCGTGCAGACGCCCGAGTACTGGCGGCACGTGTGGCTCGGTGCTCCCGCGCACGCGCACAGCGCGCCGCTGCAGATGCTCGCGACCCTCGGCGCGCTCGGCGTGCTCGCGTACGGGTTCTGGGCGGCGTGCTCGCTCGCGCCCCTCGCACGCACACTGCGCGGCGCCGGCACGGACGAGCCGCGAGCGGAGGAGGCCGGGGCGCTCGCCGCGCTCGCCGTGGCGGCGATCTTCAACCCGATCGGGCTCGCCGGCGCGGCATGGCTCGTCCTGCTCCTCGGCATGGCGGCGGGCACGCCGGCGGCGCATGCGCGCCGCATGCCGCCGGGTCCCGCGCGCCTCGTGGCGCTCGCGGCGGCGCTCGCCGTCGCCTTCGCGCTCGCGCCCGGGCTGCGCGCGCTCGCCGATGCCGGGCGCGCGCGTGCCGCGCTCGAGCAGTCCGTCGGCGCGCCCACCGGATCGCGTGCGGCGCTCGCCGAGGCCGCCGCCCGCTCGGCGGACGCCTCGCTCGCCGCGCCGGGGTTCGACGACGAACCGTGGCGGCTCGCCGCGGACGCCCACCTCGCGGCGGCGCGGGCGAGCGGCTCCGACCGTGCGCGCGCACGCTCACACGCCGAGGCCGCCGAGCGCGCCGCGCGAGCGGCGGTCGCCGCGCAGCCGTTGCGCGCGATGAATCACCTGCGGCTGGCGCAGGCGCTCGCGGCCCGCGGTGAGGATCCCGCCGCCGCATTCACCGAAGCCGAGCGGCTCGCACCTCGGGACGCGCTCGTGCGCGCCGAACACGTGCGCGCGGCGCTCGCCCGGGACGACGCCGCGACGGCGCGCGAGCAGGCGAGCCACATCGTCGCCACGTACCCCGGGGCCGCGCTCGGCCACACGCTCGAAGCGACGGTGGCGTTGTCCGAAGGGCGCGAAGGCGACGCCCTCGCGGCGTTGCGCCGGGCGCTCGCGGCGACCTGGGAGGACGGCGCCGCCGCCCAGCGGGCCGCCGCGCGGTCCCTCGCCGAGCGGCTCGAGGCCGCGGGGGCCGACACGGCCACCACGGGCGGCGGTACCCGGGGCCGCTGACGGACTTGCCGTCACTTGCGGCGGCGCTGGCCCTCGTGCAGCCGAAATGGTCCCGGCGCGGCCCTTCATTCGCTCCGCCGGCCTCCGAGACTGGGATGCGACATCCCCCGAGGACACTCCCCGGGGTGCGCACGATCGTTCCCGGAGTGCTCCATGAAGCTCGTCACGTATCGCCACGACGCGGACGCCGGCTGGTCCGCGCCGTTCGACACCACCCTCGATTCCGACCAGACCCTCGTGCTGCTCTTCGGCGCCACCGACGCGGGCGAAGTGGCCGCGCCGATCGCCGACGTGGCCGCGGCGTACCCGCGCGCCCGCGTGACCGGCTGTTCGACCGCCGGTGAGATTCACGGCACGACGCTTCACGATCATTCGGTCGTGGTCGCCGTCGTGCGCTTCGAGCACACGGCCGTCCGGCTCGCGCACGCGGTCGTCGAGGACGCCTCGGCCTCCCACGAGGCCGGCCGCCGGCTCGCCGGGGCGCTCGACGCCGCCGACCTCGGCGCGATCCTCGTGCTCTCCGACGGTCTCGCCGTCAACGGCAGCGAACTGGTGCGCGGTCTCAACGGCGCGCTCTCGCACGAAGTGAGCGTGACGGGCGGACTCGCGGGCGACGGCGCGAGCTTCGTGCAGACCTGGGTGCTGCACGAAGGCGCTCCCGCCCGGCGCATCGTCGCGGCCGTCGGGCTCTACGGTTCCGACGTGCGCGTGACGCACGGCTCGAAGGGCGGCTGGGACAAGTTCGGGCCCGAGCGCATCGTGACGCGATCGCAGGGCAACGTGCTCTACGAGCTCGACGGCAAGCCGGCGCTCGACCTGTACAAGCGCTACCTCGGCGAGCGCGCCGCCGGGCTGCCCGCGACCGGATTGCTGTTCCCGCTCGCGCTGCGCCACCACGCGAACGACGAGAACGTCGTCGTGCGCACGCTGCTCGGCGTGGACGAATCGCGCCAGTCCATGACCTTCGCGGGCGACATCCCGGAGGGCTGGATGTGCCAGCTCATGTCGGCCAACTTCGACCGCGTCATCGCGGGCGCCGGACTCGCCGCCGAGGACGCGTGGAGCGCGGCCTCGGGCGACGCGGGGCCGGTGCTCAGCATCGCCATCAGCTGCGTCGGCCGCCGGCTCGTCCTCGGGGAGCGCACGGAGGAGGAACTCGAAGCGACGCTCGACGTGCTGCCGCCCGGCACGATGCAGGTCGGCTTCTACTCCTACGGCGAGCTGTCGCCGCACGCGAACGGACCCTGCGACCTGCACAACCAGACCATGACGCTCACCGCGATCCGCGAACTCGAACGGCGAGCCGCGTAGGGCGCGTGCAACCGCTGCTCGCACGACAGTTGCGCCGGGTCGGACTCGACCCGGAGACGCCGCCGGCCGACGCGGCCGCGTGGAAGGCGTTCCTCGCTCGGGTGGATCGCGCCTACGCCGATCTCGAGGACGAGCGCTACACGCGCGAACGGTCGATGGAACTGGTGACGGCCGAGATGCAGGAGCTCTACGCCAGCGTGCGGATCGAGCACGAGCGGCTGCAGGAGCTCGTGACGTACCTCGGCATCGGCCTCGTGAGCGTGGACGCAGGATGCCGCGTACAGGTCGTGAATCCCGACGCGCGCCAGATGCTCGGCTGGGACGAGACCGAACTCGGGGACGGCTGCTTCTTCGACCGGCTCGACGCGATGGGTGTGGACGGCCAGCCGCTCCGGTTGGAGGACGTCGTGTCCTCGGGCACCGCGAGCCGGTCGAACGACGCGACGTTCGCGACCCGCGACGGCGGCCGGCTGCCCGTGGCGTACGTACTCAACTCGGTCGAGCGGGAGGGCCGGGTGCTCGGCGCGTACCTCGTGTTCTCCGACATCCGCCAGCGCAAGCAGAGCGAAGCGCAGATGCGTCAGGCGCGCGAGCTGGCCGAACAGGCGAGCCGGTCGAAGAGCGAGTTCGTGGCGACGATGAGCCACGAGCTCGGCACGCCGCTCAACGGTGTGATCGGCATGCTCGAGCTGCTCGCCGACTCGGATCTCGATCACGCACAACGGGAGCTGCTCGGCGCGGCGCGGCGTTCGGCGCAGAACCTCTCTGTGATCGTCCAGGACGTGCTCGACTTCTCACGCCTCGAATCCGGCCAGCTGATGCTGGAGCCGCGGCCGGCCGACCTGCGCACGCTCACGCTCGAAGCCGTCGAATCACTGCGACCGGCGGCCGTGGCGAAGGGCATCTCGCTCGAGCTCGACTGGCGGGCGGCCGACCTGGCCCCGGTGCTGGCGGACACGGCGCGCCTCTCGCAGGTGCTCGCGAACCTGCTCTCGAACGCGGTCAAGTTCACCGCGCAGGGCGGCGTCACGCTGATCGTCGAGTGCCTGCGCGACCGCGACTCGCTCGTCGAGATGCGCTTCGCGGTGCGCGACACCGGACCGGGCATCCGTCCCGAGCTGCAGCAGCGGCTCTTCGAGAAGTTCTGGCAGGAGGACGGGTCGTACTCGCGCCGCCACGGCGGCACGGGGCTCGGGCTCGCGATCTGCAAACGGCTCGTCGAAGCGATGGAGGGCAGCATCGGGGCGGTCAGCGAGCCCGGGCGGGGCTCGACGTTCTGGTTCGTCGCCGGTTTCGTGCGCGCGATCGTGGCTCCCGAGGAGATCGCCGCCGCGACCGACGAAGACGCACCACTGTCGCTCGAGGGCGCCCGCGTGCTCGTGGTCGAGGACACGCCGGTGAACCAGAAGATCACCGTGCGGTTGCTCGAGCGCATGGGGTGCGACGTGCGCCTCGCCTCCGACGGTCGCGAAGCGCTCGCGAACTTCCGCGCCGGGAACTTCGACCTCGTGCTCATGGACTGCCAGATGCCCGGCATGGACGGCTACGAGACGACCGCCGTGATCCGCGGCCTCGAAGGTGGACGTTCGCACGTGCCCATCGTCGCGCTCACCGCGAACACGCAGCGCGCCGATCGCGATCGCTGCGAGGCCGCGGGCATGGACGGCTTCCTCGCGAAGCCGATCCAGGTGCGCGAACTGCGCCGCGTGCTGCGCCGGTGGCTGCCGCCCCGCGCCGCCTGAGCGGTCCGGCCTAGAGCGTCAGCCGCATGTCGTGCTGCGACGCTTCGAGCTCCGGATCGAGCGCGAGCACGATCGCCGACGCGGCGTCGTCCTGCGGCAGGTTGAGCCAGCGCAGCCCCTGGTCGGCTTCGGGCCGGAAGGCGGCCGCGAGCAGCGCCGTCGTCGCGACGGTTTCCTGTCCGGGGACGCTGACCAGCGTGAGCATCGAAGCGCGCCCCGCCGCGACGCGGTGGATCGCCATGCCGATCGTGCGTCCGTCCCGCGTCGCGGCGGTCGCCTCGAGGGCGAGGCCGGCGCGGATCCAGTTGCGCACCGAGCCTTCCTCGCGCTGCCAGGGCTCCTCGCTGCGGCGGTGGAGCCGTGCGAACTCGAGCGCCTGCCCGGGGGACACGCTCTCGGTGGCCGTGCCGTCGGGCTTCGCCGGCGCGGCCTTCAGCTTCAACACGTCGAGCCGGCGCACGTGGCGGAAACCGAGACGCTCGTACAGCGGGATCGCCCGGACGTTCGTCGTGAGCACCTCGAGCCAGGCCTCGCGCGCGCCGCGGGCACGGGCGCGGGCGATCACCGCCTGCATGAGCGTGTCGCCGAGGCCACGGCGGCGCGCGGCGGGAACCACGCCCATGCCGCCGATCCAGCCGCGGGCGCCGCGCAGTCCCAGCAACGCGACGCCGACCGGTGTGCCGCCGTCGAGTGCGACGCGGGATTCCGCGCGGTCGAGGTCGAACGACGACAGCATGAAGCGCATCGCGCCCTCGTCCACGTGCATGGGCACGTCGTAGTCCGAGTAGCACTCGTTCATGAGCGCCGTGAGCGCGGACAGTTCGATCGAATCGGCGGGGACGAGCGTGACTTCGGCCATGGGCGCTCCGTGACGGGAAGGGGAGTCGGACGGGCGCACCGTAGCAAACACGAAGGGCCCGGCGCAGGCCGAGCCCTTCAAGGAGGAGGCGGGAGGCGGAACTTACTTGCTGACCGCGTCGGCTTCGATGTTCAGGTTGATCGTGACCTCGTCCGACAGCATGGCGCCGCCGTTGTCCAGGGCCTTGTTCCAGCTCACGCCGAAGTCCTTGCGGTTGATCACCGTGGTCGCCGTGAAGCCGGCCTTCGTGCCCCAGCTCTGGCCGCCCACGCCGACCGCGCCGGCGCCGAGGAACTCGGCGTCGAACGTGACGGGCTTCGTGACGCCGTGCATCGTGAAGTCGCCCGTGATCTTGTACTTGTTCTTGCCCGCGGCGACGACCTTCGTGCTCTTGAACGTGATGACCGGGAACTTCTCGACGTCGAAGAAGTCCGCGCTCTTCAGGTGGCCGTCACGGCGCTCGTTGTCCGTCCAGATGGAGTTCGCGTCCGCCGACGCCTCGACCGAGATGTTGGCCGGCGTCTTCTCGTCGAACACGATCTTCGCGGTGAAGCTGTTGAAGCGGCCCTGCACCTTCGAGAAGATGTGGCGGATCTCGAAACCGACCTCCGTGTGCGACTTGTCGATCGAGTACGTGACCGGATCGGCGGAGGCGACGGTGGCCTGGAGCGCGGCGATCGTGAGGACGGCGAGAGCGAAGCGGAACACGTGCTTCATGGGGCTTCTCCTGTGGTGGCCCGGAGGACTCCGGAATGCGTGGGACGGAAAGAGGACTGCTGGGGAAGAGCGGGCAAGCTAGCAGCGCCGTTTTGGCGGGTCACTAGCTTTCTGCTAGTGGCAACGCGCTTGAGACGCCGTTCATTCCCGTGAGGAGCAGACTCTTTGCAGGTGCCTGACCCGTGTTTGTACACGGGAAACACCTCCGTCGGGATTCCGGGGCTTTCGCGGCGTTGTCGCGCGCTCCGCGCGGTGGCTATGCTGCCGCGCATGAAAGCCCTCGTGTGTGCCCTCGCGCTCGCCGTTTCCGTGTGTCTCGCTTCCTCCTCCGCCGCCCAGGTCGTCCCGACGGGGTTCGCGGACCAGTCCGTCGTCTCGGGGCTCGACGTGCCCGTGGCGATCGAGTTCACGCCCGACGGCCGGCTCTTCGTGGTCGAGCAGCTCTCCGCCCGCGTGCGCCTGGTCGTGAACGGGGCGCTCGCCTCGGTCGATCCGGTGTTCACCGTGCCGGGCGTGATCACCGGCGGGGAGCAGGGCCTGCTCGGCGTCGCGCTCGACCCGCAGTTCCCGGCGCGGCCCTACCTCTACACGCACCAGACGGACGGGGCGCAGGGCGTGCGCATCTCGCGCTGGCGGCTCGAGGGTGATCTCGCCTTCACGGGCGACGGCCATCTCACCGTCGACGTGGCCTCGCGCTTCGACGTGATCCCCTCGGCGCCGAACGCCGCGAACAACCACAACGGCGGCACCGTGCGCTTCGGCCCGGGCGGATACCTGTTCGTGTCGCTCGGCGAGGACGCGACGCCCTGCGCCGCGCAGGACACGTCCACGCTGCGCGGCAAGATCCTGCGGCTCGACGTGCACGCGCTGCCCGACGGACCGGGCGTGGCGACGCGCGCGCAGATCGCGCCCGCGGGGAACCCGTTCCGCGCGTCGGCCGACAGCAACGCGTGGCTCGTGTACGCGAACGGCCTGCGCAATCCGTTCCGCTTTCAGG
>JBGANH010000181.1:0-9702 GCA_044222365.1 Candidatus Eiseniibacteriota bacterium
CTGTGGAACAGCGCGCTGCTCGGCCCGCTCTTCCTCGCCTCCGGGCTCTCGAGCGCCGCCGCGCTCGTGCACATGGTCGCGCGCGACCGCGGCGAGAGCGAACTGCTCGCGCGCGCGGACAACCGCCTGCTCACCGCCGAGCTCGCGATCCTCGCGCTCTTCCTGATCGGGCTCGTCACCGCGTCGCGCGTGCACCAGCAGGCCGCGGCGCTGCTGCTCGGCGGTCCGTTCACCGCGCTGTTCTGGGTCGGCGTCGTCGGTCTCGGCATCGCCGTGCCCCTGTTCGTGCAGACGCTCGCGGTCGGTCACCGCGTGCGCCACACCGCCGTCGCCCCCGTGCTCGTGCTCGCGGGCGGGCTGCTGCTGCGCTTCGTCTTCGTCTACGCCGGCCAGGTGAGTCACTACGGGCCCTTCTGAGCCCGCACTTCGAGGAGTCGCACATGAGCACCGTTCTCGATCCCGCCGCTCCCGGCCGCGCGCACGCGCACGCGCACGATGCGGCGCACGTCCGCACCGCGGAGCCGTACATGAATCCCTACGTCGCCGGCGTCGGCCTCGGCCTCGTGCTGCTCGCGGCCTACGTGATCATGGGCCGCGGCCTCGGCGCTTCGGGTGCCATCGGCTCGGTGGTGAGCTGGCTGACCGGATCGGTCGCGCCGGCGCACGCGAACGGCAACGAGTTCTTCCGCGGCTACCTCGAGGAAGGCGCCGGGCATCCGCTCAAGGCGTGGCTCGTGTTCGAGGTGCTCGGCGTGCTGGTCGGCGGATTCCTCTCGGGCCTGCTCGCGGGACGGCTGCGCGCGACGGTCGAGAAGGGCCCGCGCGCGACCGTGAACGGCCGCCTGGCGTGGGCGTTCGTGGGCGGCGCGCTCATGGGCGTCGGCGCGAAGCTCGCGCGCGGCTGCACGAGCGGCCAGGCGCTCAGCGGCGGCGCGATGCTCAACGCCGGCAGCTGGGCCTTCATGATGATGGTGTTCGCGGGCGCGTACGCGCTGGCGGCCGCGATGAGGAGGCAGTGGCGATGAACGCACCCTTCTTCAAGTTCGGCGCCTTCGGCGACGAGACCGCGCTGGTCGTCGCGTTCGTGATCGGCATCGCGTTCGGCTGGTTCCTCGAGCGCGCGGGCTTCGGCAGCGCGAAGAAGCTCGTGTCGCAGTTCTATCTCGACGATCTCGCCGTGTTCAAGGTGATGTTCACGGCCATCGTCACCGCGATGCTCGGCACGTTCTACCTCGGCTGGCTCGGCGTGCTCGACCTGTCGCTCGTCTACCTCACGCCGACCAACCTGTGGCCGCAGATCGCGGGCGGCCTCGTGCTCGGCTTCGGCTTCATCATCGGCGGCTACTGCCCCGGCACGTCCATGGTCGGCGCCGCGACGGGGCGCATCGACGCGATGGTGTACGTGCTCGGCGTCGCGGCGGGCACGTTCGTCGTGGGTGAAGCGTTCCCGCTCATCAAGCCGTTCTACGAGAGCGGATTCCTCGGACGGCTCACGCTGCCCGAAGTGCTGCACCTGCCGTACGGCGTCGTCGTGCTGCTCGTCGTGCTCATGGCGATCGGCGGGTTCGCCGGCGCCGAGTGGCTCGAGAAGCGCGCGGCGGGGTCCGCCGCCGGCGCCGCGAAGGAGGCCACGCGATGAGCGCGCCCTTCCGCTGGACCACGAACCGCGCGCTCGCGGCGTCCGCGCTCGCGCTGGGACTGCTCGCGACCGCCGGCAAGCCGATGCGCGGCCACACCGTCACGCTCGACACCCAGGAGCTCGCGACGATCGTCGAGAGCAAGGTGGATCACGTGAGCGCGACCGAACTCGCGGACTGGATCGTCGCGGGCAAGGCGGACTACCGGCTCGTCGACCTGCGCGACGAGGCCGCGTTCACCGCGTACCACATTCCCGACGCCGAGAACGTCCCGCTCACGCAGCTGCCGGACTACGGGCTCGGGCGCAACGAGAAGATCGTGCTCTACTCGGACGGCGGCATTCACTCCGCGCAGGCGTGGCTGCTGCTGCGCGCGCAGAAGTACACGGGCGTGTACATGCTCTTCGGCGGTCTCGACGCGTGGAAGGACGAGGTGCTGTTCCCGTCGGCGCCCGCCGACTCGACGCCCGAAGCGCTCGCGGCGTTCGAGAAGTCCGCGGCGCTCGCGCGTCACTTCGGCGGCCAGCCGCGCGCCGCAGCGGCGGCGAGCGGCGGCGAGCCCGCGCTCGTCGTCACGCCGCAGGCGCCGCAGGCGAACGCCGCACCGAGTCCCGCCGCCCCCGCGGGCGGCGCCAAGAAGCCGGCCGGCGGCAAGAAGAAGGCGAAGGAAGGGTGCTGACGTGCTCGCGCCCTGGTCGCCGGAGGAAGCCGTGCAGGTGGCGGAACGCGCCGGGATCGGCGCGCTCGGCGGACACCACTGGAAGGTGATCGCGTGCGTGCGCGAGGAGGCGGCCCGCTGCGGCCGCCGCCCCACGCTGCGCCGCATCGAGAAGCTCACGGGATTCGGTGCCGGCGAACTCCACCGTCTGTTCCCCGGCCGAACCGCATCCCTGATCGCACGCCTCGCGGGCTTCGCGCCGCGCCCCTCCGGGACGGCACGAAGCTCCGCGGGCGGGCATTGAAGGAGGACCGCAGCATGAGCAGGACTCTCTCCGCGCTCCGCTGGTGCGCGCCCGCGCTGCTGCTCGGCGCGCTCGCCACGCAGGCGCTCGCCACGAACGGCATGTACCTCACCGGTTACGGCAGCGAAGCCGCCGGACGCGCCGGCGCCAACCTCGCCGTCGCCGACCGCGCCCTCGGCCTGCAGGCGAACCCCGCCGGCATCGCGCAGCTGCAGGGCACGCACTTCGGCGTGGACGCGCAGTTCCTCGCGCCGAGCCTGCACTACGGCGGCGATCCGTTCGGCAACGACTTCGACGGCGACTCGAAGGTGTTCACGATGCCGTCGCTCTCGTGGGTGCGCGGCGCGCACGGCTCGCCGTGGACGTTCGGTCTCGCGCTGATCAGCCAGGGTGGCATGGGCGCCACGTTCACCGGCTACGCGACCCCGTTCGGCTCGAGCGACGGCACGTCGAGCGAGGTGCGCTTCGCGACGCTCACGCCGACCGTGGCGTACGCCGTGAACGAGGACTTCGCGCTCGGCGTGTCCGCGAACGCCGGCTACTCCGACGTGACGTTCGCGTTCTGGCCGAACACGAGCTTCTACGACGACGGCGGCACGCCGATGGACCCGAGCGACGACATGGGCTTCTTCGGCGCCGACCTCACCGAACGCGCGCGCACGTTCAACACGAGCGTCCGCGCCGGTGCGCTCTGGCGCGTGATCCCGGAGGTCACGTTCGGCGCCGTGTACCAGAGCGAGACGAGCGGCCAGTACGAAAACGGCACGCTCACGCTGAACCAGTCCGCCATCGGGCTCGGGCGCGTGCACTACGACGCGGCCGTGGACGGATTCACGTGGCCCGCGCAGTTCGGCGGCGGCGTGCAGCTGCGCCCGACCGAGAAGTTCATGATCGCCGCGGACGTCCGCCGCTACCTGTGGGAAGACGCCATGGCGAAGATCACCGTGAAGGGCACGAACCCCGACGCGGCCTCGCCCATGACCACGGTCGAGATGCCGTTCACGTTCACGTGGGCGAACGAGTGGGTCACCGCGATCGGCGCGGAGTACCGCGCGACGCCCGCGCTGACGCTGCGCGGCGGCTTCAACTACGGCGACAGCCCGGTGCCCGACGAAACGCTCAACCCGCTGTTCCCCGCCATCACGACGAAGCACGCCACCGCGGGCCTCGGCTGGACGCGTGGCGCACACACGCTGAACCTCGCGGTCGAGCGCGCGTTCGAGGCGGAGCAGACCAACGACAACTCGAACATGAACGTGAACCCGTTCGGACCCGGCGCGTTCGTGAACCACTCGCAGTGGACCGTCTCGCTCGGCTGGAGCAAGGCGTTCTCGCGCTGACGCGCAAGGAGAAGCTCACATGAAGACCATGCGCATCACGCTCTCGCTCCTCGCGCTCGCCGCGTTCGCGGCCGCGTCCACCGCGGTCGCCTCCGAGAAGATCGGGCGCGACACGGGCAAGGACTGCGTCGCGTGCCACGACAAACCCGGCAGCAAGCTGCTCACCGACCGCGGCAAGTACTTCGAAGCCATGCACACGCTGGACGGCTACGACCAGGTGAAGGCGTCCTTCGGGCAGTGCACGAGCTGTCACGTGCGCAAGCCCGGCTCGAAGAAGCTCACCAAGAAGGGCCAGCAGATGGCTTCGATGGTGAAGGACATGGCCGCGCTGCGTGAGTGGCTGCAGCAGAACCATCCGGCGGCGCCGGCGAAGTGACGCCGGCGGCGGTCGGCGGGGAGGCGGCGCACGTGCCGCCTCCCCGCTCCCGTTTCGTGCGCAGCGGCCGCGAACCGGGCGTTCTCCGGCGGAGCGGCGGCACCGCCAATTGCCCGCCGCGGTGCGGACTACTCCACTCGCGCCGTTTGCGGCACACTGCGCGGCGCCGCCGCGTGGCCTCACGGCCCGGGGCGGCACTCAAGACGCTGCGCGGGCCCTCCGAAACTCCGGAATGTCCCGCAGTCCTGATCGTTCCACCCGTCGCATCCCGAGAACTCCCGTGCCCATCCAGCAGATCAAGAAGATCGCCATCAGCACCGGCGGCGGCGACGCCCCCGGTCTCAACGCCGTCATCCGCGCCGTCGTCCTCGCCGCCACCGATCGCGGCTGGGAGTGCCACGGCATCCGCGACGGCTACAACGGCCTGCTCTCGCCCGAGGAGTTTCCCGACGGCGGCACGTTCCCCCTGACGCGCAAGTCCGTCGCGGGCATCACGCACCTGGGCGGCACCATTCTCGGCACGACCAACCGCGGCAACCCGACGAAGTTCCCGGTCGAGCAACCCGACGGCAGCTTCGTCGAGGTGGACCGCTCCGACGAACTGGTCGCGAAGTTCCAGGAGCACGGCTTCGACGCGCTCATCACGGTCGGCGGCGACGGCTCGCTCGCGATCGGCTATCACCTCGCGAACAAGGGCCTGCGCGTGATCGGCGTGCCGAAGACGATCGACAACGATCTCGACCGCACGTTCGTGACGTTCGGTTTCGACACGGCCGTCGCGTTCGCGACCGAGTGCCTCGACCGCCTGCACACGACGGCGACGAGCCACCGCCGCATCATGGTCGTCGAGATGATGGGCCGCTACGCCGGCTGGATCGCGCTGCACGCGGGCATCGCCGGCAACGCCGACGTGATCCTCATTCCCGAGATCCCGTACGACATCCACAAGGTGGCCGAGGTCGTGCGCGAGCGCGAACGCACCGGCCGCCAGTACACGATCGTCGTGGTCGCCGAAGGCGCGAAGCCGGTGGACGGCGCCGTGTCGGTGCTGGGCAAGGCCGTCGGCCAGGCCGAGAAGCTCGGCGGCGTCGGCGAAAAGGTCGCACACGAACTCGAACACCTCACCGGGCGCGAGGCGCGGACGGTCGTGCTCGGCCACCTGCTGCGCGGCGGCTCGCCGACCGCGTTCGACCGCCTCGTGGCGCTGCGCTTCGGCGCCGCCGCGGTGCGCGCGCTCGACGAGGGCATGTCGAGCGTCATGGTCTCGCTGAGCCCGCCGACGGTGCGGTACGAGCCCACCTGCTGCGCGGCGGCTCGCCGACCGCGTTCGACCGCCTCGTGGCGCTGCGCTTCGGCGCCGCCGCGGTGCGCGCGCTCGACGAGGGCATGTCGAGCGTCATGGTCTCGCTGAGCCCGCCGACGGTGCGGTACGAGCCGCTCAAGGCGGCGATCAGCCGCATGAAGGTCGTGCCGCTCGACTGCGACACCATGGAGTCGGCGCGCGACCTGGGCATCCGCTTCGGCGACTGAAGCGCGAACCGGCACTCCTCCGCACGGGCCGGGCGGCACCTTCGGGTGCGCCCGGCCCGTTTCGTTCCGGGGGAACGCCGGACTTTCCCGGGGCAATCGCCCCACGCGCACGAATTGCTTTCCGGCCCGGACGATGCGCCCCTTAGAATTGCTCTCTTACGCACCACGCATCAGACCCGGGACGCATCGCCTCCCCACGGCATCGCCCCTCCGGCACCACCACCGGGTCGCTGGCCTGCTCCGCATCCTCGACCCCGCATCCCGATGAGGCCCGTCGTCATGAAACGCCTTCTGCAGGGCGCCATGGCCCTGCTCACGCTGCTCGTCTCCACGGTCGCGTTCGCGGCCGACCCCGCGCCGATGCGCGGCGAACCGATCGCCCCGCGCGCCTTCGAACTGCGCGCCCTGCCCCAGCACGACCCGCTGCAGCCGGTGGTGGTGAGCAAGCGCAAGCCGGAGGGCATCAACCCGGCCGCCGAAGCCGCCGTCGAAGCGGCGAAGCGCAACCCGAAGCCGCCGGGTGCCGACCTGCTGCGCACGTTCACGTACGACCGCACGACCGGCACTCGCGGTTTCACGGCCGCGGCCGAGCCGCTCGCGCCGGTGCTCGGCGCGGGCTTCGAGGGCATCACGCAGGGCGCGTACATCCCCGGCGAGCCCACCGTCGCCGCGGGCCCGCTGAACGTCTTCACGGCGGGCAACTCGAGCGTCACGATCACGAACAAGGACGGCAGCAACCGCGTCGAGATCGACGGCCAGGTGTTCTTCGGCGTTCCGGCGGCGGAAGGCGCCATCTCCGACGCGCAGTGCTACTACGACGCGCTGCGCGGCCGGTTCGTCGCGCTGTGCTTCACCTGGAACAACGCCCCGAACCTGTCGAACTTCTACCTCGCCGTGTCCAAGACGAACGACGCGCGCGGCGCGTGGTGGCTCTACAAGTTCGACATGACGAAGGACGGTGCGACGCAGACGAGCAACTGGAGCGACTACCAGTCGCTCGGCGTCTCCGACGACAAGATCGCGATGACGGGCCAGCAGTTCACGTTCGCGACCGACACGTACGTCTACCAGAAGATCCGCATCATCGATCGCGCCGCGGTGTACGCGGGCCAGACCGTCACCTACGTGGACTTCGCGAACTTCGCGGTGCCGCCCGGCGGTGACATCGACGACAACTTCGTCACGAAGGCCGCGCGCAACCTGAGCGCGGGCGACGCGACGATCCACCTGCTGTGCGTGCGTACGGCGGGCGGCTCGCGCGTCACCTACCGCACCGTCACGGGCTCGCCCGCCTCGCCGGTGCTCTCGAGCGGCAACCTCGTCAACGTGGCGAGCTACGCCGTACCGCCGGACGCCGCGCAGAAGGGTTCGGCCACGCTCGTGCCGACGAACGACTGCCGTCCGACCGACTTCTACGTGCGCAACGGGCAGTTGATCTGCGCGTGGCACACCGCGAGCGGCGCGAACTCGGCGATCCGCCTCTTCAAGATGCGCACGTCCGACCGCGCCGTGCTGACGGACGAGACCTACGGCTCGTCGGGCACGTTCTACTACTACCCCGCCGTCACGATGGACTCGGTGGGCACGATCTTCCTCGGCTTCGACCGTTCGAGCTCGACCGAGTACCCGTCGTCGTACGCGACCGGCAAGCGCCGCGGCGACGCGACGCTGCAGTCGAGCGTGCTGCTCAAGGCCGGCACGTCACCCACCTCGCACACGCGCTGGGGCGATTACACCGGCATCGACAACGACGCCGCGGCTTCCGGCCCCGGCGGCTCGTACGCCTGGTACACCGGCCAGTACACGAAGGGCACGAACACGTTCGGTGCGTGGGCGAGCCAGCTCTCGTTCACGTACGGCCAGGTCGCGGGCAGCGTGGTCGAGGACTGCGACGGCACCGCCGGCACGACCGGCGACCGCACCGCGCTCGCCGGCTACACCGTGACGCTCATGCAGGGCGCGACGACGCTCGCGACCACCACCACGGACGCGCTCGGCGCGTTCCACTTCGGCTACCTCGAGACCGGCGTGTACGACGTGGTCGTCGCTCCTCCGGGCGGCGGCACGTCCGTGGCCGCGATCGCGGGCTCGGGCGGCAACGCCCAGACGGTGGTGAACGCGGGCGACGTGCAGGTGGACCTCACGAACGCGCAAGCCTCCACGGGCAACGTGTTCGCGATCGCGAACACGCACGCCGCGCCGGCCGCGTCGGGCATCGCTCCGGCCGTGAAGTCGGTCGGCGACGCCGCGTTCACGCTCACCGTGAACGGCTCGGGCTTCATTCCGTGCTCGATCGTGCGTCTCGACGGCAGCGACCGCGTCACGACGTTCGTGAGCGCGACGCAGCTGAGCGCGGCGATTCCCGCGACCGACCTGCTCTCGGGCGGCACGCGCGCGATCACCGTGTTCAACCCGGCGCCGGGCGGCGGCACCACCGCGGCGCAGACGCTGATCGTGAACGGCACGCCCGACACGACCCCGCCGAGCGTCACGCTCACCTCGCCCGTGGGCGGCGAGAGCTGGAGCATCGGCTCGTCGCACGCGATCACGTGGACGGCCACCGACGACGTCGGCATCGCGGGCGTGGATCTCGCGTACTCGACCGACGGCGGCACGACGTTCCCGAACGTGATCGCCACGGGCATCGCGAACACGGGCACGTACGCGTGGACCGTGCCCAGCGTTCCGGGCGCGAACTACCGCGTGCGCGTCACGGTGCGTGACGGCGGCAACAACACCGCGGCCGACGGCAGCGCCGCGAACTTCGCGGTGGTCGGCTGGACGGTGACGGCTTCGGCCGGCCCCGGCGGGACGATCGCGCCGAGCGGCGTTTCGCTCGTCGTGGACGGCGCGACGCCGGGTTACACGATCACGCCGGCGACCGGCCACCACGTCGCGGACGTGCTCGTGAACGGCGTGTCCGTGGGCCCGGTCACGAACTACACGTTCGCGGCCGTTCATGCGGACCAGACGATCGCGGCCTCGTTCGCGATCAACCTGTACACGCTCACGGTGAACACCGTCGGCAGCGGTTCCGTGGCGAAGTCGCCCGATCAGGCGACGTACGCGCACGGCACGGCGGTGCAGCTCACGGCCACCGCCACGCCCCCGTTCACCTTCGCGGCCTGGAGCGGCGACACGACCGGCGCCACGAACCCGGTCACGATCGCGATGACGGGCGACAAGACGGTGACCGCCACGTTCATGCAACACACGTACGTGTGGAACGCGACGGGCGGTTCGGCCGCGTTCGGCACGGCCGCGAACTGGACGCCGGTGCGCAGCACCCCGGCGACCGACGACGTGCTCGTCTTCTCGAACGGCGGCACGCCGACGGTGACGGGCGTCCCGACGCAGTCCGTCGGCCAGTTGCTCGTGAGCGGCAACACCGCGGTCACGCTGCAGGCGGCGGCGGGCAACACGCTCACGATCCTCGGCGGCGCGGGCATCGACCTGTCGATCGCGGCGGGCTCGTCGGTCTCCGTGACCGGCGCGTCCACGCTCACGATCGCGGTCGCGACGGGCGCGACGGGCTCGATCTCGGGCAACTACTCGGCCGCGGGCGGCGGCCACCGCCTGAACGCGCTCGACGCGGGCTCGCTCGTGTTCCAGAGCGGCGCCGTGTGCAACCTCGGCACGAGCTTCACGGGCAACATCTTCGGCAACGGCACGGGCACGAGCGGCCTGAACTCGGTCGTGTTCGCGAACGGCTCGCTGCTGTCGCAGACCGCCGGCGCGAACCCCTTCGGCGCCTCGGCCCCGAACTCGGCCGTCGTCTTCCAGGCGGGCAGCCGTTTCCGCGTGGACGGCACGGGCATCACGCCGGCCGTCGCGGGCCGCACCTACGCCGACTTCGA
>JBGANH010000182.1:0-9680 GCA_044222365.1 Candidatus Eiseniibacteriota bacterium
GAACGCCGCGCGATCGAATCGGGCAGCACGAGCTGGAGGCCACGCGGGGACACGGCCGGCGCCGGCGCGGCAGCGGCCGGTTTCACCGCGGCACGCGCGAGCGGCGCGAAGCCGGGTGCGAGCTGCGCGACGACGAGCAGGAACGTGACGGCTCGCCGTGCGGTCATCGGCCGGAGCCCGGCCGCGGAAGCGTGGTGAAGAAGCACGTCGCCCTCGCGAGTGGTGAGGTGGAGCGCTGCGTTCGCGCGCCGGGGATCGCGGCCTCGGCCGGGAACTGGTCGAGCGCGAGTGGAGTGGTGCCGGCGCCGGGCGCCGGGTAGTCGGGCACCGCGCCCGCGTCGGCGCGCGGATCGGCGGGGGGCGCGGACGCGGCGTGACGCACGAGCAGGCCCCGTGCGAGCAGGCCGCGCGAGGCGTCGTCGGAACCGTCGGCCACCACGAGGTAGTCCCCCGCGCGCTGCACGCCGCGCGACGCCAGCTCGCCCGTGCCCGAACCGGCGAGCTGCGTCGAGATCCAGTCGCCATCCTCGAACGGCGTCTCGCTCGCGAGCGCGACGATCGCGTCCACTCCGTACGGCGGGGAGACCTCGAACGTGGCCCCGCTGCCCGCAGAGGGCGCGACCTGCGTCATGCCCGCCGCGAGGAACGCGCTCGTGTCGCTGCGATTGGGAAAGATGAGCGTGAGCCGCCGGTCGCTGCCCGAGACGTGGAAGAGCCGCACCCAGCAGTCGCGTTCCGCCGTCACGCGCAGCGTGAGCCGCTCACCCTCGAAGTAGGCGCCGTGCGCGCCGCGGTCCGTGGTCACCTCGAGCCGGAACGGCGGCGGGCCGTCGCCGACGGACTGCCGGATCCACCGCGCAAGGTCGACCACGCGCGTCGCGTCCGGCGGCAGCAGCCGCTCGGCGAGCGCCCCGTACGCCTCCGGGCGCAGCATGCGCCGCGCCTCGGAGATCACGCGGCCCGTGTTCGCGTCCACCAGCGCGAGCGAGAGTTGCGCGCCGCCCTTGAGCAGCTGGAACGCGCCGCGCAGCACCGGTCCGCCCACACCCTTGGCCCCCACTCCCGCCGCGCCCGGAGGCGCGACCGCGAGGCCCTGTGCCGCAAGCGAGCGGCGCACGGCCTCGCCCGCCTCCAGCCCGAACGCGCTCGTGCCGGCGGGTCCGGCGCCCGACTCCCACCCGAGTCCTTCGAACCGGACCGTCGTCCCCCGCCGCACCACACCTTTCGAACCGCGCGAGGCGGCGAAGACTTCGCGCACCATGCCCGCGGCCGCCTCGTCGAGCGTGGCGGCGGGCGCAGGGGCGGCTCCGGCCACGGCACACCGGGGCGCGAGCGCCAGCGAGAGGGCGAGACCGAAAGTCAGCAGGAACCGCGAGCGCGGGAGCATGGGTCCTCCGGAATCGGGGTGGGCCGCCTCCGCGCGGAGACGGCATTCCCCCGCATGGAGACCGCGACCGCGCTTCCGTCACAGCCCGGACCCAAAAAAGAATCCGGGGCGGCTGGTGCCCGCCCCGGACGGTCCTTCGTTCCTCGTGCTCAGCGATATGCGGCGCAGTACCCGATCCAGCAGTCGTCGTTGTCGAGCTTCGTACGCTTGTGGAGCGTGCCGGTGTGCGTGCGCGCCTTCGCATCCCAGCCTTCGCTGTACACCTCGAAATCCGAGAAACCGGCTTCGATCACGCATTCCTGCAGCTCGCGCAGGGTCCACATGCGCCAGTCGTACACGAACGCGCGCGCCATGCGCGGCGCGTCCTTGAACTCGAAATGGATGTACGCGAGCAGCCGCCGGTCGATCGCGTTGAACGACTTCTGCTCCCAGACGTACGTGAACGGCGGCAGCATGCGGCCGTCGGGCGTGTTCGTGGCCCGCTTGCGCGTGCGCTCGGAGAGCGTGCGCTCGGCCTTCGCGCCGCCGAAGGCGTTCAGCACGAGCACGCCGCCGGGCTTGAGGCCCGCGCGCGCGGCGCGCAGGTAGGCGAGCAGGTCCGCGCGCTCGTGGAACACCCACCAAGAGAAGTTCAGCGCGCACGCGATGTCCACGAGCGGCTTCTGCGGCTTGCGGACGTCGGACTTCACCAGCGTCACGCGGTCCGCGACCTCGCGCACCCACGGCAGCCGGTACTGCTTCGCCCACGCGAGCGGCTCGGGATCGAGGTCCACGGCCCACGAGCGGTTCTCGGGGTGGCGCTGCGCCCAGGCGGTCGCGAGCGCGGCCGTGCTGCAGAAGTCCTCGCGGAAGGTCCGGGGCGCCCGGTCGTTGCGCGTACGGAAGGCGCGCACGATGAAGTCGAGGTCCCATTCGACGCCCTGGACGGCGGCTTCGTAGAACGCGTGGCGGTCACGGCGGGGAGCAGGGCTTTTCATCGGTCCGTCCTGAAGTAAGATGCGCGCGATTCCGTTCGGGCCGCGCGGACGCCCAGCAGGGGCACCGTGCGGCGCGGGATGTTCCGCGAGGGAGCGCTCGAGCGTCAAACGCTTTCACCGCTTTTCCGGGAGGGACATGGCCGTCCGCATCCGCCGCACGCCGCGCCCCGCCGTCACGTCGTGGCAGCGCCTCGACGACGAACGGCTGCTCGACCTGCGCTTCCGCGACCTCGGGCTCGCCGAGCCGGGCGCGTTCCTGCAGCCGCACGTCGAGCAGGTCTGGGACGAACTCGCGCAGCGCGGGCTGCGGCTCAAGCCGCACGTGTGGCTGTCCACCGAATGGTTCTCGCCCGACGGCGTGCCCGGCGTGGCGATTCCCTTCTACCTCGCGCACCCGCGACTGCTGCGGCTCGAGAAGACGATGATGCTCGAGGCCGAGGGCGGCACGCGCGAGGAGTGCCTGTCGATCCTGCGGCACGAGTTCGGGCACTGCATGCAGCACGCGTGGCGGCTGCACCGCCGCGCCGAGTGGCGCCGGCACTTCGGCAACACGCACAAGCCCTACCCCGAGATCTACCGCCCGAACCCGGCGAGCGACCGGTTCGTGCAGCACCTGCGGCAGTACTACGCGCAGGCGCACCCGGACGAGGACTTCGCCGAGACGTTCGCCGTCTGGCTGACGCCGCGCTCCGCGTGGCGCCGCCGCTACGCGGGCTGGCCCGCGCTGCGCAAGCTCGAGTACGTGGACGAGCTCATGCGCGAGCTGCGCGGGGCCGCTCCCGCGGTGCGCTCGCGCAAGCAGGTCGAACCTCTCACGCAGGTGAAGCGCACGCTGCGCGAGCACTACGCCGAGAAGCAGGCGCACTACGCGCGCTGGCGTCCCACGGTGCAGGACCGCGACCTGCAGCGGCTGTTCGCCGCCGAGCCGGGCCGGCGGCACGAACCCGCGGCGCGTTTCGTGAAGCGCAACCGCGGCGAGATCCGCCGGCTCGTGTCGCGCTTCACGGGCGAATCCCCCTTCACGCTGGAGCGCGTGCTCGACGACGTGATCGCGCGCTGCCTCGTGCTCGACCTCCGGGCGTCCGGCAACGAGCGGCGCCTGCGCGTGGACGTCGCGCTGCTGCTCACGGTGCGCACCGTCCACTTCCACTACAGCCGCAAGAACTGGATCGCACTGTGAAGAAGCCATTGCGCGTCCTCGTCCTCATGCACCCCTCGCTGGTGCCGCCCGACACGCTCAAGGGCCACTCGCCCGAAGAGATCGCGACCTGGAAGACCGAGTACGGCGTGCTGCACACGCTGCGCAAGCTCGGCCACGAGACGCTCGCGCTCGGCGTGCAGGAGGAGCTGAACCCGATCCGCGTCGCGGCCGAGGAGTGGAAGCCGGACATCGTCTTCAACCTGCTCGAGGAGTTCCACGGGCTGTCGAACTTCGACCAGCACGTGGTGTCGTACCTCGAGCTGCTCAAGCTCGCGTACACCGGCTGCAACCCGCGCGGGCTCGTGCTCGCGCGCAGCAAGGCGATCACGAAGAAGATCGCGGCGTACCACCGCGTGCGCGTGCCCGCGTTCATCGTGGTCGCGAAGGGCCGCAAGCCGCTCCGGCCGCGTTCGCTCAAGTTTCCCCTGTTCGTGAAGAGCGCGAGCGAGGAGGCGTCGCTCGGCATTTCGCAGGCGAGCATCGTGGACGGCGACGACAAGCTCGCCGAGCGCGTGCGCTTCATCCACGAGAGCATCGGCTCGGACGCGCTCGTCGAGGAGTACATCGAGGGGCGCGAGCTGTACGTGGGCGCGATCGGCAACGAGCGCGTGCGCGTACTGCCGACGTGGGAGCTCGACTTCGGAAGGCTCGCCGAGTCGGGCGAACCGATCGCCACGGCGCGCGTGAAGCACAGCCCCGGCTACCAGAAGAAGCACAAGATCGACATCCGCCGCGCCGAAGGGCTCGACCCCGCGGTCGAGCGTGCGCTGCAGCGCACGACGCGGCGCGTGTACCGCATGCTCGAACTCGACGGCTACGCGCGCGTGGACTACCGGCTGACGGCGAAGGGCGAGCTGTACCTGCTCGAGGCGAACCCGAACCCCGAGATCGCCGAGAGCGAGGAGTTCGCGAGCGCGGCCGCGGCGGTGAAGGTGAACTACCGCCAGCTCATCGCGCGCATCCTGTCGCTCGGACTGACGCGGCCCGGAAGGTTGAGTTAGGAAGGAAGCGGGCCTCCGGCCCACGCGTGTTGCGCGAGCGACGACGGTGCGCCGGTCAGGCGCCGGTCAGGCGGCGGCCACGCGGCGCAACGCGGCCTTCACACGCGTCACGAAGCGCTTCGCCTCGATGGGCTTGCGGATGTAGTCGTCCGCACCCTCTTCCATGAGGCGCACTTCGAGGTCGGGATCGATCGAGCCCGTGAGCACGATGACCGGCAGCGACGCCGTCGCCGCCGAGGCGCGCATCTGGCGCAGCACGTCCTCGCCCTGGATGCCCGGGAGCCCCAGGTCGAGCACGGTGAGCGCGATGTGTTCGTCGGTCGCGAGCACGGCGAGCGCGTCCTCGCCCGAGGTCGCCTCGATCACGTCGTAGCCGCCCTCGACGAGCAGCCGCTTGGCGACCTTGCGGATCACCGAGTCGTCGTCCACGACGAGCACGCGCGGCCCCGCGGGCGCGGCCGGTGCGGCCGCGGCGGGAGCGGCGGGTGCGACCGCGGCGGGCGCTCCGGCTTCGGCCGGCATCTCGCCCACGACGCGTTCGACCTCCTGCAGCGTGGTCAGGCCTTCGGCGACGCGGTTCAGCGCCGACATGCGCAGCGTGCGCATGCCGTTCTGCACCGCGGCCGCGGAAATCTCCGGTGCCGTCGCGCCGTTGGTGATGAGCTGCTGCAGCGCGGGCGTGAGCGTGAGGATCTCGAGCACGGCGAGCCGGCCGAGGTAGCCGCTGTTGCCGCAGCGCGTGCAGCCGCGCGCGCGCACGGTCGGCGCGATGCCGTAGACGCGCGACATCTGCAGCTCTTCCTCGTTCAGTTCCGTGATGCGCTCGGCGCAGTGCGGGCACACGCGGCGCACGAGCCGCTGTGCGATCACGCCGCGCAGGGTCGCCGAGATCGCCGGGCGCTCGACGCCGATGTCCACGAGCCGCGCGACGGCGCTCGAGGCGTCGTTCGTGTGCAGCGTGGTGAGCACGAGATGGCCGGTCATGGACGCCTGCACCGCGATCGTCGCGGTCTCGGCGTCGCGGATCTCGCCGACGAGGATGACGTCGGGGTCCTGGCGCAGGATCGCGCGCAGCGCCGTGGCGAACGTGAAGTCGCGCTTCGCCTCGACCTGCATCTGCGTGATGCCGGGCAGTTCGTATTCGATCGGGTCTTCGACCGTGCTGATGTTGGTCTCGCCGTTGTTCAGCTCGCGGATGATGGAGTAGAGCGTGGTGGTCTTGCCCGAGCCCGTCGGGCCGGTCACGACGACGACGCCGTTGCGGTTGCCGATCAGGCTGCGCACGAGACGCAGGTCGCGCTCGGACAGTTGCAGGCTCGTGAGCGTGTCGTTGCTCGCGCCGCGCAGCAGGCGGATGACGCACTTCTCGGCTTCGCGCGTCGGCACGGTCGAAATGCGCAGGTCCACCGACTGGCCGTCCACCTCGAACGAGGCCCGGCCGTCCTGCGGGCGCAGGCGATCGGCGATGTCCATCGAGCCCATCACCTTGATGCGCGACACGACGCGCTGCAGGGCGAGCGTCGGCATGCGCATGTGCACGCGCATGACGCCGTCCACGCGGAAGCGCACGGTGCTGGTGCCCGCGGCGGGTTCGAAGTGGATGTCGCTCGCGCGCTCGTGCGCGGCGTTGCGAAGGATGATGTTCGTGAGCTTCACCACGGGCGCCGCGTCGCCGTCGTCCACGACATGGTCCTGCGTGGTGGTCTGCATGAGCTTGATCGCGTCCTCGCCGCCGCCCAGATCGGGCGTGCCCGGCGACGCGCTCGCCGCCGGTCCGGCCGGCGCGGCGCTTCCCGCCGGCGCGCCGTACGCGCGCTCGATGACGGTGGCGATCGCCGCGGGCGAAGCGATCTCGAAGATGGGCATGCGGCCCGAGGCGAAGGCGATGCCGCGCTCGATCTCGTCGTTCAGCGGATCGGCGCAGGCGACCACGATCTGGCGGTCGCTCTCACGCAGCGGCACGACCTGGAAGCGGCGGGCGAGCTTCTCGGGGACGAGCTTGAGGACGTGGGGATCGCGCTGGCCGAGGCGCGCGAGCGGCAGCCGCATCGCGTCGGCGACTTCCTGCGCGAGCTGGTCCACGGAGAGCCCGCAATGGCGCGCGACGCTGTCCCAGGCGTCCGCGAGCGGTACGTTCGCGGCGACCTGAAGCGACTGCGCGTCCTGAAGTGCGGCACGCTGTACGAGGTCCACCAGCCAGTGGTGACCCGCAGCCCCTCGTTCCATGAGTCCCCTCGGAAATGGCATCGGAACCGTGGCCCCGGTTCGCCACGGCGCCCCCGGTATCGGTCGTTTCGGGCGTTTTCTTGAATCGGAAGGGCGGTCGAAGCGTGCGTCGCCCGCCGCCGAACGCTCTCCCGCCGGCGTCCGACGACCTGTGCGCACGCGCGGTCCCAGGAACCAGCCGCCGCGATTGCCGCAATTTGGGTCGCATGGTATGGCTGCCGCGCCCCACATCCCGAGAGATGCGCCCCGGTCGGGCCTGACCGCAATCCGCCCCGAGAGGCTCCCCATGTTCTCGCTCTTCCCGAAGGAAGAAGACTTCTTCCTCCTGTTCCGCAAGCAGGCCGCGCTCGTGCGCGAAGCCTGCGACCAGCTCCACGAGATGATGGAGAAGTTCGACCGTCTCGAGGAGCGCACGAAGGCGCTCAAGGACACCGAGCACCGCGCGGACCTCGTCACCCACGAGATCTTCGAACGCCTGAACCGCACCTTCATCACGCCGCTGGAGCGCGAGGACATCCACGCGCTGGCGAGCGGCCTCGACGACGTGATCGACGCGGCGGAGGCGATCGCCAGCCGGCTCGTGCTCTTCAACATCGCCGGACCGACGCCCGAAGCCATCAAGATGACGGCCATCCTCCGCGACTGCGGCCGGCAGATCGAGCAGGCGGTGGACAACCTCAAGAACATGCAGAACCTCATGAGCTTCACGATCGAGATCAACCGTCTCGAGAACGAAGCCGACGGCATCTCCCGGCAGGTCGTCGCCGACCTGTTCAGCGGCCGCCACGAGATTCTCGACGTCATGCGCTGGAAGGAAATCTACGGACGGCTCGAGAGCGCGTCCGATCAGTGCGAGGACGTGGCGAACGCGATCGAGTCCATCGTCCTCAAGAGCCGGTGATGGAGCTCCTGCACATCCCGCAGCTCTCACCGATGCTCTGGGGCATCATCGTCGTCGCCCTGCTGTTCGACTACAGCAACGGCTTCCACGATGCGGCGAACTCGATCGCGACCGTGGTGAGCACGCGCGTGCTTTCGCCCCGGCAGGCCGTGGCGTGGGCCGCGTTCTTCAACTTCATCGCGTTCGCCGTGTTCGGCGTGCACGTCGCGAAGACCATCGCGAAGGGCACGGTGGACCCGGCCGTCGTCACCCCGGCGATCGTGCTCGCCGCGCTCGCCGGCGCGCTCATCTGGAACATGCTCACCTGGTGGTGGGGGCTGCCGACGTCGTCGTCGCACGCGCTCATGGGCGGCTTCATCGGCGCCGCGATCGTCGCGGTCGGACCGCAGGCCGTGATGGTGTCGGGCCTCACCAAGGTCGCCGCGTTCATCGTCGTCTCCCCGGTCGTCGGCCTCCTGCTCGGATTCCTCTTCATGTTGATCGTGATGTGGGTGTTCCGGCGCTCGACACCGCGCAAGGTGGACACGCTGTTCCGGCGCCTGCAGCTCTTCTCCGCGGCGGCGTTCAGCCTCGGCCACGGCAGCAACGACGCCCAGAAGACGGCCGGCATCATCACCGCGCTGCTCTACTCGACCGGCACGATCACGGGCGAGTTCCACGTGCCGTTCTGGGTCATCCTCGCGAGCTACGGGGCCATCGGTCTCGGCACGCTCTCGGGCGGCTGGCGCATCGTGAAGACGATGGGCATGAACATCACCAAACTGCAGCCCGTCGGCGGATTCTGCGCCGAAACCGCGGGTGCGGCGGCGCTGTTCGGCGCCAGCGCGCTCGGCATTCCCGTGTCCACCACGCACACCATCACCGGCGCGATCGTCGGTTCGGGCGTCAGCGCCACCCGCCGGTTGTCGGCGGTCAAGTGGGGCGTCGCCGGACGCATCGTCTGGGCGTGGGTGCTCACCATGCCCGCGGCCGCGCTCGTGGCCGCGGCCTGCTGGTTCGTCATTCATCTCGCCGGCATGCGCTGAGCGTCCGGCTTCACGTTCCCGAGGAGAACTCTGCATGCAGCGCATCGACGACTTCATCGCTTCGGCCGGCATCGACAAGACCCAGGACGGCTGGCGCACGAACCTTCCCAAGCCCACGGCGCTCACCTTCGACCCGGCGCAGACCTGGAGCGCGCGCTGCCTCACGAGCAAGGGCGAGTTCGTGATCAAGCTCATGCCCGACGTGGCCCCGATGCACGTGACGAGCTTCGCGTACCTCGCGCGCCTCGGGTTCTTCGACGGCCTCACGTTCCACCGTGTGATCCCCGAGTTCATGGCGCAGGGCGGCTGCCCGCTCGGCACCGGCACGGGCGGCCCGGGCTACCGCTTCGACGGCGAGTACTCGAAGAACGTGCGTCACGATCGCGGCGGCCTGCTGTCCATGGCGAACGCCGGACCCGGAACGGACGGCAGCCAGTTCTTCCTCACGTTCGTGCCGACGCCCTGGCTCGACGGCAAGCACAGCATTTTCGGCGAGGTCGTCGAGGGCAAGGACGTGCTGACCGCGCTCGAAGCGTGCGGATCGCAGTCCGGCCGCACGACCGAGCGGCTCACGCTCGACAAGGTGACCATCGAGATCGCCTGATTCCGCCGTCATCTGCGCGCGTCTCCGGCGCCGGTCTTCGTTCGCGAGGACCGGCGCCTTCCTTTTCCCCGCGCGGGAGACGGCTCCGGGCCTCACGAGAGGCGGTTCTCCGCCGAGACTCGATCCGACCGGAAGGACCCTCCCCGTCGTGGCATCCACGCCGGGCACCCCCGACCGAGCCGAACGCGCATGTCCCGACATTCCCCCGTTCCCTCCGCTCGCATCGTCGCGATGGCGCCGGTGCTCGCGTTGTTGCTGTTCCTGTCCGCCTGCGCGCGGCACGAGGACGAACAGCTGCGCATCGCGCTCTCGCCGTGGCCGGGCTTCGAGTACCTCTTCCTCGCGCAGGAGCGCGGCT
>JBGANH010000183.1:0-9472 GCA_044222365.1 Candidatus Eiseniibacteriota bacterium
CTGTTCGTGGACCGCAACGTGTCGATGGCCGACCTCAAGGCCACGCTCAACACGTTCGCGCGTGCGATCTACCGTGCGAACCTGCCCACGCGCATCATCCCGATCTACTTCCCGTTCGTCGAACCCGGCGTGCAGATGGACGTGCAGTGCGTCCGCTGCGAGGGCACGGGCCGCGTGAAGGACGGCGAAGGGGAGAAGCGCTGCCCGGTGTGCAAGGGCACGAAGTGGGTCGAGGTGCTCGGCGCCGGCATGGTGCACCCGAACGTCTTCCGCGCGGTCGGCATCGATCCGGAGATCTACACGGGCTTCGCCTTCGGCATGGGCCTCGAGCGCATCGCCATGGGCCGCTACGGCATTCCCGAGATCCGCCTGTTCCTCGAGAACGACCTGCGCTTCCTCGAGCAGTTCTGAGCAAGGACCGCACTCCATGAAGCTCCCGATTTCCTGGCTCCGCCAGTGGGTCGAGTACGACGCGACGCCGCAGCAGGTCGCCGAAGCGCTCACCACGCGCGGGTTCTACGTCGAAGGTGTCGAACTGCACGGCCGCGCGTACCCCGGCATCGTGGTCGCGCGCGTGCTCGAAGCGAACAAGCACCCGAACGCGGACAAGCTCAAGCTCTGCCGTGTCGACGCCGGTGGGGCGGAGCCGCTGCGCATCGTGTGCGGCGCGCCGAACGTCGCCGCCGGGATGACCGTGCCGCTCGCGACGCTCGGCACCGTCATGCCCAACGGTCTCGAGATCAAGCGCGCGAAGATCCGCGGCGAGGAGAGCGAGGGCATGCTGTGTTCGGCGCGCGAGCTCATGCTCTCCGAGGACCACAGCGGCATCCTCGAACTGACCGAACTCTTCGCCGGCCGCGAACTGAAGATCGGTTCGCCGGTGGACGCGTACTTCCCCGAGCCCGACGCCGTGCTCGAGGTCGAGGTGCCGTTCAACCGTCCCGACGGCATGGGCGTGCTCGGCCTCGCGCGCGAGGTCAAGGCGGCGCTGGGCGGCCGCTGGACCGTGCGCGCCCAGGCCATGCTCGGCGAGCGCGCGAAGGCCGCGGACACGTTCGACCTCGCCTGCGAGGACGCCGAAGGTTGCCCGGCGTACTTCGCCCAGATCGTCGAGCACGTCACGGTCGGGCCGTCGCCCGCGTGGCTCGTGCGCGCGCTCGAAGCGATGGGCCAGCGCTCGATCAACAACATCGTGGACCTCACGAATCTCGTGCTCTTCGAGTTCGGCCAGCCGCTGCACGCGTTCGACCTCGCGAAGCTCGAGGGCCCGGCGATCCGCGTGCGCCGCGCGCAGGCGGGAGAGAAGTTCACGACGCTCGACGGCAAGGAACGCGAGCTGTCGGCCGAAGTGCTCGTGATCGCCGACGCGAGGAAGACCGTCGCGATCGCGGGCGTCATGGGCGGCGAACACAGCGAAGTGTCCGCGAGCACGACGAGCGTGCTGCTCGAGTGCGCATGGTTCCAGCCGGCGCGCGTGCGGCGTTCGTCCAAGGCGCTCGGGCTCGCCACCGACGCGAGCAAGCGCTACGAGCGTGGGGTGGATCCCGCGATCGGCGCCGCGGCCGCCGCGCGGTTCCTGAACCTGCTGCTCGAACTGTGCCCCGGCGCCAAGCTCGGCGCGTCGAAGCGCGTGCAGGCGGAGCTCGCGCCACGCACGCTCACGCTGCGGCCGTCGCGTGCGACGCGTCTGGTCGGGCTGCCGTTCGCGATCGATCGCTGCGAGGAACTGCTGCGCGCGCTCGAGTTCGGCGTCACGCGCGAAGGCGTCTCGCTCAAGGTGAACGTCCCGACGTGGCGGCTCGACTGCACGCTCGAGGACGATCTCGTCGAGGAGATCGCGCGCTCGAACGGTTACGACCGGATCCCCGAGGCTCCGCTGCACACGGGCGGCGCATACGCCACCCGTACGCCGCGCGAACGCGTCGTGCGCCGCGCGCGCGAAGCCATGCTCGCGCGCGGGCTGAACGAGGCGTGGTGCGGCTCGCTCGTCTCCGAAGCCGAGGCGCTCGCCGCGGCCGAAGCGCTCGGCGACGAACCGAAGCTCGTGCGGCTCGTGAACCCGATGAGCCGCGAAGGCGAGGTGCTGCGCCCGAACCTGCTACCGGGCCTGCTGCGCGCGTGCGCGCACAACCTGCGTCAGGGCGCGCCCGCGGTGCGCCTGTTCGAGGTGGGAGCGGGCGTGCTCGATCGCGGCAGCCGCCTGCCCGAGGAGCGGCTGATGCTCGTGGCCCTCGTGACCGGCCAGCGCTGGAAGCACACGCACGACAGGACCACCGGCGCGAAGGACGGCCAGTACGACGTCCGCGGGGAGGTGGATTTCCTCGACGCCAAGGGACTTTGGGAGGCCTGGTTGAGCGAGATGCGCGTTGACTCCCCCCAGTGGCGCGCCTATGCTGCCCCCGGTTGGAAACCCGGTGCCAGTGCGGAAGTTGCGGTCGGAGCTTCACGCATTGCATGGGCCGGAACGCTGGGCCAGTCGCTGCTGCGGCCGTACGAGATCGAGGTCCCGGTACACGTCTTCGTGGCGTTGCTGGAACCGCTCGTCGAAGCCGCGTCGGCCACGCCCCGCGCGAAGGTCCCGGGTCGCTTCCCGAGCGTCCGTCGTGATCTCGCGTTCTTCGTTCCGCGCGCGACGACGCACGCCCGGTTGCACGAGTGCCTCGGCGGCTCCGCCGGCGAGGTGCTGCGCAGCATCGAACTGTTCGACGTGTACGAGGGCCCCGGTACTCCGGAGGGCATGAAGAGCCTCGCTTACGCGCTGGAGTTCCAGCACGCGGAGCGCACGCTCGCCGAGTCCGAGGTCCAGGAGATTCAGGCACGCATGGTGGCGGCCGTCGCCAGGGACTGCGGCGGTCAGCTGAGGGAACGCTAGCCGATGATGGACACCGCCGTCGTGACGACCGACCTCGACCGCCTCGCGGCACGGGTCGAAAAAGCCGCAGCGATCGTGCAGGACCTGCGCTTCAAGCTCGCCCAGTACGAGAAGGCGCAGGCCGAGATGGAGACCGAGAAGGCCACGCTCGAGAGCCGCATGAAGCAGCTCGAGGAGCAGAAGGCCTCGCTCGAAGACGGTCTGCAGACGCTGCAGGCCGAGAAGTCCGCACTGGAGAAGGCCGGCGCCGACGCCCGGACCCTGCTCGCGCAGGCCGAGGCCGACAAGGCGACGCTCCACGCCGGACAGACCGAGCTTTCCACCACGCTGAGCACGGTGGAGAGCGAGAAGTCGGAGCTCGCGCGCCAGCTCGAGGAGACGGCGGCGAAGCTCCAGGGCAACGATCCCACGGCACTCGTGTCCGAAGTCGCCGCGCTCAAGAAGGAACAGCGCGAATGGACCGCCGAGCGCAAGGACGTGGCCGCCCGGATCGAGGTGCTCCTCAAGAAGCTGGAGCGCATCGACGCGTAGCGCCCGTCCCTCGGTCCGCTCGCGCGCGCGGTTGGCGCACGGACGGCGGAGGGCCGGTCACCGAAACATCACCAGAGACGCAGGGAAAAGCGGCGGGAGAGAGTGACCGATGGATGCCACCACTACGGACACCGCCTCGACGAACGGCCGGAACGACAAGTCCGTCGTTCACGTCCAGATCTTGGGTCAACAGCTCGCCATTCGTGGTGAAGCCGACCAGGAGTACATCCTGGGCGTGGCGGGCTACGTGGACCGCAAGATGCGGGAGATCACCGACAAGCTCCCGGTCGCGTCGTTGTCCAAAGTGGCCATTCTCGCATCGCTCAACATCGCCGATGAGCTCTTCAAGGAACGCGCTTCCCGTGAGCGCGACGGCGTTTCCCTCGGCGATCGCACGGCGCGGCTGACCGCGGCGCTCGACCGGCTCGACCAGTTGCTGGACGAGCAGTCCTGAGGGAAATACGCCGCGACGCAGGACGCGCGCGACGGAGCGAAAGGATTTCCCTGCTTTGCTCGTGATGCCACCTTGTTCTTGAACCAACACTCATAGCAGGGTGTCGTGATGACCGGCGACGCCACACCTCCTTGCCGCGAGGCTCGCGAGGAAGGCCGACCCGGCTGAAGCGGCACCCACCTGGTACTCCAGGGCTCAAAGAACACGGAGCACACGGCAGGGCGGGGACCCTTTTTCCTGCCTCGGCCGGACGCGAGAGCGCCCGGCACGGGGAGGTCCTTCATGAATACAGGCATGTGGATCGGCGGCATCGCCCTCGGTGCCGTCGTGGCGTTTGCGCTGGGCTGGTTCATTCGCAGCCAGCTGGGCAAGGCGCGCCTCCGCTCGGCGGAGCAGCGCGCGCAGGCCGTGCTCGAGGAAGCGGCGCGCGAGGCGGATTCCGCCAAGCGAGACGCCGTGCTCGCCGGCCGCGAAGAAGCGCTCAAGATGAAGGAGGACGTCGAGCGCGAGATCGCCCAGAGCCGTGCGGTGCAGCTCGAGGCCGAGCGTGCCTTCCAGCAGAAGGAGGCGGGTTTCAACCGCCGCGTCGAGCTGATCGACAAGAAGGAGCGCGACCTCAAGAAGGCCGAGACCGACATCGCCGCGCGCGAGGCGGCCGCGGCCGAACGCAAGGGCGAGCTCGACAAGGCCGTCGCCGAGCAGACCGCGAAGCTCGCACGCATCGCCAACCTCACGCCCGAGGAAGCGCGCGCGCAGCTGGTCGCCACGATCGAGGCCGACGCACGCGCCGAGGCCGCCCGCCGAGCCACCGAGATCCGCGACACCGCCCAGCGCACCGCCGAGCGCGAAGCGCGCAAGATCATCACGCTCGCCCTTCAGCGCTACGCCGGCGACCACGTGAGCGAAGTGTCGGTTTCGGTGGTGCAGCTGCCGAGCGACGACATGAAGGGCCGCATCATCGGCCGCGAAGGGCGCAACATCCGCTCGTTCGAGATCATCACGGGCATCGACGTGATCATCGACGACACCCCCGAGGCCGTGATCCTGTCGGGCTTCGATCCCGTGCGCCGCGAGATCGCGCGCCGCGCGCTCGAACGCCTCGTGGCCGACGGCCGCATCCATCCTGCGCGCATCGAGGAAGTCGTGACGAAGGTGCGCGAGGAGGTCGAGGCGAAGATCGCCGAACTGGGCGAGATGGCGTGCCTCGAAGTGGGCATCGTCGGAGTGCACCCCGAGCTCATGAAGTACCTCGGCCGGCTGCACTACCGCACGAGCTACGGCCAGAACATCCTGCGCCACTCGATCGAGACCGCGCACCTCGCCGGCATGATGGCGGCCGAGATCGGCATGGACCAGAAGATGGCCAAGCGCGGCGGCCTCATGCACGACATCGGCAAGGCCATCGACCACGACCAGGAAGGCACGCACCCCGCGCTCGGCATGGAACTCGCCGCGCGCTACGGCGAGCCGCAGGCCGTGCTCGAGGCGATCGGCTACCACCACGACGATTACGCCGGCGGCAGCCTGTGGCCGGTGCTGATCGCCGCGGCCGACGCCATCAGCGGCGCGCGCCCCGGTGCGCGGCGCGAGTCGCTCGAGATCTACATCAAGCGCCTCGAGGCGCTCGAGAAGATCGCGAACGCGTTCCCGGGCGTGGAGCGTTCCTACGCCATCCAGGCCGGGCGCGAAGTGCGCATCATGGTGGAGCACCAGAAGGTGGACGACGCGCGCGCCCAGGGGCTCGCCTCCGAAATCGCGCGCCGCATCGAACGCGAACTGCAGTACCCGGGTCAGATCCGAGTCACCGTCATCCGCGAAACGCGGGCGGTGGATTACGCCAAATAGAGGCACACGACCATGACGAACCTGCTCTTCATCGCCGACGTGATCGGCTCTCCCGGCCGCGAAGTGGTCCGGGGCACGATCGCCGAACTGCGCCGCCGCCACGACGTCCATCTCGTGATCTGCAACTGCGAGAACTCCGCCGCGGGCTTCGGCGTCACGCGTGACGTCGCACGCGACCTGTTCGACGCCGGCTGCGACGTGCTCACGGGCGGCAATCACCTGTGGGACAAGAAGGACGCGATCGAGTACATCGGCGAGGAGCCGCGCCTCGTGCGCCCGTACAACCTGCCGCCCGGCACGCCGGGCGAAGGCGTGCGCATCGTGAACGCGTCGAACGGCACGCCGGTCGCGGTCGTGAACCTGATCGGCCGCGTGTTCATGAAGGAGGCGGACTGCCCGTTCCGCGGCGCCGACGCCGCGCTCGCCTCGATCGGCTCGAAGGCGAAGGTCGTGTTCGTGGACTTCCACGCCGAGATCACGGCCGAAAAGGTGGCGATGGGCTGGCACCTCGACGGCCGCGCGAGCGCGATGGTCGGCACGCACACGCACGTGCAGACGGCCGACGACCGCGTGCTGCCGAAGGGCACCGCGTTCCTCACCGACGCCGGCATGACCGGCGGCTTCGATTCCGTGATCGGCATGGACCGCACCGCCGCGCTCAAGCGCTTCCTCACGTCCATGCCCGAGCGCCTGCAGCCCTCCGAGGGCGACCTGCGGCTGAACGCCGTGCTCGTCTCCGTGGACGAGGCGACGGGCAAGGCGACGCGCATCACGCGCCTGCAGATCCCGTACGAGAAGGGCGCCGCCGCGCAGGCGGGCGGCACGTGCCGGCTGCTGACGGGCGCCGAGCCCGCCGAGAGCGTCCGCATCGAAGCGAAGATGCGCGCGCAGGTGCTGCTCGACCAGGGCCACAGCCCCAAGCTCGCGCTCGTCTCCGTGGGCGACGATCCGGCCTCGAAGGTCTACCTCAAGAAGAAGTTCGAAGCGTGCTCCGACGCCGGCATCGCGGTCGAGCGCGTCACGCTGCCCGCCGGCACGACGACGGAAGAAGTCGTGCGCAAGGTGCAGGCGCTCGGCGCGGACGATTCCATCCACGGCATCCTCGTGCAGCTGCCGCTCGCGGCCCCGGCCGACGGCAACGCGGCGCTCGAGGCGATCCCGCCGCACAAGGACGTGGACGGCTTCCATCCCGAGAACGCCGGGCGTCTCGCGGTCGGCCTGCCGGGCTTCGTGCCCGCGACGCCGTACGGCGTCGTGCGCCTGCTCCAGTACTACGAGATTCCCCTCAAGGGGAAGCACGCCGTCGTGCTCGGACGCAGCCACATCGTCGGCCGTCCCGCCGCGACGCTGCTCTCGAGCAAGGGCTGCGACATGACCGTCACGATCGGGCACAGCGGTTCGGGCCCCGAGCTGAAGAACCTCGCGCGCCAGGCCGACGTGCTCGTCGCCGCGGTCGGCAAGCGTCACATGGTGACCGCCGACTGGGTGAAGCCCGGCGCGGTGGTCGTGGACGTCGGCATCCATCGCATGGACGTGCCCGGTGGCAAGAGCCGACTCACGGGCGACGTCGAGTTCGAGTCGGTGCAGCACGTGGCCTCGGCGGTGACGCCCGTGCCCGGCGGCGTCGGCCCCATGACCGTGGCCATGGTGGTGCTCAACACCGTGATCGCGGCCGAGCGCCAGTGCGCGACGGTGCGCGTCTGACGCCGGCGATCGCACGAGGGGAGGCCGCTTCGTGGCGCTGAGCCCGCAGCAGGACGATCACATCCTGACGGTGGGAGAACTCGCCGCGCAGCTCAAGCAGGTCCTGAACGAAGCGTTTCCGGGCCTGTGGGTGCGCGGCGAGATCACGGGCTTCAAGCGCTACGACAGCGGCCACCTCTACTTCACGCTCAAGGACGGCACACCGGCCATGGTCTCGGCCGTCATGTGGCGCGGCAACGCGGGCAAGCTCGCGTTCGCGCCCAAGGACGGCCTCGAGGTCGAGGCGTTCGGCGACGTGGACTTCTACGGCGGCAACGGCCGCTGCCAGTTCGTCGTGCGCCAGATGCGCCCCGCGGGCATCGGCGCGCTGCAGCAGCAGTTCGAGGAGCTCAAGGCTCGCTTGCAGGCGGAGGGGCTGTTCGACGCCGCGCGCAAGAAGCCGCTGCCGCGCTTCCCGAAGCGCATCGGCATCGTGACGTCGCCGCTCGGCGCCGCCGTGCGCGACGTGATCAAGGTGCTGCGCGGCCGCTGGCCGGGCATCGGCATCGTGCTCGCGCCGGTCAAGGTGCAGGGCATGGGCGCCTCGGCCGAGATCGCCGCGGCGATCGAACGCTTCAACCGCCACGCCCGGACGGCCGGGGGCGTGGACCTGCTCATCGTGGGACGCGGCGGAGGCTCGCTCGAGGACCTGTGGGCGTTCAACGAAGAACCCGTCGTGCGCGCGATCGCGGCGTCGAAGCTGCCCGTGATCTCGGCCGTCGGGCACGAGGTGGATTTCACGCTCGCCGATTTCGTCGCCGACGTGCGCGCCGCGACGCCGAGCAACGCCGCCGAGATCGCCGTGCGCGACGCGTCGGAACTTCGCCACCGCGTGGACGTGCTGTCGGCGCGCGCGCAGCGGGCGGTGACCGACGGCGTGCGGCGCCGGCAGCAGGCGCTCGATTCGCTGCTCGGCCAGTACGGCTTCCGCCGCGTGCGCGACGTGTTCGGCACGCTGCAGAAGCGGATCGACGACGCGCGCGAACGCCTGACCTCCGCGCTGCGCACGCACGTGCGCGACGCGCGCGCGCGCGCCGACGCGCTCGTACGCGCGTACGGCCTGCGCGAGTTCCCACGGGTGCTGCGCGAGCGTCACGACGACGTGACGGGGCTGGCGCAGCGGCTGCATCATGCGGCCACGAGCGCCGCGATGGACGAGCGGCGGCGGCTGCTGTCGCTCGAGGACCGGCTGCGTGCGCTGTCGCCGCGCGCGGTGCTCGAGCGCGGCTACACGCTCGTGCGCTCACCCGACGGGCGTCTCGTGCGCGGCGTCGAGGCGCTGGCGGCGGGAGATCGCATCCTCGTGGAGTTCGCGCGCGGCGAGGCCGGCGCGGTGATCGAGACGATTCGCAAGGGGGGAACGGATGGCTCCGAAGAAGCCGGCCGCTGACGGCGGCCCGCAGCCGAGTTTCGAGGACGCGATGAAGCGCCTCGAGACCATCGTCGAGGAACTCGAGGGTGGGCAGCTCTCGCTCGAGGATTCGATCGCGCGCTACGAGGAGGGCGTGAAGCTTTCGCGCCGCCTCACCACGACGCTCGACGAGGCCGAGAAGCGCATCGAACGCCTCGTCGAATCACAGGAAGAGGGCGGGGAGCCCACGACCGAACCGTTCGAGGACGACGAGCGCGGTGGCGCCCCGTCCGCGCCCGGCTCGCTCTTCTGATCATGGCCACGACCCGGGCGAAGACCGCGTTGTCCTCCGGCAGCCGCGAACTGCAGTCGCGCCTCGCCGTCTTCGAGCGCTCGCTGACGCGCGCCGTGCGCGAGCGGGCCGGCGGCCCCGGCCGGCTCGGCCAGGCCCTGCGCTACGCCGCGCTCTCGCCGGGCAAGCGGCTGCGCCCGCTGCTCGTGCTCACCGCCTGCGAGGCCGTGGGCGGCGACTGGCGCCGCGCGCTGCCCGCCGCGATCGCCGTCGAGTGCGTGCACGCGTTCTCGCTCGTGCACGACGACCTGCCGGCCATGGACGACGACGACTACCGCCGCGGGCGGCTCACGACCCACAAGAAGTTCGGCGAGGCGCTCGGCG
>JBGANH010000184.1:0-9795 GCA_044222365.1 Candidatus Eiseniibacteriota bacterium
GGCCCGATCTTCGCGCAGCTCGAGGCGATGCGATCGCGTGACCGCGTGCTGCGCGTGACGGACGCCGGGGACGACGTGCTGGCGGCGCTCTACGGCGCCGCGACGGCGCTCGCGTTCCCGTCGCTCGACGAGGGCTTCGGGCTGCCGCTGCTCGAGGCGATGGCGCACGGCTGCCCGTGCGTGTGCAGCGACCGTGGCTCGCTTCCCGAGGTCGCGGGCGACGCCGCGCGGGTCGTGCCCGCGGACGACGCCGGGGAACTCGCCGCAGCGCTGCTCGCGCTGTGGCGCGATCCCGGCTCCCGCGAGGCGCTCGCGGCGCGCGGACGGGCCCGCGCGGAGGCGTTCGCGTTCGAGCCGTGGGCGCGGCGGCTGTTCGAGCTCTACGCGCGCGCCGGGGCGTCGTCATGAAGGTGCTCTACGACCTGCGCTACGCCGCGGACCACTTCACCGGCATCGGCACGCACGCCTGGCAGTTGCTGCGCGCGCTGCTCGCGGCGAACGAGCGCGACGAGTACGTGCTGCTCTGGCGGCGCGGCACGGGCGCCTCGCGTTTCGATCCCGAAGCGCTGCGGCGCGAGCCCGGGGTGAAGTGGCTCGAGACGGACGCGCCGCCGCTCGGCTTCACCGCGCCCGGCTCGACCGGCGCGATCGCCCGCACTTCCGGCGCGGACGTGTACTTCAGTCCGTTCTACGTGCGCCCGACGTCGGCCGGCATGCCGACCGTGCTCACGCTGCACGACGCGATGCACCTCGTGCCCGAGGTGCGCGCGCCCTGGCGCGTGCGCGAACTGTTCCGCGTCGCGCTCGCGTTCGCCGCGCAGGCCGAGGCCGTGATCACGAGCAGCGCGTTCTCGCGCGACGAGATCGCGCGCCGCACGCTGATCCGGCGTGAACGCCTGCACGTGGCGCCGCTCGGCACCCCGGTGCGCGGCACGACCGGGGCCGTCCGGCCCTCCGCAGTGCCCGCGGGGCGTTTCGCGCTCGCGGTGGGTGGCAACCGCCCGCACAAGAACCTCGCGCTGCTGCACGACGTGTGGAAGTCGTGGACCGGCGCGCCGCCGCTGCCGCTCGTGCTCGCGGGTCCGGTGGACCCGCGCTTCGGCGCGTTCGAGCGCCTGCCGCACGTGCGCGCGCTCGGCGCGGTGGCCGAGCCCGAGCTCGAGTGGCTGTACGCGAACGCCACGCTGCTCGTGTTCCCGACGCTGTACGAGGGCTTCGGGCTGCCGCTGCTCGAGGCCGCGTCGCGCGGGCTGCCGGTGCTGTGCTCGGACATTCCCGTGCTGCACGAGAGCGGGGCCGGCTTCGCGCGGTTCCTGCCGCCTCACGACGTCGAAGCCTGGACGCGGGCCATCGTCGAAGTCGCATCCGACGACGCGCGGCGCGAGCACATGGCCGCCGCCGGCCGCGAGGCCGCCGCGCGCCGGACCTACGACGACTGCGCGCGCACGGTGCGCGCCGTGCTCGCGCAAGTGACGGGGCGGCCGTGAAGATCGTCCACGTCTACAAGGACTACCATCCGCCGGTGCGCGGCGGCATCGAGCAGACCGTCGAGCGTATCGCGCGCGCGCAGGTCGCCGAAGGGCACGAGGTGCACGTGCTCGTGTCGGCGAGCGGCGGCCGCGCCACCGTCCACGAAACCGTCGCGGCCGTGCACGTGCACCGCGTCGCCGAATGGGCGAGGGCGCTGTCGAGCCCGATCTGCCCGTCGTTCGCGACCGAACTGGGCCGCCTGCGCGCGGACCTGTGGCACCTGCACTTCCCGAACCCGCTGGGTGAGGCGAGCTGGCTGTGGCGGCGCCCGCCCGGCGCGCTGCTCGTGACCTACTACGCCGACATCGTGCGCCAGAAGGCGCTGATGCCGGTGTACGCGCCGCTCGTGCGCGCGCTGCTCGGCCGCGCCGACCTCGTGCACGTGATCTCGCCGCAGGCGCTCGAGCGCGCCGATTCGCTCGTGCACGGGTACCGCGACAAGTGCCGCGTCGTGCCGCTCGGCGTGGATGCGGAGGCGTTCCTCGCGCTCGACCGCGACTCCGCGGACGCCGAGGCGCTGCGCCGGCGGTACGGCGGGCCGTTCGTGCTCTTCGTCGGCCGGCTACGCTACTACAAGGGTCTCGGCGTGCTGCTCGACGCGATGGCCCGGGCGGACGCCCGTGCCGTGATCGTGGGCGACGGTCCCATGGAGGCGTCGCTCCGCGAGCAGGCCGCACGGCTGGGTCTCGGCGACAAGGTGATCTTCGCGGGAGCGGTGAGCGACGAGGTGCTGCGGGCGCACCTCGCCGCGGCGGCGGTCGGCGTGCTGCCGTCCATTCACCCGAGCGAGGCCTTCGGGCTCTCGATGGTCGAGTACCTCGCGTCGGGCCTGCCGGCGATCTGCACCGAACTGGGCACCGGAACGACGTTCGTCAACGCCGAGGGCGAGACCGGCCTGGTCGTGCCGCCCGGGGACGCCGGTGCGCTCGCCGCGGCCATCGGCACCCTCATGCGGGACCCGGTCACCCGCCACGCGATGGGCCACGCCGGCCGCGCACGCGTCCGCGAGCTGTTCACGACCGGCGCCATGATGCGGGGACTCGAGCGCGTCTATCGCGAAACGCTCGATCGCGCCGACGCGAGCGCACCATCCCGGCGCTGACGGAGGGAGTTCGGCGCGAAAGCGGAACCCGGGAGCGCCAGCCGGGTAGAGAGGGAGTCATGCACACCCTCGCTCCGTCCGGAGAAACCGCGCGCTGGCTTGGAGTTCCGGTTGACTCTGCCGAGTTCCGGCCTCTACCCTGCACGGCCGGGGCCGGTCCGGAGGACTTCGGCCCGGTTGCGGCAACGTTCCCGACAACTTCGCCCGAATCGCCGCGATCCTTGAGAGTTTCCTTCGAGGGATGGACATGAGGGTTCTGGTCACAGGAGGTGCCGGCTTCATCGGCTCGCATCTGGCCGAGGAGCTGCTCCAGCGTGGACACGAAGTCTGGGCCCTCGACGACCTCTCCACTGGTCGGGTCGAGAACCTGCGCACGTTCCAGCGCGACCCCGGTTTCCGGTTCCTCGAAGGCAACGTCATGGATGCCGCGCTGGTGCACGGCCTCGTGGCCCAGTGCGACCGCGTCTACCATCTCGCCGCCGCCGTCGGGGTGAAGTACGTCCTCGAGAACCCGCTCCGCTCGCTCCTGACCAACATCCGCGGCACCGAGGTCGTGCTCGAGGCGTGCTCCGCCCACCGCCGCAAGGTGATGGTCACCTCGAGCAGCGAGGTCTACGGCAAGGGCGTCTCCGTTCCGTTCCACGAGGACGACGACCGCCTGATGGGGCCGACGCACAAGCTCCGCTGGTCCTACGCGGCGGGCAAGGCCGTGGACGAGTGCCTCGCGCAGGCCTACTTCCAGCAGCACCGCCTGCCCGTGGTGATCCTGCGCTGTTTCAACACCTGCGGTCCGCGGCAGTCGAGCGCGTACGGCATGGTCATTCCCAACATGGTGCAGCGCGCGATCTCCAACGAGCCCATCCTCGTGTTCGGGGACGGCCAGCAGTCGCGCTGCTTCTCCGCGGTGCACGACGTCGTGCGTGGCGCGCTCATGCTGATGGACAGCGCGGACGCCGAGGGCGAGGTCTTCAACGTCGGTTCCGACGAGGAAGTCACCGTGCTCGAGCTGGCGCAGCGCATCAAGCGGTTGTGCCACAGCGACTCGGCCATCGAGTTCGTTCCCTACGAGCAGGTCTATGGCCGCTCGTTCGAGGACATGCGCCGGCGCGTGCCGGACCTTCGCAAGATCCGCCGCTACGTGGGCTATCGCCCGCAGGTCTCGCTCGACCGTCTGCTCGAACTGACGATCCGCGACCACTGCGAGCAGATCGGGATTCCCTGCCCGATCGAGGCCACCACGGCCTGACGATCCGCGAAGGGGGGAGCTCCCTTCCTTGTCACTGGTCGCTTTCCCCATCGCGTTCCTCGCCGCGCTCCTGACGACGCCGCTCATGCTGCGGCTCGCGTGGGCCACGGGCTATCTCGACCATCCCGAAGCGCGCAAGCTGCACACCTCCGCGACGGCGCTGCTCGGCGGCGCCGCGGTGTTCCTCGCCGCGCTCGTCGGCTGGGCGATCACGGTCTCTCGCATGCCCGTCGCGACCGGCGACTGGGAGGCGTACTACCTGCTCGCGGGCGCCGGTGTGGCGCTGGGCCTCGGGCTCTGGGACGACCGCTTCGGCATGCAGCCCAGCGTGAAGATGGTGGGGCAGGCCGCGGCCGCGACGCTCATCGTGTCGGCCGGCGTGGTGCCGGACACCGGGCTGCCGCTCGGCGTGACGGGGGCGCTCGCCATGATCGGTGTCATCGCGCTCATGAACGCGGTGAACTTCCTCGACAACATGAACGGCATGGTCGGCGGGCTCGCGCCGATCGCGCTGGTCGGCTTCGCGTGGATGAGCCTCGAGCGCGGCGCCCACGGCGTGGCGGCGGCGCAGCTCGCGCTCGCCGGCGCATGCGTCGGATTCCTGCCCTTCAACTTCCCGCGCGCCCGCATCTTCCTCGGCGACGCGGGCAGCCTGTTCCTCGGCTACTCGCTCGGCGCCTCGGCGCTGATCGCCATGCGCAGCCAGCCGCCCGGCTGGGCGCAGATGGGGCCGCTGCTCGCGCTCGGCTATCCGGCGTTCGACATGATCTTCGTGATCATCACGCGCGTGAAGGACAGGAGCCCGGTCTACCAGGGCGGCAAGGACCACACGAATCACCGCCTCGCCACACTGGTCCGCCAGCCCGCCCTGACCGTGGTCACGGTCTGGGCGGTGGCCGCGGCGCTCAGCGCGAGCGGCTTCCTGCTCACGCGCCTGGCGACCGGCGGGACCCAGCCGCTGCTCGTCGCGGCCTGGCTGGTCGTGGCGCTCGTCGCGGGCCTGCGCCTGGCGCTCGTTCCGGTCGTCCGCCGCGGCTGACGGCGCGGCCGCCGGGGGCTCGCGAGGGCGGCCCGGCCGCCGTTTCCGGCCGGGAGGGCCCTTCGGGTATAGTCCCGCCCCGGCTTGTCCGAGCCAGCCCTCTTCGCCGCCCCCGTTCCCGTGCGGGCGGCTCGCACCACCTCAACCGAACGGGTGACGTCACTCATGTCCGACACGAACAACGCCGCGATGTACGGCCGCCCCCTGAAGCGCAAGGTCAAGTACGGCGGCCCGATGGCCACGACCGCCGACGCCGCTCCGGTCGGTCCGGTGGACGACCCCGCGCTGATCGCGAACGCCGCCGTCATCATCCGCAGCGCGACGCCCCCGCCGGCCGCTCCCGCGCCCCGCAAGGAGCGCGTCATGGTGGACCCGGACGAACACGACTTCCGCTTCCGTGATCTCGTGACGTACATGGCCAAGGGTCTCGTGGATCATCCGGACGACGTCGCGGTCGAGATCGTGTCCGCGGGCGACGACGGCATCCTCGAACTGAGCGTCCATGCCGACGACATCGGCCACGTGATCGGCAAGCAGGGCCGCACCGCGAAGTCGCTGCGACTCGCGCTCGGCGCCGCCGCCTCGCGCGTGGATCGCCGCATGGACCTGGAGATCGCCGACGGAAAAGCGTCCAGCTGGGCCGCCTCGGGCGGCCCCACGGCGTCGAGGGCGAGCAGTACCTCGACGGCTGCTCGCTGACCGCGGACGAACTGCGCGCGCTCGGCCGGGTCGAGTGGCGCCGCCGCGGTGCGGACGACCTGTCGCTCGTGTTCCACTCGGTGCGCCCGACGCACGACCGTCTGCTCGTCCGCTTCGCGGGCGTGCACTCGCGTGAGGACGCCGCCCAGCTCGTGAACGGCGACCTGTGGGTGGACTCGGCGAAGCTGCCCGATCCGGGCCCGGGCGTGGCGTACACGTTCCAGTTCGTCGGCCTGCGCCTCGTGGGCACCGACGGCAAGGAACTCGGCACGGTGCGCGAGATCATCGAGGTCGGGGACCGGCTGTTCTGCTCGGCGGGAAGCAGCAAGACGCTCCTGCCGATCCACACCCCGTACCTCAAGTCCGTGGACCTCGAGGGCGGCGTCATGACGATCGAGCTGCCGGCGGGGTTCGAGGAGCTGCTCTAGTGCGGCTCACCATCGTCACGATCTTCCCCGACTACTTCGCGGGAGCGCTCGCCGACGGCATGGTGCGCGTGGCGCTCGACAAGGCGAAGCTGCAGGTGGACGTCGTGAACCTGCGCGACTTCACCGACGACCCGCACCGCACGGTCGACGACTCGCCCTTCGGCGGCGGCGCGGGCATGGTGCTCAAGGTCGAGCCCATCGACCGCGCGCTCGCCTCGGTCGGCGTGGGCGAGAAGGGCGCGCGGCCACCGCGCACGCGCGTGCTGCTCACCTCGCCGCAGGGGCGCACGTTCACGCAGCGCACCGCGATCGAGTGGGCGATCCTCGACCACGTCGTGATCGTGTGCGGTCGCTACAAGGGCGTGGACGAACGCGTGAGCGAGCACTTCATCGACGAGGAGTTCTCGATCGGCGACTTCGTGCTCTCGGGAGGCGAACCGGCGGCGCTCGTGGTGATGGACGCGCTCGCGCGGCTGCAGCCCGACGTCGTCGGCAAGTTCGACTCGGTCGAGAGCGACTCGTTCCACTCGGGGCTGCTCGACTGCGCGTACTGGACGCGCCCGGCGGAGTACAAGGGCTGGAAGGTACCCGACGTGCTCATGAGCGGGCATCACGCGAAGATCGAGCGCGCGCGCCGCGAGCAGGCGCTCGCGCGCACGTTCGAGCGCCGCCCGGACCTGCTCGATCGCGCGGACCTGGACGGCGACGACCGCAAGTTCCTCGGCGGCCTGCAGCGCGCGAAGGACGCCGCGGAGCGTGCGGAGCGCGCGAAGCGCGCGTCGGATTCCGGCGAGGGCGCCGGGTCGTGACGCCGTCCGCGACGTTCGCGAGACTCTCCGCCGTCTTCTTCGTGCTGCTGGTCGTTTCGCTCGGCGGCCCGATCGCGCCCATGGGCATCACCTCGGTCGGTTGCGCGGTGTTCACGCTCGCGTGGCTCGCGGCCACCCCCGCGGCGAGCCGCCCGCGCTGGCCGATCACGCCCGTGCAGCTCGCGACGTTCGGATGGCTCGCGGCGTTCGTGATCGTCGGCGTGTTCTCGCTCGAGCCCGCGCGTTCGCTCGCGCGGCCGAACAAGTTCTTCATGCCGCTGCTCGTCGCGCTCGCGGCGCTGCACGGCGCCGACCGCCGCGCCGGCCGGCGTGCGCTCGCGGCCTACCTCGCGATGGGCTCGGCGATGGCGGTGTGGGGGCTGGTGGCCTGGTGGAGTCACGGACACAGCTACCTGTGGCGCGCGCGCGGGCTGAGCCATCACTACATGACGTACGGCGGGCAGCTGCAGCTCGTGTTCCCGGTCGCGTGCGCGATCGCGCTGCTCGCGCGCTCGCCGCGCTGGCGCTGGGGCGCCGCGCTCACGGTCGCGCTCACGGGCGCGGCGCTCGCGGCGACCTACACGCGCAGCTCGTGGCTCGGCGCGTTCGCCGGCGCGGGCGTCGTGCTCGGCTTCGTGTGGCCGGCCGGCGTCGCGGCGCTCGCGGTGGTCGCGGCGGCCGCGGTGGCGTTCACGCCGGGCGACTTCGGCGACCGGCTGCGGCACATGTTCGATCCTGGCCACGGCTACAACGGCGAGCGGATCCTCATGTGGCGCGCGGGGCTGAAGATGTTCCTCGAGCGCCCGCTCACCGGTGTCGGCCTGATCGACATGCACGGGCTCTACGAGCGCTACATGGTGCCGGGCGCGACCGAGAAGGTCGGGCACCTGCACAACGCCTACGTGCAGATCGCCGCGACCATGGGGCTCACGGGGCTCGCGGCGTTCGGCTGGCTGTACGCGTCGCTGCTGCGCGCGGCGGCGCCGGGTGTCGCGTTCGCGCGGCGGCTGCGCGAGCGCTCCGAGGACGATCTCGCGATGGCGCTCCGCCTGGGCGCGTTCGCCGCGCTCGCGGGCTTCCTCGTCGCCGGGTGCTTCGAGTGGAACTTCGGCGACGAGGAGCTGCTCTACCACGTCTACACGCTCGCGGGACTCGCGTGGGCGGCGCGCGGCTGGAGCGCGCAGGCGGACGGCGCCGCGGCGGAGTCCGCGCGATGAGGCTCGACCCCGCGCTCGCGCGCTTCACGCGCCGCGTGCCGCGCTTCCGCGGCTGGCACCGCCTGCTCGAGCCGCTGCGCCTGCACGACGTGCGCGCGTGGACGGGCCGCGCCGACCGCTGGATCGTGATCGACGACTTCGAAGGCGCGCTGCGCATGAAGCTCGACCGCGCCGCCTACATGGGCAGCCTCATCTACTGGCGCGGCATCCATTCGTTCGCCGAGGCCGCGATGGTGCGGCGCTTCCTGCCCGAGGACGGCGTGTTCCTCGACGTGGGCGCGAACCAGGGCGAGCTCACGCTCGTCGCGGCGCACCGCGCTCCGCGCGGGCGCGTGTACGCGTTCGAGCCCGTGCCGGAATGGTTCGCCCGCCTCGAGGAGAACGTCGCGCTCAACGCGTTCCCGCACGTGCGCGCGTTCCGGCTCGCGCTCTCGGACACCGAAGGCGAGGTCGAGATGTTCGCCTCGGCCGCCGGGCACGGCGACGCCGACTACAACGAAGGGCTCTCGTCGCTCCACCGCAGCGAGACGCGCAACGTGTCCGTGGGCTCGTTCCCGACGCTGCCGCTCGACGCGTTCGCCGCGCACGAGGGGCTCGACCGCGTGGACGTGATCAAGATCGACGTCGAGGGCGCGGAGGAACGCGTGCTGGCCGGCGGGCGCGCGACGCTCGCACGCTTGCGCCCGGTGCTGATCCTCGAGTGGAAGCCCGACGCGCTCGCCGATGGGCACTTCCGGCGACGGCCTGCTCGCCACGCTGCGTGCGCTCGGCTACACGTGCTTCGAGGTGGATCCGTTCGCGCGCGTCCGCGAAGTGCCCGCGGGACGGCGCCCACGCCACGACACCCTGCTGGCCCGCCATGCGTCCGGCCGCTGACGGCGCCGCGATCCTCGGCTTCAAGACCGGCGCGGCGGCTTCGCAGTTCGTGCTGCTCGTGATGACCGCGCGGCTCTTCGGCGTCACGTTCCGCGGCGAAATCGCGCTGTTCGGCGCGACCGTCAACCTGCTCGTGCTGGTCGTGGGATTCGCGGGCGGCGCGTCCATCGTGTACCTCGCCGCGAACGACCCGAGCCGGCGCCACCTGCGCCACCTGCTCGCGGCGAGCTACGCCTTCTGCGTCGCGATTCCCGTGCTCGTCGCGCTCGGCGCGCGCGCGCTCGGCCGCTCGCTCGGCGCCGAGACGCCGCTCGTCGTGTTCGTCTCGGTGCTGCAGGCGATGCTGCTCGTGCACACGTACGTCCTCACCGCGGGGCGCGCCGTGTGGCAGGCCAGCCTGCTCGAGTTCCTGCGCCCGTTCGCGATCGTGGCGCTCGGCGCGGCGGTCGCGCTCACGCGCGGCTACCGTTCCAGCGCGGAGTTCTATCTCGTGTGGGGCGCCGCGGCGGTGCTGTCGCTCGCGGCGTCGCTGCCGTTCCTGCTTGCTCACTACCGGGCCCTCGCGCCCGAGCGCGAGGACGGCACGCGCTCGACGTTCGCGGGCGTGGCGCGGCGGCTCGTGGGGCTCGGCTCGCTCGCGCAGGCGTCGAACGTCGTCCAGTTCCTCAACTACCGCAGCCTGTTCTTCGCGCTCGAACGCCACGCCGGCGAACGTCGAGTGCGTGCCGTCGGCACGTTCGGGCGCCAGCGCACGGTAGTGCGCGAGCAGGAACGGCAGCGACGCCGCGAGCGACAGCACCGCCGCGGCGCCCCACACGAGATAGAACTCCGCGCTGGAACGGTAGCCGC
>JBGANH010000185.1:0-10133 GCA_044222365.1 Candidatus Eiseniibacteriota bacterium
CCACCGCGTCCCGTGGGCGTCGGCGAGGTGCGCGATCGTCGAGGGCACGAGGTCGCCGAGCAGGCCGCGCACGCCGGTGAGCGCGGCCGGGAAGCGACTGCCTTCCTCCTCGCACGTCACGAATGCCGCGACGTCGCCGCGCAGCTCGGCCGCGAGCAGCAGCGCGGCGATCGTGCCGTAGGCGCCGTCGTAGCGGCCGCCGTTCACCACCGAATCGAGGTGCGAACCGACCGCGATCACGTCGGCGCCCGGCGCGAGCGCGGGATCGTGCAGCCACAGGTTGCCGATCGCGTCGCACGTCGCCGCGAGCCCGAGCGAAGCGGCTTCGTCGCGCAGCCACGCGTGCGCCGCGCACCACGCGTCGTCGTAGACGAGCCGCGTGACGCCGGGTCCGGGCGCGGTGAACGTGGCGAGCGTGAATAGCCGCTCGACGAGCGCTTCGGGCGTGAACGTGGTCGTGGACATGGCGCGCGACGCTACGCGAAGGCCTGCGCCGGGTCCACCGCTTCTGCGCGGCGCTGCCACAGCCCACCCGGCTCACCGACGACGTTGCGGCCGTTGTAGACGAGCACGCCGCGCAACCACGTCGCGTGCACGCGGCCGCACAGCGCGCGGCCGACGTAGGGCGAGACCGCATGGCGCTGGTGCAGCGCGCCCGCGGTGGGCGTCCACGACGCCTCGGGATCGAATGCGAGGAGGTCGGCGTCGTGCCCCGGAGCAATCGCGCCCTTGCGCCCCTCGAGCCCCGCGAGCCGCGTGGGCGCGGCCGCCATCCACCGGGCGAGGTCCGCCGCCGACGCGCCCTGGTCGCGCAGCGCGGTCCACGTCGCGGCGAGCGAGAACTCGAGCGACGCGATGCCGCCCCACGCGCGCGCGAAGTCGCCGCCATCGAGGTCCTTGAGCGACGGCGGCGCGGGCAATGATCGCTTGCCACCACCTCGAGCGCGTGCGCGCACACGGCGCGCGCGAGCGCGATGCGCTCCGCGTCCTCGCGGATCGGCGGCGCGCACTTGAACACCGTCGCTCCGTCGGCGATCGCCTCGGCCGCGAACGAGAGGTAGTGCGGGCACGTCTCCGCGGTGACGAGTCCGCGGCCCGCCTCGAGCGTCGCGAGCACGCCGGCGCCGACCGCGTCGACGCCCGCGCGCGACGCGACGTGCACCACGTGCACGTGGACGCCGAATGCCGCGGCCAGGCTCGCGAGCATCGCGATGGCGCTCGACTCGGCCTCGGGCGGGCGGCTCGCGAGCCAGTCGGCGTGACGCCGCGTCGAAGCGGGCAGTGGCCGCAGCAGCGCGGGATCCTCGGCATGCGCGAGCAGCGGCAGGCCGAGCTTCGCGATCACCGGCATCGCCGCGCGCAGGTCGGACTCGCCGACGTGTCCGAACTCGTCCACGCCCGAGGGCGAGAGGAAGCACTTGAACCCGAGCGCGCCGGCGGCGGCGAGCGCCTCCAGCTCGCCCGCGTTGCCCGGCACGACGCCGCCCCAGAGTCCGGCGTCGACCGCGAGCTGACCCGCCATCGCGCGCACCTTCTCGCGCAGCGCCGCGGCGGTGGTGGTCGCGGGCACGCTGTTGAGCGGCATGTCGACGATCGTCGTCACCCCGCCGGCCGCCGCCGCGCGCGTCGCGGTGCGGAAGCCCTCCCACTCGGTGCGGCCCGGCTCGTTGACGTGCACGTGGGTGTCGACGACGCCGGGCAGCAGCACGAGTTCGCCCAGTTCGTCGGTCACCGCGAGCCCCGCGTCCCACGGCTCGACTGCGGCGATGCGGCCGTCGCGCACGACGACCGTGGCGGGGCGCTCGCCGTGCGGCAGCGCGACGCGTCGCGACCGCACGACGCGGTCCGCGCCGCGGGGCGTTCGGATCACTTCGCCGTCCAGTGCGCGCGCGCCAGCGCGAGCCATCCCACGATGAACGCGACGCCGCCGAACGGCGTCACCGCGCCCCACGCACGCACGCCGGTGCCGACGTACGCGTAGAGGCTGCCCGAGAAGAGCACGATGCCGATCGTGAACAGCACGCCGGCGAGGTTCGCGCCCGGACGCGGCGCATCGTGGACGGAGCGGCCGACGAACAGCAGCGCGATCGCGTGGAGGAACTGGTAGCGCACCGCGGTCTCGAACGTCGCGAGCATCGCGGGATCGAGCCGGTCGCGCAGCGCGTGGGCGCCGAAGGCGCCGAGCATCACGGAGAGCGCGCCGACCAGCGCGCCGAGAGCGGTGAAGTTCATGCGCGGGAAGCTAGACGATTCGCACGCCGGGATCAGCGGCGATGTGCGCGGCACGGGGATGAACAGACGGCGGCGTGCGGCCGCGTGGCCCGGAAACACCGAAGGCCCGCACGGGGCGGGCCTTCGAGAGAGTGGCTCCTCGGGTAGGATTCGAACCTACAACCCTTCGGTTAACAGCCGAATGCTCTACCATTGAGCTACCGAGGAACGACGGGGGCCGGCGACCGCGCAGGCCGCAGGCGAAATCAAATGCGGGCGAAAAGACTAGTCGGACGGGCGCGGCCGGTCAAGTTGTCGGGCCCAGCCCGAGTGCCCGCGACGACGCGCACGGTATCGGCCGGCCGGCGGCATACGTCCACCGTGATCACGATTCGCCGCACCCCGAGCGGCGTTTCGCGTTTCGGGCGCCCGGTGCGCGCGGCTCAACGCGCCGCGATCGTCGCGGCCAGTGCCCGCTCCACCCAGTGCCCGCTCCACCGCCCGCCGCGCGTAGGTGTCGTGCGGCCGCGGATCGGGCTCGGCGAGGTGCGCGCGCACGACCTCGGGCAGCCAAACCTCGGTCGGTGACGCCGTGAAGCCCAGGTCGCGCCCCGCGAGCGACGGATCCGGGCGCGAGCACCAGCGGCCCGAGTAGGGCGAGAAGCGCGGATCGAGCCCGGCGCGCCCGATGTCCTCCCAAGAGCACTCGATCACGCGCGGCACGACGCCGAGCGCGTCGGCCATCGCACCGACGAGGTCGATCAGTTGCGGCTCGTCCGGCTGGGCGAGGTTGTACGCGAACGCGGAGGTCCCGGCGCCCTCGGCGAGCGCGACCACGGCACGTGCCACGTCCTCGGCCCACACGAAACGCACGGGATGGCGGCCGCCCTCGGGCAACAGCAGCGGTCCACCGTCGCGCAGCCGCTGCAGGTACGCCCAGAGCCGCCGCGACGGATCGTTCGCGCCCTGCACGACCGGCAGGCGAAGCGCGGTCGCATGAACGCCGCGCGCCGCGGCGAGCGCGCGCACGGCGTCCTCCATCCGCCGCTTGCCCATGCCGTACTCCCAGTTCGCGTGATCGCGCGTGCCGGCCTCGGGCTCGTCGATCGGCGGCTTTACCGCGTCGCCCTCGGCGAACGGCGGCGTGCGCTCGGCGGCGACGAGGTACACCTGCCCGGTCGAGATCACGAGGTAGCGCGCGAACGCGAGAGCGGGCGCCGCGAAGAGCCGCGCGACGTCGGGTGCGTCGAAGGCGAGCAGGTCGAGCACGACGCGAGTGCCGCGGCGAGCGCGGACGCGTCGCCGCGATCGGCGACCAGCAGGCGCGCTCCGACGGGTGGCGCGTGTGTGCCGCGTGCGAGGACCGTCACCTCGTGACCGCGCGCGAGGAGCGCGCAGTGGCCGGTCCGCCGATCAGCCCGGAGCCGCCGGCGATCAGGACGTGCATGGCTGCGGGAGTGACGCGGGGAATGACGCGTGGCGTGGACGCATGCGCCGCACGCTAACCGATGCGGCGAAGCGTGGCGAGCCTCACACTCGCGCGAACCTGCGCGCGGCCGTCCGTGCGCGCGCGCGCGTGCGACGACGCGTGCGATCGAGCCGCGCGTTCGTTCGCCGGCCGAGACGTCGGGCGACGGCGGCCCGAAGCGGCCCGACTGCAGGCACGTCCCGCACGTCTCGAGCACGGTCGCGATCACGCCACCGTCGCGCAGCCACTCGGCCGGGTCGTGCCACTGACCGTGTGCGTCGCGCACGCGTCGGCAGCGCGGGCACAGGCCGCCCTGCGCCGGACCATCGGGACGGATCGCGCGCTGGCGTTCCTCGTCCGCGGCATGACGGAGGTCCTGCGTCAGGAGCACGATTCGGAGTCCCGAACGCACGCGCGCCATCAGCTCACCCTGGTCGCACGGCTTGACGAGGTAATCGTCGGCGCCGGTCTCGAGCGCCAGCAGCTTGTCGCTGATCTCGCCCTTCGCCGTGAGCAGGATGAAGTACGGCGCCGCCTCGCGCAGACCGGTCTTCACGGCCTGGCAGAGTTCGAGCCCGTCGACCTCGGGCATCATCCAATCCGAGATGACGAGGTCGGGCTCGTGCGCAACGATGGCCTTCATGCCTTCGCGGCCGTCGGAAGCCACGAACACCTGGTAGCCGTCGCGCGACAGGCGCTTCTGCAGCACACGCTGGAAGAACTGGTCGTCCTCGACGACGAGGATTCGGATTTCGGAGTTGGTCTTCATGCTGCCTTCTCCATGAGGGCTCGCACGAGGGCGACGAACGCTTCGTGATCGACGACGGGTTTGGCGACGTATTCGTCCGCCCCGCTCTCGACCAGCAGCCGTTGCGCGTCTCCGCGCATGGCGTGGGCGGTGGCGAGGACGACGGGGATGTGCGACGTGCGTGGGTCGTCCTTGATGAGGCGGCAGAGCTCCACGCCGTTCACGGCTTGGCCGTTCCACTGCGAATCCCGCAGCGACACGTCCATCACGACGAGCGCCACCGGCCGCGCCGCGAGCGTCTCGAACAGCTCCGCGGGCGACTCGGTCAGCGTGACGCGAGCGTCCAAGCGCTTCTCGATGAGCTTGCGGAAGAGGATCCCGTTGTGCGGATCGTCTTCCACCACGACGACGTGCCTCATGCGGCCTCCCGCCGTTCAGCCGTGTCCGCGCCCCCGGTCCGGCCGGAAGCGCTCCCCTCACCACGCAGACAACTTTCGACGACGCGAACCAGCAGTTGCGCGTCGGAATGCACCGAGGTCTTCGAAAGGACGTCGACCACGAGCCCGCGCTCGAGCAGGCGCCGCTCGTTCTCGTCCCGCGGCTGCGGGAAGTTGGTCAGGACGAGCACCGGCAGATCCGGGCGCAGGCCCGAGAGCGTCATTTCGCGCAACACGTCGTAGCCGCTCGCGACGGGCATCATGAGGTCGAGCAGCAGCAGGTCGAACTCGCTGGGCCGGGTGCGCAGAGCGTGCAGGCACTCCTCACCATTGGGCGTGACGTGCAGCTCGAACCGGTCGCGCGGGAGCACCTTGCGCACGTAGGTCGAGACACCCGGATCGTCGTCCGCCATGAGCACCCGAACCGGGGTGTGCGCGCTTTCGCCGAGGACGCTGGCGATCCGGTCGAGGAGCGTGCCCGCCTCGATCGGCTTCACGAGATGCTCGGGATGGCGCGTGAACGCGGTCGACTTGAGCTTCTCCTGCAGTTCGTCGTCGAAGCCGGTGAGGAAGACGATCGGCACGTGGCGCGTCACGGGGTCCGTGCACATGCGCTCCGCGAGGTCCCAGCCCGTGCGCAGCTCGCCGCGCTGGGCGCTCGCGAGCGCGTAGTCCAGGAGCACGACCGCCGGCGCGAACTCGCGAACGATCGCCCACGCCTGATCGGCCGATCGCGCCTCGATCGTCCGGTAGCCGCGTGGGTGCAGCACCGCCGCAACGTAGTGACGGAAGACCGGGTCGTCCTCGACGACCAGTACGAGCGGACCCGCGGCCGGCCCGCGAACCTCGTACGTCAACGCCGTCTCGGCGTCCAGTTCGGCGTCGACGTCGCGCCAGACCGGCAGCGAGAAGTACATGCGCGTGCCGCGGTTCTCGCCTTCGCTGTGCACACCGATGATACCGCCCATCATCTCGATCAGGCTCCGCGAGATCGCGAGCCCGAGGCCTGTTCCGCCGTACTTGCGTGTCGTGCTGCCGTCGGCCTGCACGAACTTCTCGAAGATCACGCCCTGGCGCGACGGTGGGATGCCGATGCCCGTGTCCACGACCTCGAACATCACGTGGCCGAGTTCGCTCCGGCTCGTGGCGCGCACGCGGATGCTGCCTTGCGGCGTGAACTTGAGGCTGTTGCCCACGAGGTTGATGAGCACCTGCTTCACCTTGCCGAAGTCGCCGCGCGCGGTGACGCCGTCCTCGAGCTCCGCCTGGAACTCGAGCTGGATGTCGCGTTGCGCCGCCTGCACGTGCGTCACGGTCTGCACGTCCTCGAACAGCCGCTCCACGTCGAGCGGCTCCAGCTCGAGCGTGAGCTTGCCCGACTCGATGCGCGCGATGTCGAGCACGTCGTTGATCAGTCCGAGCAAGTGGCGCGAGCACTGCAGTGCCTGCTGCAGGAAGTCCCGCTCCTCCTCGGGCGAGTCGCACATGCCGTCGAGGACGAGCTGCAGGAACCCGATCATGCCGTTGAGCGGCGTACGCAGCTCGTGCGACGTGTTCGCGAGGAACTCGCTCTTGAGACGCGACGCCTCCTCGAGCTGGGCGTTGACCTGCTCGAGCTGCCGGTTGGTGACCTCGAGCCCTTCGGCGAACGCGCGCACGCGGTTCTCGGCCTCGATGCGGTCGCTCACGTCGCGGACGATCACGGTGTAGAGCAGTTCGTCGCCGCCGCCGGTCGTGCCGAGCGAGTACTCGACGGGCACGCGGCGGCCGCTCGCGTGCAGCGCCTCGCCCACGCCGACCGAGCCCGGAGCGGGCAGCGCCGATCCCGCTGTGCCGCCCCAGCGCATGAAGCGGTGCACGGAGCGCGACTCGAGTTCCTCCGGCGAGCGGCCGAAGAGCTGTTCGCTCGCCCGGTTCACCGTGCGCACGCGCCCGGCGCGATCGAAGGTGAAGATGGCGTCGAACGCGTTGTCGAACACGGCCTGCACACGGCGGGCGTGCCGGCTCGTGATGTCCATGGCCTGCCGCGTGAGCGCATTGGTCGTCATGCGCCGCCAGACGATCGCGATCGCGATCAGCCCGATGGCCAGCGCGAAGTCGAGCAGCACGAGCCCGCGCGTGGTGTCGCGCAGCCCGGCGATGACGTCGCGGCGCGGCGCGAGAGAGACGAGGCCCCAGCCCGTGCTGGGCAGCGTGCGCGTCACGGCCCAGACCGGCTCCCTTTCGGCCCCCGCGATCTCGATCCGTGACTCGACACCGCTCGCGGCCATCGCTTCGGGCAGGTGGTCGCGCGAACTCATCGGTGCATGCTGTCCGGCGAGCACCGTGACGGGTGCGCCGAGATGGGTGAGCACGAGGGCGTCGCTGCCGTCTGCACGGACGAGGAACGCACCGCTCGATTCGCCGAGGCCGGGCCAGTTCCCGAGTTCGGGATCGAAGAGGTCGTCGGCGACCGTGTGAACGAGGATGCACACCGGTTCGCGGCCTTCGACCCCGATCGGAGACGCGAGGATGATCTCGGCACCGCGCGGGTCCCCGAGCACGTCGTGGCCCTCGGCGAGCGCACGGCGCACCAGGTCCGCGGTCACGCGACGTTCGGGCTCGAGCGAGGGCGAAGTCTCGTACAGGACGGCACCCGTCGCCGACAGAATCTGAATGTTCTCGAAGTGGAAATGCCGCTGCGTGCTGTGGAACTCGTCCTCGAGCTCGCGCTGGGCCGAGGGGGCGCGCTGGCCCGCAGCGAGCGCGACGGCGTGCGACTCGACCACCGGATCCTCGGCGAGTTGCAGCGCTTCGCGCCGGAAGGCGCCGAGGCCGAACGCGAGCTGGTCGCGGCGCATGTCCGCGCTGGCCTCGAGCCGGGCCCATCCGTCACGCTCGAATCGTGCTCGGGCGCTGCGATAGAGCCCGATGTTGAGCACGACAGCGCCGAGCACGATCAGCGTGGCGAACGCCACCAGGACGCGGCGGCTCTCACGGTCGCCAGCGGAACCGTGGGTCAGCAGGAAACGCGCGGCATCGCCCGCACTCGGAACGGGCGAAGCCTCGGTGTCCGCGTTCGCTGCGCGCGGCGGCTCCTGAGGCGGGTCGGTTCGCATGGGTGGACGCACCGGGAATCCGGTACCCCGCGGTTATCGACCCCCCACGGGCGCCCCTTGAGGCATGTGACGGCAAGCAGATGGCGGCCGTTCCCGCGAGGGAACGGCCGCCGTGCGCGCCGGACGGGCCGGATCAGCCGCCCTGCTTCTGCCAGTAGCGCGGACGCATGTTGGCCGCGAGGACCCGCTTGCGCAGCCGCAGCGAGGTCGGCGTCACCTCGAGCAGCTCGTCGTCGCGAATCCACTCCAGCGCCTGCTCGAGCGTCTTCTTGTGAACCGGCAGGAGCCGGACGGCGTCCTCGCCCACCGAACGCATGTTCGTGAGCTTCTTCTCGCGCACGATGTTCACGTCGATGTCCTGCTCACGGGCGTTCTCGCCGACGATCATGCCCTCGTACACGCGATCGTTCGGCTCGACGAAGATCTCGCCGCGGTCCTGCACGTGCTCGATCGAGTAGGGCGTCGCCACGCCCTGACGATCGGCGACGAGCGCGCCGGTCGTGCGGTGAGGGATGTCGCCCATCCACGGCTCGTAGCCGTCGAAGAGGTGGTTGAGCAGGCCCGTGCCGCGCGTATCGGTGAGGAACTGGCTGCGGAAGCCGATGAGGCCCCGCGACGGAATGCGGAACTCGAGGCGCACGCGGCCCGTGCCGTGGTTGACCATGTTCGTCATGCGGCCCTTGCGTGTGCCGATCTTCTGCGTCACGACGCCGACGAACTCCTCGGGGCAGTCGATGACGAGATGCTCCATCGGCTCCATCGTGCGGCCGTCCTCCTGGTGCGTGATGACCTCGGGCTTGCTCACCGCCAGCTCGAAGCCTTCGCGTCGCATCATCTCGATCAGGATCGCCATCTGCAGTTCGCCGCGACCGGCGACCTCGAACGCGTCGGGGGTCTCGCCCGGGGTGACGCGGATGCTCACGTTGGTCAGCAGCTCGCGCTCGAGGCGTTCCTTGATGTTGCGCGACGTGACGAGCTTGCCCTCCTGCCCGGCGAACGGCGACATGTTGACGCTGAACACCATGCTCACCGTGGGCTCGTCGACCGTGACCGGCGCGAGCGCCTTCGGGTCTTCGGGATCCGTGACGGTCTCGCCGATGTGCACCTCGTCGAAGCCCGCGAGCGCGACGATGTCGCCCGGACCGGCCTCCTGCACCTCGACGCGCTCGAGGCCCTCGAACGCGTACAGGTTCGTCACGCGCGAGCGCACCTGCGTGCCGTCGCGGCGCACGAGCATCACTTCCTGCCGCGGCGTCATCCGGCCGTTCAGGATGCGGCCGATCGCGAGTCGGCCGACGAAGTCGGAGTAGTCGAGGTTCAGGATCAGCATCTGCAGCGGCATCGCGGCGTCGTACTTCGGGGCCGGGATGCTCTTGAGGATCTGCTCGAAGAGCGGCTGCAGCCGGTGGTTCGGGCCCTCGGGCTCGAGGCGGCACACGCCCTCGCGCGCGATCGTGTAGAGCACGGGGAAGTCGAGCTGGTCCTCGGTGGCGTCGAGATCGATGAACAGGTCGTAGATCTCGTTGAGGACTTCCTTCACGCGCGCGTCCTTGCGGTCGATCTTGTTGATGACCACGATCGGCTCGAGCCCCAGTTCGAGCGCCTTCTTGAGCACGAAGCGCGTCTGCGGCAGCGGGCCCTCGCTGGCATCCACCAGCAGCAGCACGCCGTCCACCATCTTGAGCGTGCGCTCGACCTCGCCACCGAAGTCCGCGTGGCCCGGCGTGTCGACGATGTTGATCTTCACGTCGCCGTAGCGCACCGCGGTGTTCTTCGCGAGGATCGTGATCCCCTTCTCGCGCTCGAGGTCGTTCGAGTCCATCACGCGCTCGGCGACCTCCTGGTTCTCGCGGAACACGCCGCTCTGCCAGAGGAGCGCGTCGACGAGGGTGGTCTTGCCGTGGTCCACGTGCGCGATGATCGCGATGTTGCGCAGGTTCTCGCGGACGGCCGTGGGCGTGGATTTGGACAGCGTCGTGCTCATGGGTGCTCGTGCGGAAGGAGTGGCGAAGGGCCGCGGGCGCGGCCGAAGCGCCCTCGGCGCGCGGGTGAACCGCCGCGGGGCGTGCGAAAGCGAGCGAGAGAGGTACCACGCGGGGACCGTGGGCGTCGAGTGGTCGCGCGACGCGCACCCGGGCTCGGATCTCGCCCATTTCGGCCCTCGGCGCGGG
>JBGANH010000186.1:0-9512 GCA_044222365.1 Candidatus Eiseniibacteriota bacterium
TGCCGCTGCGCGTGCCGAAGTAGACGCCCGCGGGATTCAGGCCGTCCGTGCACATGCCGTCGCGGAGCACGGTCTCGTGCGCGTTCTCCTGGGGCAGGCCTTCCTGCAGCGCCTCCCACTTGCCGCCGCCGTCACGCGTCCGGTACACACGCAGTCGGCCCTCGGGCGTGCAGCGGTAGCCGTCGGACTCCAGCGGCACGATGTAGACGACGTCGGGATCGTGCGGGTGGATCGCCATGCAGAAGCCGAAGTCCGACGGCACGCCGCGCGCGATGTCGCGCCACGAATCGCCGCCGTCGTCGCTGCGATACAGCCCCCAGTGGTTCTGCAGGAACAGCGTGTCCGGACGGCGAGGGTGCTGGACGATCTTGTGGACGCACTGCCCGAACTCGGGATGCTTGTCCGGCAGGAACTCGGCGCGTACGCCGAGGTTGCGCGCCTGCCACGACGCGCCGCCGTCGTCGGTGCGGTACACACCGGCCGCGGAGATCGCCACGGTCATGCGCTCCGGGCGGACGGGATCGGGAACGATCGTGTGCAGGCAGAGCCCGCCGAAGCCGGGCATCCAGCGTTCGCGATGCGGGTGCTCGTGCAGGCCGCGGACGAGTTCCCAGGTTCCGCCTCGATCGGTCGAACGGAACAACGCGGCCGGTGCGACGCCGGCGTAGACCACTCCGGGCTCGGAGGAGCGCCCGGGCTGGATCTGCCAGACCTGCTGCATCGCGAGGCCCGTGTCCTCGGGAAACTTGAGCACGGAGGCGGCGGGATCGCTCCACGTGGCCCCGAGGTCGTCGCTCGTGCGGACGGTCGTGCCCCAGTGCCAGCTCTGGCTCGCCACGTACAGTCGGCGGTCGCGCGGATCGAGCGCGAGGGCGGGCACCTGTTCGCCCGCGAAGAGCGGGCCGCCCACGTCCCACGCGGCGCGGTCGGCGCGCGCGCGGAGCACGAACAACCCCTTGACCGTCCCCACGAACAACGCGACCTGACCCCGGCCCAACTTCGGGATGCGATCTTTTGGCATGTGCTCCCCCGAGCTTCGCCCGCGTCGTTCGAGCCGCCCCGTGCGACTTCGAGTCCGCGCGCCGCGACAACACGACGCACCTTGCCACGAACCCGCCGAGGGAGAAAAGAAAGTCCGACGAACGCGGCAGGGCGCGCAAATTCGCGTTTCATTCCGCGCCGCGGGGTCCTACTGTCCATTCGCGCTCACGACGGACCGTCAGCCGCACCGGCAGGATGCCACGCGCGCCCTCGACATCCCTTTCGTTCGACTCTTGCCCAACCCCTCGGGATGGTAGGCGCTGCATGCATGACCGCGTTCTCGTCTGCGACGACGACGCGCGCGTCCGTGGACTGCTGGGCCGACTCCTGGCCGCACACGGCTTCTCCGTCCGCACCGCGGACAACGGCGAACACGCGCTCGACGAAATCAGCCGTCACACTCCCGATCTCCTCCTGCTCGACATCACGATGCCCGGCCTCAGCGGTTTCGAGGTCTGCCGCCGCGTGCGTCGCATGCCCGAGGGAGAGTTGCTTCCGATCGTCCTCATCACCGGCCTGCCCGACGGCGATTCGCGCATTCGCGGACTCGATTCGGGAGCCGACGAGTTCATCAGCAAACCGTTCGAACACGCCGTGCTCATCGCGCGCATCCGCGCGCTGCTGCGGGTGAAGCACCTCACCGACCAGCTCGAACGCACGGAGAACGTGATCTTCACGCTCGCGCGCACCGTGGAGGCGCGGGATGCCTACACCGACGGACACCTCTGGCGGCTCGCGGAATACAGCCGCTCGGTGGCGCTCTCGCTCGGCTGCAGTCCCGAGGAGGCGCGGCACGCCTGGTACGGTGGCATCCTGCACGACATCGGCAAGATCGGCATCGACGACGGCCTGCTGCGCAAGAACGGCGCGCTCACGCCGCGCGAGTTCGCCGAGGTGCGCAAGCATCCGGACATCGGCGCCGAGATCATCTCGGCCATGCGATTCGCGCCGGTCGTCGCTCCCATCGTACGCGGCCATCACGAGCGGTGGGACGGCGGCGGCTATCCGCAGGGACTCGCGGGCGAGAGCATTCCGCTGCACGCGCGCATCGTCTCGGTGGCCGACGCCTTCGACGCGATGACGACGGACCGGCCGTATCGCGCCGCGCTCGACACCGGAGAAGCCGTGCATCGCCTGCGCGAGGGGTGCGGAGCACAGTGGGATCCCACGATCGTGGACGTGTTCGTGGACCTCCTCGAACGAGGGGAACTCCCGAAGACCGATCTCGCGAAACTCTCGCGCCGCATCGCGGGCGCGGCCTGAATCGCGGGCGGGGCGGGCCCGGGAGGCCCGCTCCGCCGCCTCGGGCGCAGCGGGCGCCTCAGTCGCCTCCGCCGGAGCCGAGCTCGCGTTCGAAGCCGAGCGTGAAGATGACGTTGTCGCGCGTGGTGAAGTCGAAGCGGCTGTTGCGCTCGACACCCGCGCGAAGCACGTGCCACTTGCCGTCCACGGCCCAGCCGAACGTGCGCTTCGAGGCCGGCGCCACCGTGAGCTGCAGCCAGTCGTTGCGCTCGCTCGCGAAGCGCGCGCGCACCGGTGCCGCCCACAGCCCCCCCTCGCGCGGATCGCGGACCAGCGTCGCACCGGCGAAGGAATACGAACCCCAGTACACGTCGGCGCCCGTCTCCCAGACGAACAGCGTCGCGCCGCCACCGTGCGGCAGGATCGGTCCGGCGGTCGCTCGGAGCACGAGGCGCTCGCCGGCGACCTGCTCGGTGCCGAGCCACGCGCGCTCCTGCGAGCGTTCGTGCCGCCAGCGGGCGAAGTACGAGCTGCGGCGGGCGTCCCGCGCGTGCACACCGAACTCGGCGCGCGTCTGGTCGAAGCCCTCCTCGGCGTCCCAGCGCTCGAGCTGTGCGTCGAAGTGGCGCGTCGTGACGTACACGAGCGGGTTGCGGAGGTCGTTGCCGTCGTCGAAGGCCCAGTAGCGGAACTGCGCGCCGATTCGTGCGGCGTACGCGGAAGGCGCCGCCGTACAGGCGGCCGCGAGTGCGAGCAGCAGGACGGCGCCGAGCGTGCGCACGCGCGCGGTCATGCGGCCACCCGGTCCACCGGACCACGCCGGGGCTTCATGTCGCGCTTCACGTGGCGCAACCAGAACCACGTCAGTGCGGCGCCGGTGCGCAGGATCGTGTTGAGCGCCCCGTACAGCGGATAGAAGAGCAGCACGCCGAGCGGTGCGCGCTTGCGCGAGCCCGGATCGCGAATCACCGCCCAGGGGAACAACTCGAACGCGAGGTAGAGCACGTAGATCACCACTCCCCAGTGCCGCATGCCGGGCACCGCGAGGATCACGGCGATGCCCCAGGTCTTGAGCGGGTCGCTCACGACCGTGTAGAGGTTGTAGGCCATCTCGTAGCGCAGGCGCCAGCTCGAATGCCGGTGCAGCAGCAGCCGGATCATGTTCGCGAGCTGATGGTAGAGCCCCGGGTACCAGCCGACGAGGCGCTGGCGCATCCACGCCCCCCACGTCGAGGGGGCGACGGTCCACACGGGCTCGTTCGCGAAGACGACGCGGCGCCCGTTCAGCAGGTGCAACATCGTCCGCTGCAGGTCTTCGCCCTGGAACACGCACGTGTGCTGGTGGTGCAGCTCCTGCAGGTCCGAGGTGCGGAAGAGCCCGATCGCGCCGGAGACGCAGCTCACGGAGTGCGACACGTCGTGGAAGCGCTTCCCGATCTCCATGCTCTTCGCGTATTCGTAGCGCTGCACGGCCCCGAGGAAGTTCGCGCCGTCGGCACCGTCGCGCTGGCGGCGGTCCGGTAGCACGCGGAACGCGACCGCGTCGTACGCGCCGTCGGCGAGCAGCGACGTGGGCAGGCGGGCGGCGCCGAGCCGGGTGTCGTCGTCGAGGAGCAGCGTGAGCGGCGTGCGCACGCGGTGCACGGCGTAGTTCACCGCGGACGCCTTGCCCTTCGACTGCTCGAAGCGGTGCACGTCGCAGCCGAGCGCGCGCGCGACCTCGGCGGTCCCGTCGGTGCTGCCGTCGTCCACGACGAGGATGCGGCCGGGCGGCAGGTGGCGCATGAGCCCGGCGAGCGTGCCGGGCAGCACCTTCGCACCGTTGCGGCAGGCGATGACCGCCGTGACCGCCGTGGGATCGCTCGTGAACTCGCGCGGCTCGTCGCGGCCGAGGATCTCGATGACGAGCTTCGCGAAGTCCACCAGCGCGCAGAAGAGCACGGTGAAGACGATCGGGTCGGACCACGAGCCCGGCCACGGCGTCGCGTCGAGCGGGACGATCCCGCCGGTCAACCAGCGGAGCCACTCAGGCACGGGACCTCCCGCGGCGGCGATGCTTGACCGCGTTTCGAGCGGTGCCTACGCTCCCGCCCGCCCGTTCCACACTCCGGAGGTGTTCCCCGTGAACCGTGAACAACGACTGGCCGAGCTGCGCCGGCGCCGCGAAGAGGCGCTGGCGGGCGGCGGGCCCGAACGCATCGCCAAGATCCACGCGAAGGGCCGGCTGACGGCGCGAGAGCGCGTCGAACTGCTCGTCGATTCCGGCTCCTTCGTCGAGATGGGCACGTACGTGACCCATCGCAGCCACGACTTCGGCATGGGCGACAAGCGCATCACGGGCGACGGCGTGGTCGCCGGCTGGGGGCTCGTGGACGGCCGCCTCGTCTACTGCTTCGCGCAGGACTTCACGGTCTTCGGCGGCACGATGAGCGAGGCGAACGCGAAGAAGATCTGCGCGATCATGGACCTCGCGATGGACAACGGCGCGCCGGTCGTGGGACTCAACGACTCCGGCGGCGCCCGCATCCAGGAGGGCGTGCTGTCGCTCGGCGCGTACGCCGACATCTTCCTGCGCAACACGCTCGCCTCGGGCGTCGTGCCGCAGATCTCCGCGATCATGGGCCCCTGCGCCGGCGGCGCGGTGTACTCCCCCGCGATCACGGACTTCACGATCATGGTCAAGGACACGAGCCACATGTTCGTGACCGGACCCGAGGTCATCAAGGCGGTCACGGCCGAGGACGTCTCGTTCGAGGACCTCGGCGGCGCCATGACGCACAACTCGAAGAGCGGCGTCGCGCACTTCGCGGCCGCCGACGACGCCGACGCCATCCGTCACGTGAAGCGCTTGCTCTCGTTCCTGCCCGGCAACAACGCCGAGGACGCCCCGCGCCGCGCCTGTACGGATCCGGTGGACCGCCGCGCGCCGGAGCTTTCGACGATCGTGCCCGAGTCCGCCGACAAGCCCTACGACATGAAGGAGCTCGTCCGGCTCGTCGTGGACGACGGCGACTTCTTCGAGGTGCACGAGCACTTCGCCGGCAACATCGTCGTGGGCTTCGCGCGATTGAACGGCCGCCCGGTCGGCATCGTCGGCAACCAGCCGCGCGTGCTCGCCGGCGTGCTCGACATCGATTCGTCGGTGAAGGCCGCACGATTCGTGCGTTTCTGCGACGCGTTCAACATTCCGCTCGTCACGTTTGAGGACGTGCCCGGCTTCCTGCCCGGTACGCGGCAAGAATGGGGTGGCATCATCCGGCACGGCGCCAAGCTGCTCTACGCCTACTGCGAGGCCACGGTACCCAAGCTCACGGTCGTCGTGCGCAAGGCCTACGGCGGCGCGTACGACGTCATGTCGAGCAAGCACATCCGCGGCGACTTCAACGTCGCCTGGCCGAGCGCCGAGATGGCGGTGATGGGCGCCGACGGCGCCGTGAACATCCTCTACCGCGAGGAGTTGGCGAAGGCGAAGGACCCGGTCGCGGAGCGCAAGCGCCTGGTCGCGGAGTACAACGACAAGTTCGCTTCGCCGTGGGTGGCGGCCGAGCTGGGATACCTCGACGACGTGATCGAGCCGCAGGACACGCGTCCCCGGCTGATCGCGGCGCTCGAGATGCTCCGCAACAAACGGCAGAACCTTCCCACCAAGAAGCACGGCAATCCCCCGCTCTGAGTCGGTGCACGAGCAAGCTGTCGGTTCGGGGTGAGCGGGCACCGGAAGGCCGGGGCCGGCTGGGCGGCGCAATGGACTCAAGCGTACCAGCCCGCGGGGGCGGCAGGTCAAACGAATGGGCAGGGCTCCCGTGGAGCCCTGCCCATTCCCATGCCGCCGGCTCGCCGGGCGGCGCCCGGCGGCGCCCGGCGCCTATACGATGAGCATCGAGTCCCCGAACGAGTAGAAACGATAACGTTCGCGCACCGCGTGAGCGTAGGCCGCGCGCAGCAGTTCGGAGCCCGAGAATGCGGCCACGAGCAGCAGGAGGGTCGTCCGGGGCAGGTGGAAGTTGGTCATGAGCGCGTCCGCGGCCTGGAACGTGTAGGGCTCGTGGATGAACTTGCGGGTCCAGCCCGAGCCGGGCGCGAGGGTCCCACCCGCCGCGTCGCAGGCGCTCTCGAGCGCGCGCACGCTGGTCGTGCCCACGACGACGATGCGCCCGCCCCGCTCGCGTGCGCCGTTGAGCGCGGCGGCGGCCTCGGGCGTGACCTCGTACCACTCTTCGTCCATCTCGTGATCGCGTGGATCCTCCGCGGTCACGGGGCGGAACGTGCCCGGGCCGACGTGCAGCAGCACCCGGGCGTGCCCGACGCCCTGTGCACCGAGCGTCGCGAGCAGCGCGTCGGTGAAGTGCAGGCCGGCGGTCGGTGAGGCGACGGCGCCGTCCACTCGCGCGAACACGGTCTGGTAGCGCTCGAGGTCGGAGGCCTCCGGCGGGCGGCGAATGTAGGGCGGCAGCGGGATCTCGCCCTGCGTGCGCAGAGCGGCATCGAGATCGCCGCGCGTCACGCGCACCACGCGTTCGCCACGCTCTCCTTCCGCCAGCACCTCGACCTCGAGCGAGCCGTCGGGCAGCGCGAGGCGCACGCCGGTCGCGGCGTGCTTCGCGGGCTTCGTGAGCACGCGCCAGGCGCCGCCGGGCTCGGGGCGCACGAAGAGCAGTTCGACGCGCCCGCCGGACGGACGCCGCACCATGAGCCGGGCCGGACGCACGCGCGTCTCGTTGAGCGCGAGCATGTCGTTCGCGCGCAGCCACCGCGGCAGGTCGGAGATGCGCTGGTCGTGCAACCGGCCGCTCGCGCGTTCGACGACGAGCATGCGCGCGTCCTCGCGGCGGGCGGGCGGATGCTGCGCGATCAGCTCTTCGGGCAGGTGGTAGTCGAGTTCCTCGAGGCGCACGCGTCCGTCCCGCGAATCAGGAGAGCGGAAGTTCGGGGAGCCCGGGCACGATCTCGGGGCCGCGCAGGCGAGCGGGCACCGGGACGCCGAGATGCTCGTACGCGAGCCGCGTCGCTTCGCGGCCGCGCGCGGTGCGGCGAATGAACCCTTCCTGCACGAGGAACGGCTCGTACACGTCCTCGAGCGTGGTCGTGTCCTCACCGAGCACGACCGCGAGCGGCGCGAGCCCGACGGGACCGCCGTCGTAGCGGTTCACGAGAATGTCGAGCAGCCGCCGGTCCATCTCGTCGAGTCCGCGCTCGTCCACCTCGAGCAGGCGCAGCGCCTCACGCGTGACGCGCAGGTCGATGTGGCCGTCCGACTTGATCAGCGCGAAGTCGCGCACACGCCTCAGCAGGCGGTTCGCGACGCGGGGCGTGCCGCGCGAACGGCGCGCGATTTCGAATGCGGCGTCGTCGTCGATCGGGTTCGCGAGGATCCCCGCCGAGCGCTGCACGATGTGCATGAGGTCCTCGGCGCGATAGAAGTCCATGCGGAGCGTGACGCCGAAGCGCGCGCGCATGGGCGCCGAGAGCAGCCCCGAGCGCGTGGTCGCGCCGACGAGCGTGAACGGCTCGAGATTCAGCTTGAGCGAGCGAGCGCTCGGTCCGCGATCGAGCAGGATGTCGAGCGTGAAATCCTCGAGCGCGGAGTACAGGTATTCCTCGACGACCGGGCTCAGGCGGTGGATCTCGTCCACGAAGAGGATGCCACGCGGCCCCAGGTTCGTGAGCAGGCCGGCGAGATCGCCGGGGCGCTCGATGACCGGGCCCGACGTGTGCGTGATCTCGACCCCGAGTTCGTGCGCGAGGATCGACGCGAGCGTGGTCTTGCCCAGTCCGGGCGGGCCGTGGAAGAGCACGTGATCCATGGCCTCCTCGCGCCGGCGCGCGGCCTCGAGGAACACCGCGAGCTGCTGTCGCACCTGCGGCTGGCCGACGAAGTCGTCGAGCGCGTCCGGGCGGAGCTTCTTCTCCTCGCGCACGTCCTCGGGGAACGGCGCGGGATCGGCGAGCCGTCCGGGCTGGTCCTTGGGTGCGCGCGACTTGGGCTCGGCCATGAGTTCTCCGGGGAATCCGCGGTTCAGCGCGACAGCGCCGCGGGCCGGGCGAGCCGGCCGAGCGCGCGCTTCACGAGGTCTTCGAGCGAAAGTTCGAGGTCGTCACCACCGGCCTTGCGGACCGCGTCCTGCGCCTGCGCCGCAGAATAGCCGAGGGTCACGAGGGCCGCGACCGCGTCGTCGAAACGATCGGACTGCGGCAGCACCCCGGCGCCCTTCTTGCCGCGCGCCGCGGGAACCGGACCGGCCGCCGCGATGAACTCGAGCTTGTCGCGCAGTTCCACGACGATGCGTTCGGCGGTCTTCTTGCCGATGCCGGGCACCGCCACGATCGTCGCGATCTGCTCGTCCCGGATCGCGCGCGCGAGCGCGGCGGGCTGCAGGCCCGAGAGCGCGGCGAGCGCGATCTTGGGGCCCACCCCGCTCACGCCGATGAGCAGGTCGAAGAGCCGCAGCTCCTCGGGAGCGGTGAACCCGAACAGCAGTTGTGCGTCCTCGCGCACGATGTGACGCGTGCGCAGACGCACCTCGGCGCCGATCGCGGGAAGCTCGGCGAGCGTGTGCGAGGAGACCTGGACGAGGTAACCCACCCCGCCCGCCTCGACGACGCACGCGCCTTCCATGCGCTCGAGCAGCGTTCCGCGCAGCGACGCGATCATCGCGCGCTCCGGGCGATCAGCGCCTCGAGCTGGCGGGCCGCCGAGCCGCGGCGCCGTGGGACGGCAAGCACCGAACGGTTGAGGTGGCAGATGGCGCCGGCGAGGGCGTCGGCCGCGTCCACCTGCGGATCCTCGGTGAGCGCGAGCAGCCGCTTCACCATGAACCCGACCTGCTCCTTCGTGGCGCCGCCGTTGCCGGTGACGCTCATCTTGATCTCGCGCGGGCTGTATTCGTGCACCTCGGCCTCGCGCTGGACCGCGGTCACGATGAGCGCACCGCGCACCTGCCCCAGCACGAGCGTCGACCGCACGTTCTCGTGGTAGAAGGCCTCCTCGACCACGACGCAGTCCGGCGCCCAGCGCTCGATCACCTCCGCGGTGCCGGCGGCCAAGAAGGCCAACCGGCGCGGCAGGTCGGCCTGCGCGGGCGGCGCGAGGCATCCGTAGGCCACCGCGGTCAGGCGGTTTCCGCTCTTTTCGACGACCCCGTAGCCCGTGCGGCGGCTGCCCGGGTCCAATCCCAGTACTCGCATGGGCAGCACTCTCCCCTCAATGGGAGAGCTTCGCAAGCACTTCG
>JBGANH010000187.1:0-9509 GCA_044222365.1 Candidatus Eiseniibacteriota bacterium
GCAGGAGGACTGGCTCTACGCCCAGATGACCGTGGCGTTCTGAACCCGATGACGCGGGGCGCGCACGTCGCGCCCCGCCGGCGCGGCGATTGCGCGCGGCTCGCTCGCGCGGTTAGCCTGCCGCGCATGAAGATCTACACCCGGACCGGCGACGACGGCACCACGGGCCTGCTCGGCGCGCAGCGCGTGCCCAAGCACGACGCGCGCGTCGAGGCGTACGGCAGCGTGGACGAACTCAACGCCGTGCTCGGCGTAGCGCGCGCGCTCGACACGGGCGCGCTGCTCGACGCCGACCTGGCGCGCCTGCAGGAGGCGCTGTTCCAGGTCGGCGCCGAACTCGCGACCAGCGACCCGCGCATGCTCGAGAAGCTCGACCGCGTCCGCGACGAGGACGTGACCGCGCTCGAAGGCGTCATCGACCGGCTCGAGGCGGACCTGCCGCCGCTCACCCGCTTCGTGCTGCCCGGCGGCGCACCGCTCGCGGCGCAGCTGCACTTCGCGCGCACGGTGTGCCGGCGCGCGGAGCGCCGCGTCACCGCGCTCGCCGCCCACGAGGCCGTGGCGCCACGCCTCGTGCGCTGGCTGAACCGGCTCGCGGACCTGCTGTTCGTGATGGCGCGCTGGGTCAACCTGCGCACCGGCGTCGCCGAGACCACCTGGCCCGGATCGCGTGGCGCCTGAGCCTCCGCGTTTCGGGCCTTGCCTTTCGTCCCGCGCCGTGGTCATAATCCCGCCCGCAAGCCTTCCCTTGATGGAGGAGTGCTGATGCACCGGATGCAGCGCGTAGACGCGCCCGGTCTCTCCTCCCGCAACGTCCTCCTCGCCGTCGCCGTGTCGTTGGCGCTCGCCGCGCCCGCCCTCGCCGACGTGACGCTGAAGGAACGGACGGTGTCGACGGGGCTCGCAGGATTCGGCAACGGAACCTCCGAGCGCACGTGGGTCATCGCGGGAGACAAGAGCCGCAGCGACGAGCAGTACACGTACACCGGCCGGTTCAAGACCCTCGCCGGTGGCGGCAAGCCCCGGAACAGCGCCGAGATCGTCCGGCTCGACCGCGACGTCATGTGGTCGCTCGACCCGGACAAGAAGGAGTACTCCGAGCTCTCGTTCGCCGAGATGCGGGAGATGATGGCCCAGGCCAGCGCCGAGGCCGCCAAGTCGGAGCGCAAGTCCGACGTCGAAATGACTTACAAGGTCGACGTCCAGCGCACCGGAAAGAAGGAAAAGGTCAACGGCTTCGATGCCGAGAACTATCTCGTCACCGTGACCGCGACCGCCAAGGACGCGAAGAGCGGCGACGCCGCGGCCTACACGATGAAGATGGACCAGTGGTTGTCCACGCAGGTCCCCGGCCAGGCGGAGGCGACGGCGTACTTCCGCAAGTTCGCCGAGAAGATGGGACTCGACCCGCAGATGCGGCAGATGTCCGGCCTCCTGGCCCAGTACGGCGACGCGCTCAAGCAGGCGGCGGACAAGCTCAAGGACTTGAAGGGCTACCCGGTGCGCAGCACCGTGACCATGCTGATGGGCCCCGAAGCGACGCCCGAACAGCAGGCCCAGATGAACAAGGCCCGCGCCGAAGCGAAGCAGGCGCAGGCGGAAGAGAAAGTGAAGAAGGAAGCGAAGGAAGACGACCAGGCGAAGGCCGACGCGGCCGGTTCGCTCGCCAGCGGCAACGTGGGCGGTGCGATCGGCGGATTCCTCGGCCGCAAGCTCGGCAAGGCCGCGGAGAAGAAGGCCGAAGCGAGCACCTCGTCGCAGGGCTCCGGGAGCGGCACCCCCGGCGGGCTCACGATCACCACCGACGTGCTCAGTGTGACGACGGGCGCGGCGGCCGTGGGCTTCGACGTTCCTTCCGACTTCAAGAAGGTCGAGCGCAAGCGGAAGTGACTCCGCAGGCGTGACCGTGGGCCGCGCGCGAGCGCGGTGCGGATCGCGGCGGAGCGCGCTCACCCGGTATTCACCAGCGGCACCCGTGGCGGACGTGCGCCCGGGCGTGCCGAGACAGTTCCACACCCCGGCGCGCGGTGACGTGCGTGCGGAAGGACCTCAGATGAGACCACGCCGTCGCCGTCCGCGCGGTCCGCGCCCCGATGGGCCGGGCGCTGCCCCCGAAGCGCAGTCCGGAGAAGCCAACGTGCACGAGTACCAGGAACCCGAAATGGGTGGAGACGAAGGAATGGCAGAACCCCAGCAGGACACCGGTGCGCCCGAGGGCGCGACCGGCGGTGACGACGGCGGTGCCGGTGGCGACTTCCGCCAGGGCCGCCGCCGTCGCCGGCGGCGCGGCCGTGGCGGCCAGCGCCCGAACGGGCAGGGCCAGCCGCAGGGCCAGCAGGGCGGCGGTGGCGGCTACCCGCAGCAGAACATGAACGGCCAGCGCGACAACGGCGGCCGCGGGCGGCGTCGCCGCCAGCGCAGCGGCGGTGGCGGTGGCGGCCAGCAGCAGCAGCGCCGGCGCGGCGGGCTCGAGATCCTCAAGGACCTGCAGCAGCGCGGCGCCGCGCTCGATCCGTACGAGCGGCTCGTGCTCGAACTGCCGGCCGGCGCGGGTGACCCGCCGTACGGCGACCGCATCACCGGCCGCGCCATCGACCTGATCGCGCCCATCGGCCGCGGCCAGCGCTGCCTGCTCGTCGCGCCGCCGAAGGCCGGCAAGACGCGCATCCTGCAGGCCATCGCCGCGAGCATCGCGCACAACCATCCGGACGTGCGCGTGTACGCGCTGCTCGTGGACGAGCGGCCCGAGGAAGTCACCGACTTCAAGCGCAACACGCCCGCCGAAGTCATCGCCGCCTCGAGCGACATGACGATCGGCGAGCACATCGAGACCGCCGAGCACGCGATGGAGCTGGTCGCGCAGCAGGTGATCGCGGGCAAGGACGTGCTTCTGCTGCTCGACTCGATCACGCGTCTCGCCCGCGCCTACAACGCCGCGTCGGGCAACGGCGGCCGCACGATGTCGGGCGGTCTCGATTCCAACGCGATGCAGGCGCCGCGGCAGATCTTCGGCGCCGCGCGCAAGATCGAGAACGGCGGCTCGCTCACGATCATCGGCACCGCGCTCATCGACACCGGTTCGCGCATGGACCAGGTGATCTTCGAGGAGTTCAAGGGCACGGGTAACAGCGAAATCTACCTGTCGCGCGAACTCGCCGAGCGCCGCATCTATCCCGCGATCGACATTCCGAAGAGCGGCACGCGCAAGGAAGAGAAGCTGATCGCGCCCGAGCTGTTGGGCACGTTCCAGGCGCTGCGCCGCATCCTCGTGCAGATGCCGTCGCAGGAAGCGATGCTCAAGCTCACCGACCGTCTCAACAAGACGAAGACGAACGAGGACTTCTTCAACCTCGTGCGGGTGGGCGAGAGCTAGAACGCAACGGGTCGAGAGGCGCCGTTCCCGCGAGGGGGCGGCGCCTCTTCTTTTCGCGTGCGGCCCGCCGTACGGTGACGGCCAGCCCGTTGTCCCGGATGGGGCAGTTCGAGCGCGCCTGGGCTCTCCCGCCCCTGCGCGGGCGTTGCCCGGCCTCGAGTTGGCGCGACGCAGGCCGCGGCTCGTGGCTTGCATGCATTTCTCCGGAGAGCGGTTCGACTTCCACGCGCACCCAGGAGACCCCATGCCCCGACCCTTCGGGTGGATCACCGCCTGCATGCTCCTCTGCGGAGTGCACGCGTCGCCGTCGTCCGCCCTGCCGAGCGCCACGATCGCGGTCGATGCCGCGACGATCACGAACCCTTCGGCCCGCCGGCTGCTCGGAACCAGCTTCGACGGCCGGACCGGCATTCATCAGCAGGTGGGCGGCGGCGCGAGCGTGCCGACCGGTTATTTCGACCCGAACAATCAGCTGATCGCGGGAATCGCGCCGCTCTGGTCCCAGCTCCACCTGACCACCGTGCGCTACCCCGGGAACGGGGTGGACCAGATCGACTGGCGCGAGACGGTCGGCCCCATGGCGTTGCGCTCGCCGCAGCCGTACGCGGGCAACAGCGTCCAGACCCAGGTCATCCACTTCGGGTTCGACGACTTCATGGCCATGGTCGCGGCGCACAACGCGCCCGGCGAGCCCGCCCCCGAAGTCCAGATCATGGTGTCGACCGACACGTCGCTCACGGTGCCGACGCAGGCCGAGATCATCCAGATGGCCGCCGACTGGGTCGAGTACGCGAACTGCCTGGATGACGGCAGCAATCGCGGCGGTGGCGTGGACTGGGCACACGAGCGGGCGCTGAACGGTCACCCCGCGCCCTATGGCATCCGCATCTGGAACATCGGCAACGAGCCGTGGGGGCCGACGCAGGCGTTCAACTTCAACGTCGCCGGCAACGCCGCGGCCTTCGCGGCGCTGGCGCAGCCGATCATCACCGCCATGACGGCGATCGACTCGACGATCCTGATCACGGTGCCTTCTGCGGCGCACCCGCTGGGAGCGGTCGTGGACAACGCGGCCCAGGCGACGTGGGACAACGTCATGCTGTCGCAGCTGGGCGGCCAGATCTTCGGACTCTCGGAGCACATCTTTCACGACGGCAGCGCGGCGCGCGGCGTCGCGGCGAGCGCGGGCTCCATCGACGCCGTGCTCGCGCGCATCGCCGCGAGCGCGCATCCGAACGTGCGACTGTTGCTCGGCGACCAGGCTTCGCACATCCCCGGTTCGCCGACGGCCGCGCAGGTCGAGTTCGGGATGCAGTGGCAGTCGGCGCTCACGACCGCCGACTTCCTCCTGATGCTCGCCGGCAAGCGCGTCGAGCTCGCGAACTTCTGGGTCTACGGCAGCACGCAGAGCACGTGGCACCCGATTCGCCGGAACGCGAACGGCAGCTACACGATGATGCCGGCGGCGCAGCTCTACGCGCAGCTCGGCCAGTCGTTGCAGGACCAGGCGCTGGCCACCACGACCGTGTCGCCGCCCAGTCTCGACGGCACCGCCGCCTATTCGGTGCGCGCGGGGGCGTTCCGAGCGAGCGACGGCTCCGCGCTCACGCTCGTGGTCGTGAACCGCGACACGCTGGCGGCCCAGAGCGTCACGATCACCGGCCTCGAAGCGTGGAGTGCGGTCAGCGCGCGCAGGCTTTCGGCCGCGAGCGCGAGCGCGGAGGTGATCGACGTCGCGACCGTCACCGTGGGCGGCGCGAATGCGGAGTACGCCTTGCCGAAGGGCAGCATCCTGATCGTGGACTACGTGCCCGCGACGACCGGCGTCGAACCCGGGCCTGCCGCGTCCCGATTCGCACTCGGCACACCGCAGCCCAACCCCGCCTCCGGCGCGACCCGGCTCGCGCTCTCGGGGACCGATCCGGTCACCACACGAGCGTGGGTTCACGACCTCGCCGGACGCATCGTGCGCGAACTGGCCCCCGAAGAGGGACGGGACCTCGTGTGGGATCTCCGCGATGCACGCGGTGTGCGGGTGAAGCCGGGCGTCTATCTCGTGCGCGTGAGCGACGCGAGAGAGAATCGCTCGCGGCGGGTCGTCGTACTGGACTGACGACGGCACCGGCGCGGAGCGTTCGCCGCCGGAGGGTTCGCGGCCTTTCCACTTCGGGCGTGCCGGGGCGCTGTGGCACGATGCGCGCCCAACCCGGAGGCTGCCGTGAACCGAACGCTCCCCCGTTTCCTCGTCCGTTGTGCGCTGCTCGCCGCCTGCCTGCTCCCGGCGGGCGCTTCGTTCGCCGCCACGATCCCGAGCCCGAGCGAGTACCTGAAGCTCGACATCGGCGCCGACCGCGTGCTCGCGGACTACCGCCAGATCCGCTCCTACTTCGCCGAACTCGACCGGCTCTCGCCGCGGGTGCAGATGCAGACGCTCGGCAAGAGCACGCTCGGCGAGGACATGGTCATGGCGGTGATCACGTCCGAAGCGAACATGGCGCGCCTGCCGCGCCTCAAGGAGATCGCCGCCAGGCTCGCCGATCCGCGCGGACTCACCGACGCGCAGATCGCCGCGCTCGCCGAGGAAGGCCGCGCGTTCCTGCTCATCACGTGCAACATCCACGCGACCGAGATCGGCTCGACGCAGATGGCGATGGAGTGGGCGCACGCGCTCGCGAGCGCCGAGGACGCCGAGACGAAGCGCCGGCTCGAAGAGGTCGTGCTGCTGCTCGTGCCCTCGCTCAATCCCGACGGCCAGATCATGGAGACCGAGTGGTACCGCAAGTACCTCGGCACGCCGTACGAGGGCGGCCGCGAGCCGTGGCTCTATCACCACTACACGGGTCACGACAACAACCGCGACTGGTTCATGCTCACGCAGGCCGAGACCAAGGCCATGTCGCACGCGGTGTACCGCGAGTGGTTCCCGCAGGTGTGGCTCGACGAGCACCAGATGGGCAACACGGGCCCGCGCATCTTCACGCCGCCGTACGCCGAGCCCGTGGACGCCGACATCCACCCGCTCGTGTGGCGCGAGGTGAACCGCATGGGCGCGGACATGTCGCTGCGGCTCGAGCAGGCGAACAAGTCCGGCGTCATCTACGGCTACGCGTTCGACGCGTACTGGCCGGGCGGGACCAAGAACACCGCGTGGTTCAAGAACATCTCGGGCCTGCTCACCGAAGTGGCGTCCGTGAAGCTCGCGACGCCGGTGTACGTGGATCCGAGCGAGCTGGCCGGAGGCCGCAAGGGCCTCGTGGACTACGAGCGCCAGACGAACTTCCCGAACCCCTGGCCCGGCGGCTGGTGGCGGCTGCGCGACATCATGGACTACGAGCGCATCGCGTCGGACGCGATCCTCGAGTCGAGCGCCGACCTGCGCCGCGACCTGCTGCGCAACGTCGCGGTGCGCGCGCGCGCGTCCATCGCGCTCGGCGCGAACGGCGAGGGCTTCCTGCTGCCGCGCGAACGCCAGCACGACTGGGCGGCGGCACTGAAGCTCGGCGACCTGCTCGTCGAGCACGGCGTCGAGGTGTACCTGACCGAGGACGACGACCTCTGGGTGCCGCTCGCGCAGCCGTACGGCAACTTCGTGCGCGAGATGCTGACCACGCAGCGCTACCCGGAAGTGAAGCTCGTCCCCGGCAAGGACATCGTGCGTCCGTACGACGTCGCCGCGTGGTCGCTGCCGCTCATGATGGGCGTGACGGTCGAGCCGGCCGTGGTCCGCGACGCCGACGAGCGCTACTCGCCCGTCGCACGCGGTCCGGCCACGGTGAATGGTCCCGCCGCGCTGCCGCCGAACGGCGCCGAGCGCGCGACGGGACTCAACGCCGCGCTGCGCTCGGGCGGACGCGTGACGGTCACCGACCGGCCCGTCGAGTCGGGCGACCGCACGTGGCCCGCGGGCACGGCGTTCCTCGATGCGAAGGCCGCGGCGGCCGCCGAAGACGCGCTGCCCGCCGGCTTCGTGCTCGAGCGCGCCGGCGCTCCCGCGGGCCGCGCGCTCGCCGCGCCGCGCGTGGCGCTCTACAAGCCGTGGGCGGCGTCCATGGACGAGGGCTGGACGCGCTTCCTGCTCGAGCGCTACGGCTTCGCGCCGCGCACGCTCGACAACGCGACGATCCAGAAGGGCAACCTGCGCGCGTCGTTCGACGCGATCGTGCTGCCCGACGTGCCCAGGGAAGTGATCGCGACCGGCAAGCCGAAGCGCGACGACGGCGCCACCTACTTCGCCGAGCTGCCGCCCGAGTATCGCGGCGGCCTCGACGCCGCGGGCGCGGCCGCGCTGAAAGCGTTCGTGCAGGCCGGCGGCACGCTGGTCGCGCTGTCGGGCGCGTGCGACTACGTGACGGACGTGTTCAACATTCCGGTCTCGAATGCGCTCGCCAAGGTCACGCCGGCCGACTTCGGTTGTCCGGGCTCGATCCTGCGCGCGCACATGAACGCCGGGCATCCCGTCACGTGGGGCATGCCGGCGGAGGCGGCGCTGTTCGTGGACAAGCCGATCGCGTTCGCGACGCAGCCGCCCGCGGGCGAGCTCGACCGCGCGGTGCTCGCGACCTACCCGGACGATCCGCGCGACGTGCTGCTGTCGGGCTGGATCATGGGCGAGGACAAGCTCGTGCGCCGCTCGGCCGCGGTCGCCGTGACCATGGGCAAGGGCAAGATCGTGCTGTTCGGCTTCCGCCCGCAGCACCGCGCGCAGACCGACGGCACGCACCCGCTGCTGTTCAACGCCCTCTGGTGGTCGGCGCTGGGGGACTGATCCCGTTCGGCCCCGGCGCGGCGCTCAGCGCCCGCCGGTGGCCTTCTGGATCAGCCGCTTCAGTTCGCGGTCGAAGCCGAGCGCGACCTCGAAGTGGCACACTTCCCCTTCGCCGTCGCCCTTCTGCGTCACGAGCAGGTCGCCGCCCGGCAGCACGGCGAAACCGGTCTCCCCGCTCACGAGCGGCGCGATGTCGGCGCGCGGCGCGGGCGCCGAGACTTCGAGCGAGGGCGAGACCTGCGACGCCATGACCGCACGCTTGCGCGTCGTCCAGAGCACGGTCGTCCCGTCGAGCCAGTTCGGGTTCTGGCCGAACCCGCGCGAGACGGAGACCCCCGGTCCCGCGCGGCCGTCCGCCATGAGGCGCGCCACGAACACTTCCGGGTCGCCGTTCTCGTTCGACAGGTAGACGAGGCGCTGGCCGTCGGGCGAGAGTTTTCCGTCCATGACCTGGTAACGCACCCCGGTCAGCACGTCGTGCACGCCGACCGAGTCGCCTTCGAGCGCGACGCGCTTGAGCGAACGCCGCCCGTCGTTCGTGGAGATCACCAGGATCGAATTGTCGTCCGGGTACCAGTCCACCGCGAACTCGCCGTCGGGCGCGGGCCGCGCACGCAGCAGCTTGCGGGGAGGCGCGCTGCCGTCGAACGGCTGCAGGTGGAGTCCACCGACGTCGAGGCCACCGAGCACCGTCCAGACGACGAGGCGTCCGTCACGCGAGAACACCGGTGCGGTGCAGTCCGCCTCGGGAACGCTCGCGAAGCGCTTCACACCGGTGCGGCCGCGTTCGAACAGGAGCAGGTCGAAGACGCTGCCGCCCGGAGGCGCGGCACTGATGAGCGCGTACCGGCCGTCGGGCGAAGCTTCCGGCCCCGACGAGATGGGCCGGTGCTCGTCGTTCCACGGTTCGGTCCTTCCGTCGGCGCGCACGATCGTGAGGCGCCGGTCCTGCGACGTGACGCCGCCGAGCACGAACCCGGCGTCGCCGCGGCGTGATGCCGCGACGCGGCCGTGCTCCCACGCCATGACCGTGCGCAGCCCCTGCATCACGACGACCGGGCGCCCGCCGAGCTGGTGCTTCGACGCGTTCCACGGTGCGGCGAGCAGCGACGTGCCGCGCGTCATGAGGATCTGGCCGCCCGCGAACAGTTGCGGCGAACCGGCGTTCTCCTCGATCACGCGCACCGTGCCGGTTTCGATCTCGAACACGGCCACGCTGATCAGCCACGCGCTTCCCTTGTAGTAGCCGAGCGTCAGGAGCGCGCCCTTGCTGTCGGGCAGCGACTCGTTGGCGTTGAGCTCGACGATCGCCACGTCGGATTTCAGCGGCTTCCACGCCGGCGCCCCCGTGTCGCCGGGCGAGAGCACCGC
>JBGANH010000188.1:0-9247 GCA_044222365.1 Candidatus Eiseniibacteriota bacterium
GGGTCGTCGAGCGTGGTGATCACGCCGACCGGCTTGTTGAGCACCCAGTACATGAGCTTCTGCTTGCCGGGCAGAGGGCGTCCGTTCACCTCGACGCGGTCGCGCTGCTCCTCGACGGTGGTGCCCGGTTCGGTCACCACGCGGCCGTTCACCCGCACGTGCCCTTCCTGGATGAGGAGGTCGCACTTGCGCCGTGCACCGATGCCGCGATTCGCCAGAAGCTTGTTCAACCGGATGGACATGTCGCTCTCCCGCCTCACGTGAAGCGCAGCACCACGTCGCGGTGCCGCGGATGGGCGGCGAGCAGCGCCTCGCGATCGCCCAGTTCGAAATCACCGTACTCGAATCCCGGCGCGACCGCGCACCCGACCAGCGCGTAGTCCACACCCGGCGCCGTCTCGGCCGCGAACCAGCAGCCGTTCGGCACCACCACCTGCGGCAACTCCCCCGCGTCCACGTCGAGCCCCAGCCGGAGTTCGACGTATTCGTCCGCCGGGCCCAGCACGTGCAGGCGCAGGCCACCGCCGTCGTGGAAGTGCCAGACTTCGTCGGCGCGCAGCCGGTGCAACCGAGAGCGCTCGCCGGCGCGCAACAGGTAGAAGATCGAGGTACCGAGCGAGCGCGGTCCCGCGAAGCGCTCCGGCAGTCCGGACGCCTCCGCGCACTCCGGGCTGCGCCACGTCTCGCGGAAGCATCCGCCCTCGGGATGCGGCTGCAAGGCGAGCGTGCGGATCCAGTGATCCGCGGTCCGGGTCATGCGCGTGAAGCGGCGACGAGCGGCATGCGGCCGCTCAGGCGCCCTCGGGTTCGGTCAGCGAGGCGTGCGGACGCTTTTCGTCTTCGTCCTCTTCCTCGTCGTCCTCGTCTTCGTCGTCGTCATCGTCGTAGGAGTCGTCGAACTCGTCGTCGTCGTCCCCTTCGAACTCGTCGTCGTCGTACTCGTCCTCGTCGTCCGACTCTTCCTCGTCGTCTGCGTCGGGCGACGAGAAGTCGGCGACCGCCGACTCCATGTCCGAGGCCATGGCGAGCACGGCTTCTCCACGCGCGGCGTTGGCCGCGGCGATCGCGGCGTCGGCGTCCGCGATCGAGAAGCGCTCGTCCTGCTCCTCGTCCGAGAGCTGTGCCTCGGCGTCGTCTTCGTCTTCTTCGTCGTCGTCGTCCTCGAACTCGTCGTCGCCGTACTCGTCCTCGTCGTCCGCGGCGGCGGCGAGGACACCGGCTTCGGGCGCCTCGGTGAGCGCAGTCGCGTCGGGCTCGCCGCTCGCGGGCGCGGGCGCGCCGTCGGCGCCTTCGGCGCCCTCGGGCAGCGCGAGCGGCATGCCGCTCGCCGGGTCGAGTTCCATCATCTCCATCTGCTCGGGCTCGCGCGCGGCGACCAGCGCACGGAGTTCCTCCGGACGCGGCAGTTCGGACAGGTCGCGCAGACCGAAGTAGTTCAGGAACTCGTCCGTCGTGCCGTAGAGCAACGGACGGCCGACCACGGTCGAGCGGCCCTTGATCGTGACGAGGTTGCGCTCGAGCAGCGTCGCGAGCACGCCGCTCGCGTCCACGCCGCGGATCGCCTCGACCTCGCTCTTCGTGACCGGTTGCTTGTACGCGATGATCGCCATCGTCTCGAGCGCCGCGCGGGACAGGCGCATCTTGCGCTTGCCGCGCAGCATGCGCGTGACCCACTCGTTCTGGTCGGGCGCGGTCATGAAGATCCAGCCGCCCGCCATCTCGCGCAGCTCGACGCCGGCGGAGCGCGACGCATACTCCTCGCCCAGCGACTGCAGGGCGGCGGTCACTTCTTCGGCGGGCGATTCGAGCGCGTCGCTCAGAAGGGCCAGCGTCACCGGCTGGTCCGACGAGAACAGCAGCGCTTCAACCGCCGATCGCAGGTTCGACGGAGGCATCGGTGTCGTTCCCTTCCGGCTGCTTCGGCATGATGAGGATGTCGGCGAAGTTCGCGTCCTGTACGACCACGACCTGACCGAGCTTCACGAGTTCGAGGAGCGCCATGAACGAGACCACGATCTCCATGCGGGCCCGGGCCTGGCTCATGAGCGAGGAAAAATGCAGGCGCCCGCCTTCGCAGACGGTCCGATAGATGAGCGACATCTTGTCCTCGATGTCGTACAGCTCGGTCCGCACTTCGTAGACGGCGCGTTCGGGCTTGCGCGCCATGACGCGGTTGAGCGCGTCGATGAGGTCGAAGAGCGTGGCCGGCGCCAGCGGCAACGGACCGGCGTCGTCCTCGGTCGGCACCATGCCGCGCTCGAAGATCGAGCGGCGCACGGCTTCCTGGGTCTTGAGCGTCTCGGACGCCTCCTTGTAGAGGCGGTACTCGATGAGGCGCTGGACGAGCTCGTCGCGCGGATCGCCTTCGTCCTCTTCCTCGTCCGACTTCGGCACGGGAAGAAGCATCTTGGCCTTGATGCGCATGAGCGTCGCGGCCATCACGAGAAACTCGCCGGCGACGTCGAGGTCGAGCTGGCGCATGAGTTCGATGTACTCGAGGTACTGCCCCGTGATGTGCGCGATCGGGATGTCGTGGATGTCGATCTCGTCGCGCTTGATCAGGTGGAGCAGCAGGTCGAGCGGGCCTTCGAAGCGCTCGAGCTTGATGTTCACGCTGGCGCGCGGCGCGCGCACGAGCGCCTCGCCCTCGCGCTTGCGCACGGCGGGGCTCTCGACGTGCGCGTCCACGGCGGTCGTGCCGGTCGCTTCCGCCAAGCCGGCGGGCTCGCCGGCGGGCGCGGCTTCGGGCTCGGTCGCGGCCACGACGGCGTCGTCCCCTTCCGCCGGCTCGTAGGCCGACTCGGGTTCCGTGCCGATCACGCCGGCCGGGTCGAGTTCGTCGTGCGTGTCGCTCACTCGGGCTCCACGACGGACTTCACGCCCATCGCGCTCCGGACCAGTTCCATGGTTTCGCGTGCCGCCGCGCGCGCGCGCTTCGTGCCGTCGGACAGCACGTCGCGCACGCCGTCGGGATCGGCCGCCCACTTCTCGCGGCGCTCGCGGATCGGCCCGAGCACGTCGGCCATGACCGCGGACAGCCGCTTCTTGTCGGCGACGCAGCCGAGCCGGCCCGCGCGGCATTCGACCGCGATCGAGTCCGCCTCGGACGCGTTGAACTTGCGGTGATACTCCCACACGACGCAGCCCGGGTGTCCATCGCTTTCGTCGGCTTCGGGACGGCCCGGATCGTCCTTGCGCATCTTCTTCGGGTCCGTGTACGCCTGCCGCACCTTCTGCTCGATGTCCGCGGGCGACTCGGCCAGCATGATCGTGTTGCCGACCGACTTGCTCATGCGCTTGCCGTCGAGGCCGCGCAGTCGCCCGAACGCGGTGACCGCGGCCTCGGGCTCGGGGAACACGGGACGGTCCTCGGGGCAATACAGGAAGTTGAACCGGCGCGCGATCTCGCGCGTGATCTCGACGTGCGGCACCTGGTCGTCACCGACCGGCACGTGCGTCGGGCGGTACAGCAGGATGTCGGCCGCCTGCAACACGGAATAGCCGAGGTGGCCGTACGAGATCGTCTGCTCGTCCATGCCGAGGTCGCGGATCTGCTCCTTGAGCGTCGGGATGCGCTCGAGGCGGCCCTTGTTCACGAGCATGCTGAAGAGCAGGTGCAGTTCGGCGTGTTCCTTCACCGCGGACTGCACGAAGATCACGCTCTTCGCCGGATCGAGCCCGGCGGCGAGCCAGTCGAGCACCATGTCCCAGGTGTGGCTCTGCAGGTCCTGCGTGTGCTCGTAGCCGGTGGTCAGCATGTGCCAGTCGGCGACCATGTGATAGTTCGTCCAGCCCTCATCCTGCAGCCGCACCCAGTTCTCGAGCGCGCCCACGTAGTTGCCCAGATGGAGGCGACCGGTGGGACGCATGCCGGACAGGATGCGTCCGACCTTGGGAATGGCGCTCATGGACAGGCCTCCGAACTTGCGGCAACGGGACTGGAATGCGGCGGCCGGGACCGGAGACGAACGAGCACTCGCGGGCCCTCGAGGATGGGCCGGCGGAACACACCGGGGCGGCCGAAGCGGCTGAAAAGTCGGGCCGCAGACTATCGAACGCGTTTGGAGCGGTCAAGAATGACGCGCTTCAAGTAATGCTTGAACTTCGAGTTGGAGTTCCGGTGCGCCTCGGACCCCGAAGCGGGAACGTCCCTCCCGTGCGCACCTCGCCCCGGGGGCGGGCGGCTCAGGGCGTCGGGCCGGTCTTGCGGGCGACGATGAGCGTGAGGTCGTCGCTCGGGCCGCGCTCGCCGGTCCAGACCACGACCGCGTCCACGATCGCGGCGAGCAGGTCCGCGGCCGGCCGGTCGGCGTGCGCGCGCGCGACCTGTTCGAGGCGTTCCTCGCCGAACTGCTCGCCGTTCTCGTTCTCGGCCTCCGAGACGCCGTCGGTGTAGAAGACGAGCACGTCCCCCTCCCGCAGCGCGATCGGGCGCTCCTCGTAGCTCGAATCCGGCAGCACGCCGAGCGCGAGGCCGCCGTCGAGCAGGTGCTCGGTCGTGCCGTCGCGGTGCATGACGAGCGGCGGATTGTGGCCGGCGTTGCTGAAGATGAGGATGCTGTTCCGCCAGTCGAGCACGCCGTAGAACGCGGTGACGAACTTGTCGCGCTCGGTGCTCTCGTGCAGCAGGCTGTTCGCCTTGCGCATGACCGCCCGGATCGCGAACTCGTTGCGGATCTCGGCGAGCAGGCTCATGCGGAAGCCCGCCATGAGCAGCGCCGCCGGGATGCCCTTGCCCGAGACGTCCGCGACCGCGAGGCCGAGCCGCGTTTCGGAGACCGGGATGAAGTCGAAGTAATCGCCGCCCACCTCGTCGTGCGTGATGGACGTGCCGGCGAGATCGAAGCCGGGGATGCTCGGCGCCCCCGCGGGCAGGAACGAGCGCTGGATCTCGCGCGCGATCGCCAGTTCCTTCTCGAGCCGGCGGCGCTCCATGAGGTCGCGGGCCGAACGCGCGCGCTCGACCGCCACGGCGGCCTGCGCGGCGAACGCGGCGAGCATCTCGAGGTGGCCCTCGTGGTACGCGTCCACGTGCTCGCTCTCGAGGTTGAACACGCCGAACACGCGCCCCTGCAGCATGAGCGGCGTCGCGATCTCGCTGCGCGTCTCGGGGCGCGCGCCGCCGTAGCGCTTGTCCGTGCTCACGTCGGGCACGATCACGCTCTCGCCCGTCTTCGCGACCCAGCCGACGATGCCCTGCCCCATCTGCAGCTCGAACGCGTGCTCGGAGCCCGTCGGGTAGCCGTGCTCGCTCACCATCTCGAGCACGCCCGTGCCGCGCTGGACGAGATAGATCGCGGCCGCGTCGTAGTCCACGACCTGGCGCAGCGACTTGAAGATCTCCTCGATCACTTCCTCGAGGTCGAACGGCGACGCGAGCGCGCGCGTGATGTCGAGCAGCACTTCCTTCTCGAGCGCGCGGCGTTCGATCTCCTGGTACAGCAGCGCGTAGTCGAGCGCGAACGCCACGCTCTCGGCCGCGACCTCGAGCCGGTCGAAATCGGCGTCGGTGAAGTCGCCGCCGCGCTTGTCGAGGCACTCGATCGCGCCGAACGGTTCGCCACGGCGCAGCAGCGGGATCACGAGGGCGCTGCGGAAGGCCGGGCGCGCGCCCTTCACGCCGGCCGGCGGGGCTTCTCCCGCGCCGAGGCGCAGCGTGGTCTGGTGGGTCATCACCCAGCCCGCGAGACCCTCGCCGCGCGGCAGGCGGTGCTCCTGCGGCTGCGTCGCGCTTCCGTCCTCGGGAAAGTCCCGCGCGACGAGCCTCCGGCCGCCACGACGGGCGACCCAGACTCGGGCGCGCTCGCAGTCCACGAGCTTGCGGCACTGGCGGGTCGCCGAGCGCAGGAGCTCGTGGAAGTGCCCGGGACCGGTGATGCCCTCCGGCCCGAGCAGGGACTGGGCGGAGATGCGAGGAAGGGCCGGTTCGGCCGCCGGCCGGGCGGCCGTCGGGGCGCTGGGTGTGGAGTCGGAAGTCACGGCGAGCACGCTAGCACGCGCCCGCCGCCGGACGCCACGCGAAGACCTTCTCACCGCGATGAGCGCTCAATGGCTCCGGCCGAGGCGCCGATACCGGTGCCAGGACCGATTCCCCCCACTCCCGGAGAACCAAGGATGGCCAGCCCGCACCGCCGGCTCGGCGAGTTGCTCGTCGAGAACAAGCTCGTCTCCCCGGAAGACCTCGAACGCGCCGTGTCCGAGCAGAAGCGCACCGGTCAGCTGCTCGGCGCCACGCTCGTTCGCCTCGGGCTGCTGGACGAAAACGTCCTCGTGAGCTGGCTGCATCGCCAGCTGGGCCTGCCGGTCGTGAACTTCGACGAGACCTCGCCGGACGAGCGTGCCCTGCAGCTCATCAAGGAAGAGCAGGCGCGCAAGTACCTCGCGATCCCGGTGGACATCGAGGCGAAACGGACGCTCGTCGTCGCGATGGCCGATCCGCTCAACGTGAACGGCATCGAGGACCTCCGCTTCCACACGGGCATGTTCATCAAGCCCGTGCTCGCGGCGCAATCGCAGATCCTCGAGGCCATCGAGCGCTACTACCACATCGACTCGTCCGTGAACGAGGTGATCCAGAGCATCATCTCGAACGAAGACGACATCGTCGTGAGCGCGGTGGACGACACCGAGGAACGCCAGGCCATCGACGAGCTCATGAAGGAGGCGGAAGGCCGTCCCATCGTGCGCCTGACGAACTGGCTGCTGCACCGCGCGGTCGAGGCGCGCGCGAGCGACATCCACATCGAGCCGCAGAACAGCGAACTCGTCGTGCGGCTCCGCGTGGACGGCCTGCTGCGCGAGGAGCAGCGCCTGCCGAAGTGGACGCAGGGCGCGATCGTGTCGCGCATCAAGGTCCTCGCGAACCTCGACATCGCCGAGAAGCGCCAGCCACAGGACGGCCGCCTCGTCGCCGAGATCGGCGGACGCCGCGTGGACATGCGCGTCTCGACGCTGCCGGTCACGAACGGCGAGAAGGTCGTGATGCGCGTCGTGGACCAGTCGCGCGCCCGGGTCGAACTCGACTCGATCGGCTTCACCGACCGCGACCTCACGCGGCTCAAGAAGTTCCTGTCGAGGCCGCAGGGCATCATCCTCGTCACGGGCCCCACCGGCTCGGGCAAGTCCACGCTGCTCTACGCCGCGCTGCGCCACCTGCAGCACGTCTCCCGCAACATCACCACGGTCGAGGACCCGGTCGAGTACCAGATCCCGGGCATCAACCAGGTGCACGTGGACGAGAAGGCCAAGAAGACGTTCGCCGGCGCCCTGCGCGCGATCCTGCGCCAGGACCCGGACATCATCATGATCGGCGAGATCCGCGACAAGGAGACGGCGCAGATCGCGTTCCGCGCCTCGGTCACGGGCCACCTCGTGCTGAGCACGGTGCACACGAACGACGCCGCGGGCGCCGTGACGCGCCTCATCGATCTCGGGCTCGAGCCGTTCATGGTCGCGACCTCGCTCGTCGGCGTGGTGAGCATGCGACTCGTGCGCACGCTGTGTCCGAAGTGCCGCGAGCCCTACGCGGGCGATGCGGCCGCACTCGCGCGCCTCAGCGCCTCGGCCGCGCACGACGACGAACCGATCGAACTGTGGCGCGGCACGGGTTGCCCCTCCTGTGACGGCAGCGGCTACGCCGGGCGCACCGGCATCTTCGAATTGCTCGAAGTCACCGACAACGTCCGGCGGCTCATCAACAGCAGCGCTTCGGATCACGAGATCCGCCGCGTCGCGATCGAGGAAGGCATGACCCCGATCGGCGAGGACGGTCTCGACAAGGCGCTCACGGGACGCACCACGCTCGAGGAGGTCACGCGCGTCGTGTACCTCGCCGAGCAGCACGTGAAGGTGTGCCCGAACTGCACGCACGTCGTGTCCCACGATTTCGAGTACTGCACGGCCTGCGGCAGCTTCGTGGGCGAGCACTGCGAGCGCTGCCAGAAGCGGCTGCGCCCCGAGTGGAAGCACTGTCCCTCCTGCGGCGCCGACCACCTCGCGCACAAGGCCCCGCCGCGCAAGGGCGACTCGAAGCTCATGCCGGTGCCGCCGAACGTGCGCAAGGCTTCCTGACGGCAATCCGACCCGAGAAGCGTCGAGCGCCGGGGCCTCGGGGTCCCCGGCGCTCGACGTTTCCGTGGCGCCGTCACCGCGCTGCGTAGACTCCGGCGGCTCGCCTCGCCCCGATCGGACGCCGGAGGATCCGTCCCTTGCCCGCGCTCTACCTCGTCGCGTGCGCCGCGCTCGTCGCGGTGATCGCCTACCGCACCTACGGCGTCTTCCTCGCCGCGCGCATCGCCACGCTCGACGACCTCCGCGCCACGCCGGCGCACACGTCGCGCGACGGCCACGACTACGTGCCCACGAAACGTTGGGTGCTCTTCGGCCACCACTTCGCGGCGATCTCCGGCGCCGGCCCGCTGCTCGGGCCCGTCCTCGCCGCGCAGTTCGGCTGGGCGCCGGGCTTCCTGTGGCTGCTGCTCGGCTCGGTGATCGCCGGAGGGGTGCACGACTTCGTGATCCTCGCCGCGAGCGTCCGCAGCGGTGGCCGATCGCTCGCCAACATCGCGCGCGAACAGGTGAGCCCGCTCACCGGCGCGGCGACGAGCATCGCGATCGTCTTCGTCATGGTCGTCGCGCTCGCGGCCATGGCACTCGTGGTCGTGAGTTCGCTGCGCGACAGCGCCTGGGGCGTCTTCTCGATCGGCTGCACGATCCCGATCGCCCTCGTCATGGGGCTCTTCACCTACCGCATCCGGCCCGGGGCGGTGAAGACCGCGACGACCTTCGGCATCGTCGCGCTGGTGCTCGCCGTGGCGGGAGGCGCCCGCGTGCACGACTCCGACCTGCGGCCGTTCCTCATGTTCTCCGACCGGCAGCTCACGATCGCGCTCATGGTCTACGGCTTCGTCGCGTCCGTACTGCCCGTCTGGCTGCTGCTGTGCCCGCGCGACTACCTCTCGAGCTTCCTCAAGGTGGGCGCGATGCTCGTGCTCGCCGCCGGCGTGCTGATCGTGAACCCGCCGCTGCACATGCCGGCCTTCACGCCTTACGTGCACGGCGGCGGGCCGGTGATCCCCGGCCCGGCCTTCCCCTTCGTGTTCATCACCATCATGTGCGGGGCGATCTCGGGCTTCCACTCGCTCATCGCCTCGGGCACGACGCCCAAGATGGTGGACCGCGAGCGTGACATGCTGCCGGTGGCCTACGGCGCCATGCTGCTCGAGGGCTTCGTCGGCATCATCGCGCT
>JBGANH010000189.1:0-9781 GCA_044222365.1 Candidatus Eiseniibacteriota bacterium
CCAGCACCAGCCGGCGGCATTCCAGTGGTAGCGGCAACGACTTCGCGGACAATACGGGGGCACGAAGGAAGCGATCGTGCGATCCATGCCTGCTGACCACTGCACGCATCGCGCCGCCACATTCTGCGAACCACAACCTACATGACATCGGCGAGCGTGACCTCGATCACCTGGTCCACCAGTTCCCGCTCGACCGTCACCTTCACGACCGTGCCCGGCTCGCCATTCTCGAACAGCTGCTCGAGCGCCTCCGGTGTCCAGCGCTCCACCGGCTTGCCGTTCACCGCCTTGAGGATGTCGCGCACCTTCAACCCGGCGTCGGCGCCCGGCGAGTGCCGCACGACCGCCGCGACGTAGACGACTCCCTGCCAGCGCAGGAAGTACAGCCCGCTGCGCGAGAAGCGGTCGCGCTGCGCGTAACGCGCGCCGGGTTCGAGCCACAGCGTGCCGCGCGCGTAATCGAACGTGCACTTGAAGCGCTCGAGCACGCTCGTGCCGATGTTGCCCTGGATCTCGAGACTGCCCGCACCGCCGTAGCGGTGCAGCGTGAGCCCGGCGACGGGCTCGTTCCACCCGAAGGGCCCGATGCGCACGCTGTCGAGCCGGCACACGGTCTCGGGAAACGCGCCACCGATGCCGCCGACCCAGTGGCGCACTTCCTTCGTCTTGCGCGTTCCGAACAGCTTGCAGTCGTCCACCTGATGCGAGTTCACCTGCATCACGGTCGCGTTGCCGACGTCCACGATGAAGCGGCCGCGGCACGACTCGTTGAGCTGCACCTCGACCGTCGGGATGCCGCGGTGCAGCACGAACGGCACCGGTGCGCCCGGGCCTTCGTGCTTCCAGCCGGCGGGGTCGCTCAGCGTGACGACCTGCTTGTCGAAGTCGAACTCGACGACGAACCGGCTGAGCACGTCGTAGCCGATGAGCCCCGCGGTGTCGTCCCACTCGAGCTTCTCGACCGTGTCGTTGAGCCCCAGCGCGGCCACCGTGAGCTCCGGCACCACGACGCCGTCGGCCTTCGGGCCCACGCCGGACGAGATGCGCAGCGTGCGCACCTTGCCCCACGCACCGCTCTCGCTGCCGCCGACACCCTCCGCCGACATGTGACCGGCGAGCTCGATGCCGGCGTCGGTCGCGTAGTTGCGGTCCACCGCGGTCATCGTGCAACCGGTGTCGAGAATGAAATCCGCGGGCGCGGCGCCGTTGAGCGAGGCACGCACCCAGACGTGGCCGCGCCGGTACTGGAAGGGCAGCCGCGCGACGCCCTTTGCCTTGAGCCACGTGACCGGCTTCACCGACGCGAGTGGCGGCCGGAACGGTGGCGACCCGCGGCAGCTCGTTCGCGACGCTGTCCACGTTCATGCGCTCGAAGTGATCGGGAACAGCATCGAATCGCCGAGCACCGAGGTCGTCCAGCGCTTGCGGCCCGCGAGCTTCTTCCAGTCGAGCAAGTGCTCGTCCCACGAGTACTGGTCGCGACGGTGCGTGACGCGCGCGAGCAGCCCGGTCTCGGCGTCGAACCACAGCGTGCGCCCGGGTCCGACGGGCGGCGTCACCACGATCGAGACCATCGAGCGGCCGCGCGAATACGCGGTGCCGCCCATCACGACCTTGCCGCCACCCTGGCCTTCGCGCGCCCACTGCTCGGACAGGAACCACGCCTGCGACTGCAGCGCCTCGAGGTCCTTGCCCTCGAGGGCGAGACGTTGCGCGCCTGCAGGTCCGTCCGCCACGCGACGCCGTGATCGAGACCGATGCGCATCTGCACCGGGCCGGCGACCTCGACGAGCAGCATCTGCGCGGCGCCGTTCACCCAGACTTCCCACTTGCCGCGCTCGCCGCCGGTGAAGAGCTTGCACTTCACGTGCAGCACGCTGTCCGATGCGAACGCGGCCGGGCCGCCGCTCACCTCGACGTACTTCTCCACGATCGCCCGCGCGGGCTCGGCGATCTCCGCACGCCCCACGGCGAACGCCGTCATGGCGATGGCCGCGCCACACGCGGCCCTGCGCACCACCCTGTGCATGGCTCCTCGCTCCTCTCCGGGACCGGGCCGGCCCCGGGGGAGGAGGCGCGTGCCGCTCACGACTGCGCCCGCGTTATCGGCCGCGGGCCGCGGCGCCATGAGCGGCCGGACTCACTCCTCGCGCTTCACGGTCTCCGGCGAGAAAGCGGGCAGGCAGACGGCCACGTAGCGCGCGCCGCCTTCGTGCGGCGAGGAGTAGCGGATGCGTTCGCCCGCGCGCGCGAGCACGGCTTCCCCCGCCTTCACGTCCAGCGCGCCGCCGTCGTGCTCCACGCGCAGGCAACCCTCGAGCACGACGGTGTACTCGTCGAACTCCGGGCACTGCGCGGGTTCGACCCAGCCGCCGGGACTGGTCATCACCGCGACGCTCAAGCGCGACTCGGCGTTGTTCACGCGCCCGACGAACTCCTCGATGCGTTTCGGCGGATGACCGGCGGCGGTGATGCGCGTGGGCGCGGGAATGTGGACGGGCATGCGTGCCTCCCTGGCGTGGACGAACGGGGTCAGTGGACGAGCGGCTTCACGGCGGCGGCGCCCCACAACTGGGCGAGCCGGCGGTCGCGGCCGCAGCCTTCGCGATACGAGCGATAGCGCACCGGGTCCTTCTTCCAGAAGTCCTGGTGGTAGTCCTCGGCGGGCCAGAACGTCTTCGCGGCGAGGATCTGCGTGACGATCGGCGCCTTCAGCGCCCGCGCGCTCTCGAGCTTCTTCTTGGAGGCGAACGCCGCGGCTTTCTGCCCGGCGTCGAGGAAGAAGATCGCCGAGCGGTAGGTCTCGCCGCGATCGCAGAACTGGCCGTCGCCCTGCGTGGGGTCGATGCCGTGCCAGAAGCGGTCGAGCAACTGCTCGTAGGTGACGACCGCCGGGTCGTACACGATCTGCACCGACTCGTAGTGCCCGGTCGTGTGCGCGCACACCTCCTCGTACGTCGGATGATCCTTGTGTCCGCCCGTGTAGCCGGACGTCACCGACTTCACGCCGGGGAAGCGCTCGAACTGCGTCTCGAGGCACCAGAAGCATCCGCCCGCGAACACGGCGGTGGCGGTGCGCGGCGCGGCGGGTGTCATGCTCGCCGCGGCGGCGCGAGTGGGCTTCCCGGCGTGAGCGGGGGCGGCGGCGAGGACGCAGGCGAACGACAACACGAGCGTCGTCGCGAGCACGAGGGGCGATCGCATGAGGCGCTTCTCCGGGACGGGGTCAACGCGGCGATCGGGTGAGGCGGCCGCGTGGCACGTCCGGCCGCGCCGGGAGCGGCGCGCGGCGTGCGCCGCAGCTTCGCGACGCGCACGTTCGCCTTCCACAGCGCGCGCAACATAGCAGCCTGCAGCGGGCCCACGGAACGGAGCGAGCGCCCGGACGGTGCGAACGCGGCAGCCGACGCCACGGCCGCGTTCATCGTTCACCTTCCCTTTGCAGGCACACCGGAGCGAGGGACGGACGGGACATGGGTTCCTCCGAGGGGGTGGGCACGCTCACCGCGAGCGGCCGCGCCGGACCATCAACGCGCGTGCCAGCGCCGGCCACGCGCGGATTGCCCCAACCGCGGCCCGCCGCGCGTGCAGGCCACGTCGCTCGCGGCCGCGTCCGGCGCGCGAACTTGCGCGCCACCGCGCGATCGGGGATTTCGCGCGCGACCCGCCGGTGCGACGCCGCCGCGTTCGTCCGGTGCGCAATGCCGTCCGGTGCGGACTGCGATTCCCGCTGGGACGGAATCGGCACATGCGGCATGCTGCGCGCCGTCCCGAACCCCGAGGTGCCGACGTGAACGAAACACTGCTCGCTCCCATCTCCGGACTCGACACGCTCGACGACCACGCCTGCGCGGCGCTCCGCGCGCGCCTGCGTGAAGCCGGCTACACCAGTGCCGCGCTCGACGACGCCGAGGTGATCGCGCCGATGATGCCGGCCGCGCTGCGCATGCCGCTCGTGCGCGTGCACCTTCAGCGTCACCCGGCGCCGCCTCGTCGCTGCTGGCGGTGTTCGTCTACCGGCTCGACGTCCCGTCCTCCCGACCTGCGCGCGGCGCTCGGCGATGCGCTGTACCAGAAGGCGCTCACCGCGCACCTCGTGAACGAACGCGCGGACGGCCGCGTGTCGTCGCGCTGGCTGCTGCTGCCGTTCCGGACGGCACTGGTATCTCTCCGATCCGCTCGAGAACGGCGAGCACGCGGTGATGGGACCGGGCATGACGACCGTGCTGCTGCACGGCTGGAGCGAGGCGTTCGACGCGCCGAGCGTGCTCGACCTGGGTTGCGGCGCGGGCTCGCTCGCGGTCGCGGCGGCGCTGCGCGGCGCGCGCGCCGTGGCCGCCGACCTCAACGAGCGCGCGCTCGCGGTCGCGCGCTTCAACGCGCGGCTGAACGGCGTCACGATCGAGACGCGCGGCGGCGACGTCGCGGAGGCCGCGCGTGGCGAAGAGTTCGACCTCGTGCTCGCCCAGCCGCCCTACTTCGCGCAGCCGGAATCCGAGCCCGGTTCGACCTACCTGCACGGCGGACGCTACGGCGACGAACTCGCGCTGCGTTTCGTGTCGGCTGCCGCGCGGCGGTTGGCGCCCGGGGGCACGGCGCTCGTGCTGTTCGACTTCGCGCAGCGCGAAGGCGCGCTCGTCGGCGAGAAGCTGCGCGAGGCGGTCGGCGACGCGGAGGTCACGACGCTCGCGATCACGCGCCCGAGCCTGCCGCTCGACCTGAACGCCGTGCACACCGCGGCATGGCATCACCCGTCGCTGGGTCCCGAGTTCGAGGCCGCGGCGGCGGCCTATCGCGAGCACTTCCACGCGCTCGGCGTGGCCGCGTTCACGAGCGTGCTCGTCGTGCTCCGCCGCCCGCGCACTCCGGAGGAGCCGCGTTGGCGCGTCGTGCTCCCACACTCCGGCTCGAAGCCGCCCTCTCCCGCCGCGCTGCGCGAGCAGCTGCGCTCGATGGACGCGGCGAAAGGGCCTGCCCGACGCCGCGCTGCTGCCGCTCACGCTCGCGCCCGCGCGCGGCGCGCGATTCGAGGGCGAATGGAAGCATCCGGCGGATCCCGATCCGCTCCGGCTCAAGGTCGTGTTCGAGACGGGCTCGTTCGGTTCGGACCGCGAACTGGGTCCGGGAGGCTGGCACCTGTTCGCGCTCTTCGACGGCGCGCGCACGCTGGCGGACGTCGTGCGCGAGCACGCGCAGGAGACCGAGCTCGGCGCGGCCGAGGCGGCGAAGGAAGTGCTCGGCTTCGTGCGCGAGGGCCTCGCGCGCGGGCTGCTCCGCGTGGCGGACTGAACGCGGCCGTCGCGGTGGCCGCGGCGCTTCAACCGTCGTGGCGGCCGATGTCGATCGCTTCGCCGGTCATCTCGTTCGCGGTCTCGAACACGCGCAGCTGCGCACGGAACGCGCGCTGCGCCGTGATCATGTCCACCATCGCGCCGAGGAGGTCGTCCTCGGACTGCCGTGCCTGCGCCTGCGAGGCGGCTTCGGCGGCGGCGCGGTCCTCGGGCGTGGCGTTCCCGGGCACGTCCTCGCTCACGTCGAGCCCGAAGCGGGAGATCGTTTCGGCCGCGCGTTCCAGACGGCGCTGGCTCGCCTGCATGCCGAGCAGGGCGGACGACGTGGCGGACATCGGACGGATCATGCGCGGGCCTCCTCGGGAACGGCGGGACTCGATCGCGCGGGCCGTCCGTGGGCCACGGGTGTCTCGGGCTTTCGTCGCAGTCTCGGAATCGCGCAGCCCCGCTTGAGCGCGCGCGGCAGGGTCATTTTTCCCGGCCGGCGCGCGGCGCGCGCGAAAGCCGCTCGCTCGAGGCGGCGCACGCGAGCCGCAGACGGTGGCGCCCTCCGTGCCCCTTATCCCCCCTGCTTCCCTGGATGTGGACACTTCGGACGCCACCACTGCGAATCAGCGGAACGGGTCCGTCTTCCCGGCGGTGGCTCTCGCCACACCGGACGCGGTCCGAGGGGTCGTACCGCACGGGACAAACCGTTCCGAAAGCAGGCCGTGGCCGGACGGGCGCAAGTGCGAGAGGTCGTGAGTACGACGCCGAGGAGGCTCGGCGCCCGCGCTGCCGTCCGGCGACGGTCATGCGGCCCTTCAGACCGGCATGCCGGAGAAAAGTCACATGGCGGGACCCGCGGGACGGATAGATTGCCGGAACCTCCCCGGTTTCCCCCGCCACGCCGCGTTCCCGTGAGAATCGCGCGTGACTTTCCGGTCACACCGGCTGTCCGAGAGGAAGAGCCCCTCATGGATCCCGACGAAACACTGGTCCGCGCCGCGCTGGCTTCCCCCGACGGTGACACGAAGGCATTCGCCGAACTCGTGCGCCGCCACCAGTCCGCGGTGCTCGTGAATTGCCGCCACCTGACCCGATCGCGCGACGACGCCGAGTGATCCGCGCAGAAGTGGCCCGCCGTGCTTTTCTTCAAGCTCGGCACGTTCGAGGGCCGCGCGCGGTTCTCGACGTGGCTGCAGCGCATCAAGGTCAATCACTGCCTGAACTTCATCCAGTCGAAGCGCGGACGCTCGTACGTCGAGCTTTCCGAGCCCGAGATCGCCGCCGCCCCCGAGCTGCGGATCGAGGACGGCGCACTCGACGCGATGGACGCCGAGCAGCGGCGCGTGCTGATCCGCGACGTGCTCGACTCGCTTCCCGACTCGCTGCGCGTGCCGCTGGTGCTGTGCGACGTGGACGAGCTGTCGTACGCCGAGATCCAGAAGGAACTCGGCATCGGGCTCTCGGCGACCAAGATGCGCATCGCCCGCGCGCGGGCGGAGTTCCGCGCGCGCTTCGACCGTGCGACCGCGCGGCTGGACTCGCCGAAGGAGGCCACGTGAGCGAAAGCGACGGCGGCGCGCGCGTTCCCGGCGAAGCCGACGAGGCCGGCGAGCCCGTGCGCGAACTCGCGGAACTGCGCGAGGAACCTTCGGGCCGCTTCCTGGCCCACGTGATGGACGGCGTGAACGCGCGGCAGACCGGCGCGCGCGCCGTGGAAATGTCGTGGTGGGGCGTGAGCCAGCTCTTCGTCGAGCTGCTCGGCTCCCTCTTTCAGGCGATCGGCGTGCGCGAAGAGCGCCGCGACGAGGAGTGATCCATGGAAACCACCTTCACGATCAAGGGCGCCGTGCTGCAGGTGCTCCAGCAGCTCGGTGCCGGCGCGGTGAGCTTCGCGCCGCGGCTCATCACGGCGCTCATCCTCACGCTCATCGGCTGGGCGGTCGCGGCGATCTGCCGCGCGCTCCTGTCGCAGGTCATGCACCGCGTCGGCGCGGACGCGGCCCTCGAGCGCGCGGGGTCATGGCGAGCTTCCAGCGCCTCGGCGTGCGGGAGCCCATGCGGCGCGTCGTGCCGGCGATGCTCTTCTGGCTCGCGCTGCTCATCTTCGTCCAGAGCGCGGCGCAGATGGTCGGGCTGGCGACGATCTCGGACGGCATCACCGGCTTCTTCGCGTTCCTGCCCAATCTCTTCTCCGCGATGGTCATCCTCGTGCTCGGCAACGCGCTCGGGCAGTTCCTCGGACAGGCGGCGACGAACTACGCGCGCGATTCGGGGCTCGCGTTCGCGCGCTCGCTCGGCAGCGCGCTGTCGAGCTTCACGCTGTTCGTGGTCGCGATCGTGGCGCTCGGCCAGCTCAAGGTGGACACGCGCATCCTCAACATCCTCACGATCGTGATCTTCTCCGGACTCGCGCTGGCGTTCGGGCTCTCTTTCGGACTCGGCACGCGTGACGCGACGCGCAACCTGATCGCGGGCTTCTACGCGCGGCGCGTGTTCGGCGCCGGGCAGCAGCTCGAGGTGAACGGCCAGCGCGGCGTCGTGAGCGCGATCGCCGCGCAGCAGACGCTGCTCGACGCGGACGGCGGCACGATCGTCGTGCCGAACACCGCGCTCATCGAGCAGACCGTCCGCCGCGAGGAAACCGCGTCGGCGTGACGCGCCGGACGCGCGGCTGAATCAGGGCAGCCGCACCACGCGCGTGGTGCGGCGCTCGCCCGCCGCTTCGAGCCGCACGAAGTAGAGCCCGGCGGGCGCGAGCGCGCCGCGCGCGTCCCGTCCGTCCCAGCGCCGCTCGTGCACGCCCGCCTCGAGCGCGCCGTCCGCCAGCGTGCGCACGTGGCGGCCAACTCGTCGTACACGCCCACGCGCGCGTGGCCTGCGACCGGCAGCGTCCAGCGCAATGCGACGTCGCCGCCGCTCGGGTTCGGCGTCGCGGGCGCGAGATGCAGACCGGCCGCGGCGCCCGGCTCGACTCCGGTCGTCAGCACGGTCGGCGCGATCCGGACGACCTGGCCCTGTGCGGTGAGCCCCGAGGGCATCGAGAGGGAATCGCCACTGCCCGAGTCCGCGACGTACAGCGCGCCGTCCGGGCCGAAGCCGATGCACTGAGTGCCGGAGAGGTTGCCGAAGCCCGTCGCGAACACGCTCACCGCGCCGGCGCTGGTCACGCGCAGAACGCGTTCGCTGAGCAGGTCGGCGACGAACAGGTCACCGCCGAAGCGACCCGTGCGGTCGAATGCGAGCGCGCCCGCGCCCTTGAACACGGTGGCGTCGCTCACGAACGTGCTCACCACGCCGGCGCTCGTCACCCGCGCGATGCGTGCGCCGCCGTCGAGCGACGCGTTCGCCGCGGTGTAGTTCGGGTCGCACACGTAGAGCGACGTGCCCCACGCGCCGCCCGGGCCGAACGCGAGTCCCATCGGAGCGTTCACGCCGCTCGCGAACGTGACGAGCGTGTTGCCCGAGGTCACCATGGCGATGCGATTGCCCGCGGGGTCACCCATGAGCAGCTGCCCGCCCCACGCCGCGTCGGCCTGCGCGAGCGAGCCGAAGCTCGCGCCCGTGTAGGTGCCTGCGCGTTGCGTGACCACGCGGCGCGCGTCGATCTCGTACAGCGCGCTGCCATTCGTCACGGTGACGCGGCCGTCGGCGGCGCGCGCGAATCCGTACGACTTGGTCCAGCGCGAGTCACCCGCCCAGTGCCCGAAGTCGCCGCCCGCGGTGAGTGTGAAGAAACGATCCTTGCCGACGTCGCCCACGAGCATCGCCTGGTCGCCCGCCCACGGCGCGTCCATCACGCTGACCGGTGAGCCGAAGTTCTGCCGTGCGATGCGGTCCGCGACGTACCCCGGCAGCACCGCGATGCCGCTCGCGTACGCCGTCGTGCGGAAGCGGCCTTCGAACGGCGCGCGCATCGCGGTGCCGTCGGCTCCGCGCAGCGCGGCGCCGAAGCCCCACGACACGATCGTGGACACCGGCCACGGCGCGGCGGGGAAGAACTTCGCGGTGCGGCCGCCCACCTGCCACGCGCCGCTCACGGCCGGGCTGATCCACGCCGAGGCGTTCAGCGTCGCCGCGTCCACGTCGCGATCGAACGTCACGACGAGCGCCGAACGCACGTCGTTCAGCGACTGGTCGTGCGCGGGGAACTGCGCCGTCACCTCGAGCCGGTCGTTCGCGGGCGCCGCGACGCCAGCGTGTGCGGCGAGCGACTCGTACACGCGCGCGCCGCGTGCGCCGAGCGTGACCATGAGCACGCCGCCGGCGGCGACGGTGTCCCGTGCGGCGGGGTCGAGCGCGTCCACCAGCACCGTGCCCACCGGCCACGCCGTCGTGAGCACCTGCGCGACGGGCGCGTTCGCGCTGTTGATCGTGACCACGACCGTGTCGGACGCCGAGCGACGCTCGATCGCGTAGAGCCCCGGGCCCGCCGCCTCCGCGTAGAGGTGCGTGAGCGTGCCGCGACGGAGCGCGTCGTGGCGCTTGCGCACCGCGATCAGGTC
>JBGANH010000190.1:0-8942 GCA_044222365.1 Candidatus Eiseniibacteriota bacterium
TTCGCGATGGCGACGACGCGATTAATTCTCGCGCTCCGTTGCCCTTAGCCGGACGGTGAACTCCGGGAATTGGCTTGACGCTTTGCGAGGTCGGTTGTTACGGTGCCGCCGTTCCCTTCTAAAGGACTGGGCGTGCTGGGGGGCGCGAATGCGCGTTCGTGTCGGGGTCGTTCTTTGCCTGTTTCTGGCCATCATGGCCGCCGGATGCCGTAAGGCACTGGTTCCCAACGTAGACGACAATCAGGCTCCTGAGACCTGGATCACTGCAGCGCCTCAGGACACCATCACCTACCGCGATTTCCAGGGGCGTCCGGAGCAGGGGCGCGGCGGAGCAGGGACGATCCCCGTCAAGTACCACCTGTACTGGGCGGCGTCCGATCGTGATGGAGCAGTCGCGGGCTATTACTTCGCCGTGGTGGAAACCACCGCGGTCGCGGACCCCGGTCTGGGGTTGCCCTCCCTGCCCGGGCCCAAGCCCCGGGACTACCGCTTCACGACGAAGACCGACAGCGCGTTCATCTTCTCCACGTCGGAGGGGCTGAACTCGCGGGAGCACGCCTTCTTCGTGTACGCGGTCGACAACAAGGGCAAGCCGGACCCCACGCCCGCGAGATTCATGTTCCGGGCGCTGGATCGCTTCCCGCCGGTCATCTACTTCGACTCGCTGAACACCAAGGGCACCGGGCGCACGTTCGCGGTCCAGCAGACCAGCGACACGACCGGCATCCTGATCCCGACGATCGCCGACTACACGATCACGGACAGCCTCACGCAGCGGTCGACGGTGGCCGACACGGTGCCGTCGGGCAGCCTCCTGACGTTCAAGTGGCGCGCCGAGCCGCGGGTGCGCGGCACCTTCGTGACGGGCTTCCGCTACAAGCTCGACGAGACCGCCTTCAACTCGGTCGATTCCTCCGTGCACGTGGCCACCTACAACACGGGCATCGGCACGGACATCATCACGCCGGGTCTCAAGGTGTTCACGCTCAAGGCCGTCGGCCAGTCCGGCTACGCCGGCACCGCGACCCGTCGGTTCGTGATGAACTTCGATCCCGACACCTGGTTCGCGGGCCCGAACAAGGACGATCCGTCGCAGGGCTGGCAGTCGTACGTCGACGGCAACGGCAAGCGCTACTACTACAAGAACGTGGCGTGGGGCTCCCGCGAGAACCCGACCGCCAGCGTCGCGCACACCATGCTCAGCTCGGACTCGTTCACGGTGCTCCCGGCGTTCCGCCCGGCGCGGCGCACGTTCTTCGAGTTCTACGGCGACCGCATCTGGTACCACGAGGAAGGCGACACGGTGAACATGAACTCGTGGGTGGTGCTGCCCACGGGTGGACTCGACCGCGACTCGCCCTACAAGGTGGACGTCAACCCGAACGACGTGCCCCCGGGAGCGGGCGTGGTGCTGCAGCCGTCCGACTCCGCGAACGGGTCGCCGATCGGCTTCCGTGCGCGCGTGATCACGCAGACCGATGGTCCGCGGATCATTCCCGCCGAAACGTTCAAGTACCCGGTCTTCAACAACTCGTCGGTGTTCCACCAGCCGTTCGTGAACATCTACTGGCCGATGAATCTTTCGGGCAAGGCGTACGCACTCGTCCGCGCCGAGGACGGCGACGGCGCGGTGGACGGGCGCATCACCGACGCGGTGGGCGCGGTGGAAGGCAACACGCTTCCCCCGGACCTCCGCTCCAAGGTGCTGACGTTCTTCGTCAACCGGGCGCCCTTCCTGAAGACCACGTCCAGCACCTTCCGTCCCACGCCCGGCACCGTGTACACGGCGCGCGACTGGGACCGGACCACGGCGCCGAACCAGCGGCTCAATCTCGACGCCGACGACGTGGATCCGTACTACACGGGCGTGACCTCGCGGCCGGTCGGCGGCAGCTTCCCGAACAACCGCCGCGTGCTGCGGCGGGCGGTGTACGTGCTGGGCAAGACCGTCGACGGGGTCGACACGACCGTCGTGGTGACGCTCACCACGAACCCGGCGGACTCGCTGTTCATCGACAACGCCGACGTGCCGGTGCGACTGCCGGCCCGCCTCGCGAACGGCCCGCTCACGGTTCGCGTGCGCTTGTGCGACTGCGACCGGTGCGAGGAGTTCCCCGGCACCGGCCGTTGCGTGGTCTACAACATCCCCGTCACGCTGGCCGTGCCGGGTGGCGTGGCCGCGCCCGAGACTCCGACTTCCTCCAGTGTGAAGCCGACCCAACGACCGGGGTCACCTTCCGCCGTTCGAAGGAGCTACTGATCCATGAAGCTTCGTCTCCTCGCCGCCGCGACCTGGCTCACCGCCCTGCTCGCGCTGGTCGCGTTCGCCACCGGGTGCAGCAAGAAGTCCGGTGGTGGAACGCTGAAACCGAATGCGCGGCCGGAAGTCGCCCTGACGCAGGCGCCCATCGACACGGTGCAGACCGATCCGCAGACGGGTGAACGCCTGCAGTACTTCTACGCGTACAAGCTCCAGTGGTCCGGCCATGATCCCGATGGCAAGGTGGACTACTTCCTCTACGCCGTGGATCCGCCGGATCGGCAGCAGGTGGCTGCCGGCCAGGACACCCAGTGGGTGCGGACGACCAAGAACGAGCAGATCCTGTTCTTCCGCTCGAGCCAGCGCGACCCGCGGGCGCCGTCCGGTCGACCCACGTCCTCCGACTTCCACACGTTCGTCATCAAGGCGGTCGACAACGGCAAGTCGCCGCTGCAGTCGGAGCCGCAGTCCCGCGTGTTCTTCTCGTACACGGTGGCTCCCTCGGTGCAGATCATCGCGCCCAAGCCGAGCTCGCTGCTGCAGCCGCAGGTGTCACCGTCGGTCCGCATCACGTGGAACGGCAGCGACCCCGACGGTCAGTTCACGCAGAAGCCGATCAAGTACAAGTACCGCCTGTACTCGGATCTGCTCGAGCCGGCGCTGATCGACACCGCCGAAATCGCGCCGTCGCGGTTCCGCGACATCGTGGTCGGCAGCAACTTCGCCGGCTACGACTCGACGAGCGCCGACACGACGTTCGCCGTGTTCTCGAACCTGACGCCGTCCACGCAGGAGTCCACCACGCGTTACCTGTTCGTGGTCGTGGGCTTCGACGAGGCGGGTGCGTATTCGCCGATCTTCGACCTGAACTCGAGCATGCTGGAGTTCACGGCCGGCTTCGCGAACGCGCTGGGTCCCAAGTTCACGGTGTTCAACGACTACGTGAACTTCACCTACACGAGCGGCGGTTACTCGATTCCCACCGATCCGGCCGACCGCAAGGTCATCCGGGTGCAGGTGCCGGCCGACCGGCCGATCACGTTCAACTGGTTCGCCGAGCCCACCGCGGGTGCGCAGATCAAGAGCTACCGCTGGGTGGTGGACCTGAACGTTCGCGGCAACCTCTCGGACAACACCGAGCGCACGAACGAGTTCCTGGACATCTACCACTGGAGCCAGAAGAGCAACAACACCACGTTCGCGACGATGCCGCCCTTCGAGCCCGGGAACCACTGGCTGTGGATCGAGGCCGAGGACAACAACGGCGTGCTCGGAAACGCGGTCGTCTACTTCACCGTGGTGAGGCCCACGTTCGAGAAGGACCTCCTCGTCGTGGACGACACGCGGCTCGAAGTGGACCAGCGTCAGCCCGCTCCCCGCGACACGTTGATCAAGCTGCCGTACTTCGACACGTGGCCGGCGGCCGCCGAGTTGGACACGTTCCTCTACGCCGTGGGCAACCGGCGGTGGCGCGGACTGCCGAGTCCGCAGCCGCTCACGCCCCCGGGCGTGTTCGCGGGCTACAGCTTCGACACGCTGGGCACTCGCCTGGGCGTCGAGGACATCTCCACCACGGTGACGCTGCTGAAGCTCGCGCCGTACCGTCACGTGATCTGGCTCACCGACGCCGTGGGCGCGGCCAACCTCGGCAGCGGCAGTGACCGGGCGAAGCCGCAGACGTCGCTGCGATTCTTCGGCCGCGGGGCGGCAAACCCGCTCGCGGCGTTCATCGAGGCCGGTGGCCAGGCATGGCTCGCGGGCGGAGGCATCGGCTTCGCCAGCATGATCCAGTGGAATCGACGCGGCGTCGGCTCGACGCCGTTCGGCCTGGAGTTCAGCAGCGCTTCGAATCGCGAACTGGCCCCGGGACGCTTCATGTACGACATCGCCGGCTGGCAGACCCGCTTCATCTCGTCCTACCCCGTGCGATCGACGTTCACGAAGTACCACGGCCTGCAGCGCGCCGGGCAGCCGGACTACTACGTGCCCTATCCGGGCCGACCGAGCATGGCGAACTTCCCGGAAGAGGTCTTCGTCCGCGACGAGTTCAACACGCCGGTGTATCCGCCCACGCGCTTCGACGCGTTCTACCAGCCGGGTGGCAACATCCCGTCGGAGTACCTGGCCGACGCGACGAGCATCACCGAGAACATCGGAGGGATCGACATCCCGATGCTCGACACGCTGCTGGTCGTGAACGGCGGTCTCATCGACACGCAGTATCCCGGCAACCCCACGTGGGTGTCGCCGCTCATGACGTACTACCACCCGACGCGGCGAGGTGCCCCGGACGCGACGGTCGGCGGCATCCGCGGATCGGTCATGTGCAGTGGCTTCGCGCCGTGGGACTTCACGCGGGAGAGCTGCATCCAGATCGTGGATTACGTGCTGCACGACGTCTGGGGCTTGACGCGCAATTCGAGCGTGGTGCGCCAGATGGCCGGCAGTTCGCGTTCGGCGAATCCGGGCGCGCGGCCCGCGGCGGATCCCTCGCGTCGAGCGATTCAGGGACACCTGCCCATCGGCAGGAATCGGGAGTAACGGATGACTCGGTTCGGCAGTGTGTTCTCGCGAAATCTCCTGCTCGTGACGCTGGCGCTGGCCCTCGTGGCCGGCGCCGGCGCTCGCGCCTCGCATGCCCAGACCAGCGCGTTCCCGAGGCTGAGCGTGTGGGCCTACCCCGGCGAGTTCCGCGACAGCACGCGGATCGACTCGCTGCGTTGTCCCGGCTCGTTCGGCGTTCGCCCCGACAGCCTGGTGCCGCATTCGCGCAAGATCACGTTGCGCTTCCTGCGTGATCGTCTCGCGGAGGCGCGTCCGGACTTCGGCGGCTACCGCGTCTACCGCGTGGAGCACCGTCCCGACACGTCGGCGATGGTGCTGGTGCGCCGATACTCGATCAACTCGCTGAGCGAGATGACGTGGAACCAGTCCCGCCTGAACCCGCGCACGATGCAGTACGTCTGCCCGTGGGTGGTGGACAGCACGGGATTCGCTTCCAACACGTCGCCGGTCGCGAACGACTCGATCATCACGTTCGTCGACCCGGATTCCTCCGGTTCGTACCAGAAGGTGTGTCGCCGCCTCGACAACTTCGGCCGCTGCATCAGCCCGGGCGACTCCGTGTTCCGCCTCGTGCCGCCGCCCGGGCCGCACGACGGGTTCCGCCTCTGGTACACGGTGACGTACGAGAAGCGGAACACGAGCGACCAGGACAACGAGGACCTGTTCGTTCCGGACACGCTCGACGGGCGCATCCGCTGCACGGATCCGCTCGATCGACTGACATGCCCGAACCTGAACGCCAAGCTCACGAACATGCTCGCGCAGCCGGTGGAACCCACCGGCGGCCCGACGGCGAATCTCGAACGCGTGTCGGTGGTGCCCAATCCGTACCGCGCGAACGAGGTATGGGAGACGCCGGGCGGGCACGAGCTGCAGTTCGTCAACCTGCCGCCGAGTTCGAAGATCAAGATCTACACGGTGGCCGGCGACCTCGTGCGCGTGCTCGAACACAGCGACAACGTGCGCGACTTCGAGCGGTGGGACCTGCTGAACGACGATGGACGCGCGGTCGGTTCGGGCATCTACATGTACCGGGTCGAAGCCGCGAAGTTCACGTTCCAGAACCGCTTCGTCGTCATTCGTTGACGCACCCCGGGGGGCCCGCGACACCGCGGGCCCCCGGTGTCTTCCGGCCGGTCGAGGTCACGGGACGCCCGACCGGGGCGCCGCCTCCGACCTCGGCCCGGTGAGCCACCCGGCGCGCCGCGACCCGGGTGGGTCGAGACGGCCGCCGCCGGTCGCCGCGGCGAAACCGTCGGCCGAAGACCGGTTTTCCGGTCGCGATCGCGGGAGGGTGACGACTCCGCACTGCTGGGATGGCCGCCCGCCAAGGTACACTCGTGGCGCCGTGTGGAGCGGCCGGGCGGCCGTCGCGGAGCCACTTCGTCGCACGACCCGGATGGGCGGTCCGGCCGGGGATCGGCGCGGGACGTCCGCGGGACCCGACGCTCCGGGTGGTGATGGAACGGCCGGGCCCGATCGCGCGAACGGTGCGCGGGTGCGGCGGCACGGCCGACGCGGGGGCGGGTGAGGGCAGCAGCGAAGCGGTGATCCACGAAACAACCGCGGCCGGAATCCCGGCCGCGAACCGTCCGAGAGGAAGTGCGCTTGTCGAACACGCATCCGAACACGAACGCCCGACGCACCGGTCTTCGATCGGTCGTCTTCATCGTGCTGGGCTCGCTGCTCGCCCTGGCGGCCGCCGCGTACGCCTCGCCGCCGACTTCCGCGGCGCTCTCGAAGCTCGACACGCGGCTGATCGCCGCCCGCACCGACTCGTGCCTGACGCCCGTGCTCGTGTGGGTGGAGTTCACCGACAAGGGTGAACAGGGTCCCGCCGATCTCGCCGCGCGGCTCGCCGCGGCGCAGGCCGGCCTCACGCCGCGCGCGCTGGCGCGCCGGCAGCGCAACCACGTCACGCCGCTCGTGGACTATCTCGACCTGCCCGTGCACCAGCCGTACGTGGACACGCTGGTCGCGCACGGCTACCACCCGTTCGCCGCTTCACGGTGGTTCAACCGCGTGGCGATCCACGAGTGCAACCCGTTCGTCGAGGCGCTGGCCGAGCTCCCGTTCGTCGCGCGCATCGAACCGGTCGAACGCCTGGAGCGCGTGAGCGACCCCGCCGGGCCGGCCACGGAGGCCGTGACGGTCCCGGCCCGGCCCGCCGGGGCGCTCGCCGCCGCGTCGCTGGACTACGGCTTCACGCGCGCGCAGCTGCAGCAGATGAACGTGCCCGCGGTGCACGACTCCGGTTACATCGGGGCGGGCGTGATGATCGCGGTGCTCGACGAGGGCTTCAATTCGTTCGACACGCACGATGCCCTGCGCACGCTCGACGTGGGCGGGCGCACGCGCGACTTCGTCGACGGCGATTCCAACGTGCAGAACCTGGCCGCTCCCGGTGTCTACCGGCACGGCACGTGGTGCCTCAGCGCGATCGGCGGCAACAGCCCCGGCGCCTACGTCGGGCCGGCCTTCGGTGCCTCGTTCGCGCTCGCACGCACGGAGAACTCCTACAGCGAGAAGCCCATCGAGATGGTGTCGTGGGGCCTCGGCGCGGAGTGGGCCGACAGCCTCGGCGCGGACATCCTGTCGTCGTCGGTGGGCTACGCGACGTTCCCCGACAGCGCGGGCAACGACCTGCTGGTGTCCCAGCTCGACGGGCACACGTCGCACATCAGCCACGCCGCCCAGATCGCGGCGAGTCGCGGCATGCTGCTGGTGAACTCGGCGGGCAACAACGGCAGCGTCGCGTCGTGGAACTTCCGCATCGTGTTCCCCGCCGACGTGAACGGCGACAGCCTGCTCGCGGTGGCGGCGGTCGATTCGAACGGTGTGCGCCAGGACTTCTCGTCGATCGGGCCGACGGCCGACGGCCGGACGAAGCCCGACCTCGCCGCGCGCGGCGCCCGGACGTGGCTCGCCGAGCCCGGCTCGAACCCGTCGCTCTACGGCACGCACAACGGCACGTCGTTCTCGTGCCCGCTCGTCGCCGGGCTCGCGGCCTGCCTGATGCAGGCGCGACCGAACTGGCCGGCCGTGTGGATCGCCGAGGCGCTCAAGCGCACCGCGAGCCGCGCGAGTTCGCCCGACAACCTGTACGGCTGGGGCATTCCCAACGGCCTCGCCGCGCTGCGTTACGTGCCCGACACCGCAGGCGTGCCCGCTCCGGGCGCGGGCATCGCCCTGCACCTGCTGGGCCCGAACCCGCTGCGCCGCGGCGGGCCGGATGCGCGCCTGCGGTTCGGACTCGGAACGGACCGGGCGACCTTCGGCCAGTTGCGCGTGTACGACGCGCAGGGACGCCGGGTACGCACGCTGTGGTCCGGCACGCTCGTGCCGGGCGTGGCCGTGAGCGCGTCGTGGAACGGGCGCGACGACTCCGACCACGCGACGCCTCCCGGCGTCTACTTCGCGCGTCTCGATGCGGCCGGTCGCTCGGCGACCGCGCGGATCGCCTCGCTGCGCTGAACGAAACTCCCCCGACACGAATGGAAAGGAACACCGGGATGATGCGTCGAGTCGTGCTCGCGCTCGCGTTGGCGTGCCTCGTGCCCGCCGTCGCGGTGGCGCGGGAGGCCCCGCCGGCCGTCCGCACGTTCACCCTGAAGAATGGACTTCGCGTGCTGCTCGCGCCCGACTCGTCCGCGGGCTCCGTGGACGTCGCCGTGTGGTACGGCGCCGGGCCGCGATGGGAGAAGCCGGGGCTCACGGGTGTCTCGCACGTGGCGGACCGGCTGCAGTTCCGCGGCACGGCGCGCGTGCCCGACGGCGAGTTCCGTCGCCGGCTGCTCGCACTCGGGGGACAGGTGAACACGAACTCCACCGCCGACTACACGTGCCTGTGGGAGACGGTGCCCCCCGAGGCGCTGGAGCAGGTGCTCGACATGGAGGCCGATCGCATGGCCGGCCTCGCGCTCACGCCCGAGAAGATCGACCAGGAACGGCGCGCCACGATCGACGAGCGGCGGCGCCAGTTCGACCGGCAGCCGCTCGCCCGCGGTCTGCACCGCCTCGTGAGCCTGCTGTTCCCCGGGCAACCCTACGGCGTGGGCCCGCTGGGCCAGCCCGCCGACCTCGCGCGGCTGACGCCGCGCGACGTCGAAGCCCACCT
>JBGANH010000191.1:0-8915 GCA_044222365.1 Candidatus Eiseniibacteriota bacterium
AGCGCGGCGGCCAGGAACAGCGCGAGTAGTCGGAGCATGGTGTCCTTCGAGCCGCGCGGCCGCGGCGGGGATTCGATGTACGAACGGGGGCCGGTCCGAGACCGGCCCCCCGATGCGTGCGAGTACGTCGGAATTCTAGCAACGACCGGCCGCGCCGGCCAAGCGATTGGTCGTGCTCGGGCGTCCGATCGACGGCACGGGTTCAGCGGCGTTGCACGCTGCACGGTTCACGCGTGAGGCGGCTCGTCTCCCTTCACCCACAGCGAGTAGAGGAAGATCCCGACCGCCGATGCGATGCCCACCGCCGCGAAGGGGTACCAGATCGCATACGGGTGGTAGGCGCGCCAGAGCTCGGCCGTCGCCGCGTTGGGATCGAGGTTCGCCACCTTCTGCATCGCCTCGAGCGCGCTCGTGCGGTCCACGCCGGCCGGAACGCCTCCGTGCTCCGTGAGCCAGCGCAGCGCGAGGCCCGCCTTCTCGCCGTGGTCGCCGTAGAGGTTGCCCGCGAGCTTCGAGCCGAAGTACCAGCCGATCGCGGTCGGCATGTTCGCGTAACCCATGTAGAGCCCCTTCTTGCCCTCGGGCGCGATGACGCCGAGGTAGTCGTTCATCTTGGGGCTCGAGAGCATCTCGCCGAACGCGAACAGCGCGATGCCGGCGAGGCAGGAGACGCCCGACATCGTGAAGCCGGCCGCGAGCAGTCCGGCCGACGCGACCACGATGCCGAGGAAGATCGAGTGCACGCGGCGCATGCGCGTCGCGAGGTGCGACACCCACACGACGAGCAGCACGATGAGGAAGGAGTCGAGGTTGATCATCCACTCCTGCGCCACCATCGCGCCGCGGGGCGTCTGCGTGGTGAAGAAGCTCGGCAGGTGGAGCGCCTGGACGATCGCGCGCGAGTCGATCCAGTCGACGATGAAGTTCGGCAGCAGGTCGAACAACTGCATGAACATCAGCCAGAACCCCGACATGATCAGGATGAAGACGATCAGCCGGAGGTTGAACAGGTTGGAGAAGGTGATCCACGCCGTCTTCAGCACGCCGCCGGACTGGTCGCCGCCCGCGTCGACGTTGGGGTAGGTGAGCAGCATGAAGAAGTTGAGCGACACGATCACCGCGCAGCCGTAGAACACGGTCGGCCACGAGAAGCCGTAGAGGAAGTGGGCGAGCGGCGGCCCGAGGAAGCCGCCGACATTGACGAGCATGTAGAAGACGCCCCAGCCGACCGACGAGTCCTCGTCGTTCATGCTGCGCTGCATCGAGCCCCACACGCCGGGCTTGAAGATCGCGGTGCCGAAGGCGAGCACGAGGCAGCCGAGCAGGAAGCCGCCGTAGCTGCGCTGGGTGGCCATGAGCAGGTAGCCGATCACCTTGATCGCGATCGAGGCGGCGATCGTCTTCTTGTAGCCGTAGCGGTCCGCGAAGCCGCCCGAGAAGATCGGCACGCCCGTCTGCACGAGTGCCCACCAGGCGAAGATCTCGCCCTTCTGCGCCTGCGTGAAGTGCAGGCCGTGGATCTCGTCGGCCTGCGCGATGTAGATCGGGATGACGACGCGCACGCCGTAGTAGGCGAGGCGCTCGAACATCTCCATCAGGTTGAGCATCCAGAACGCCCGCGGCAGCCGCGCCAGCTGCGCGAACAGGCTGCGGCGCGGCACGTGGGCCTCGGCGGCGGTGGAACTCGTGCTCATGCGGCCTCCATGGGCTCGTCGGGTGCGGTCCGGTGCGGACACGAATCGGCGCAGCCTAGTCGAGCCCGCGAAGGCGAGGAAGCGATTCGTGCCCGGCGTCGGCGTTGCCCCGCGGGAGCGCGCCCCGTGGAATGACCATTGCTGGAATTTCAGGGTGGCAAGTCGCCGAAGGAGAGGCTGACCATGTCCAAATCGGACTCCGCAGGTTCCCGGCCCGACCGCACGTGGGCGTCGATCGCAATCGCGATCCTGTTGTCAGTGCCGGTGTGCGCGGTGGTCGCTGCCGCCGCGGTGCCCAAGTCCACGCCGCCGCCGTTCGACCTCAAGCTTCCGCCGGACATCCTGTACAACCACCCGGTTCACGCGGACAGCTCGGTCACGTTCAGTCACCTGACCCACGTGGACTACGAGAGCTACCGGTGCACGGGCTGTCATCCCCGGCTCTACCGGCTGCTCACGCCACGGCACAAGGAAACGCATCGCGAAATGGACCAGGGCGCGTCGTGCGGCACTTGTCACGACGGAAAGCACGCCTTTGACGTTCGCGCCACGCAGTCATGCGGCTCCTGTCACGCTGGCAGACGGAGCGCGGGCGCGGACAGTACCGGTAAGGGCGGATTCACGGGTCCGAAGCCGTTCGTCTTCAAGATGGGGAGCGACTCTCCGGGCCGTGTGACGTTCAAGCACGACACCCACATCGGCAAGTCGATGACCTGCCGCACGTGCCACCCGTCACCGTTCTCGATGCGCAGCCACGCGCCGCTGCCCGACGGCGAGATGCACGCGCCGTCCGCGTGCGGCAAGTGCCACGACGGCAAGCAGTCGTTCTCGTGCGAGGACGACGACAAGTGCGAGAAATGCCATGTCGAATGACGAACGCGGTCCGGTGACCAACGGCCACGCCCTGCTGCTCGACACGACGCGCTGCATCGGGTGCGGCGCCTGCTCCGCCGCGTGCAAGGAACAGAACGGCCTGCCGCTCGAGATCGAGGACCGCTCGACGGCCTACACGTGGACCAACGTCGAGAAGCGCGCGGGCCAGAACGTGCGCCGCATGTGCATGCACTGCCTCTCGCCGACGTGCGTGTCGGTGTGCCCGGTCGGCGCGATGCAGAAGTCTCCGACGGGGCCGGTCGTCTACGACTCCAAGAAGTGCATCGGCTGCCGCTACTGCATCCAGGCCTGCCCGTTCGACGTTCCGAAATACCAGTGGGACAAGGCCATTCCCGTCGTCGCCAAGTGCATCATGTGCGCGCCGCGCCTGGCGAAGGGCAAGCCCACCGCGTGCGCGAGCGTGTGCCCGACCGGCGCGACGCTGTTCGGCAAGCGCGACGAGCTGATCTCCGTCGCGCGCTCGCGCATCGCGGGTTCGCCGGGCAAATACGTGGACCACATCTACGGTCTCGACGAGGCCGGCGGCACGTCGGTGCTCATGCTCTCGAGCGTGCCGTTCGGCAAGCTCGGCCTGCGCGAGGGCCTGCCGAAGCGCCCGCTCGGCGACCTCACGTGGCAGGTACTCTCGCACGTGCCCGACATCGTCACGATGGGCGGCGCTCTGCTGTACGGCATCTACTGGATCACGAAGCGCCGCGAGCACGTGCAGCGCATCGAGGGTCACGGGGACGAGGAGGTGCACTCGTGAGCGTGCTCGACATGCCGCGCTCGCGCGGCCGGGGCCTGAGCTTCTGGCAGGTGATGTTCGGCATCGTGATCCTGCTGCTGGGCTACGTGACGTTCATGCGCTTCAGCCGCGGACTCGGCGCCACCACGGCGCTGACCGACCGCTTCCCGTGGGGCATCTGGATCGGCTTCGACATCCTGTGCGGCGTCGGCCTCGCGGCCGGTGCGTTCACCCTGATGGCCACGGTGCACCTGTTCCACATCAAGAAGTTCGAGCCGATCGTGCGCCCGACGCTGCTCACGGGCTACCTCGGCTACCTGCTGGTATGCGTCGGCCTGATGTACGACCTCGGCCAGCCTTGGCGCATCTGGCACGCGATCATCTACTGGAACGAGCACTCGGTGATGTTCGAGGTCGCGTGGTGCGTGATGCTCTACACCACCGTGCTCACGCTCGAGTTCTCGCACATCGTGTTCGAGCGGATGCAGTGGAAGACGCTGCTGAAGGTCATGCACGCGGTGAACACGCCGCTCGTGATCCTCGGCGTGCTGCTCTCGACGCTGCACCAGTCCTCGCTGGGCACGATGTACCTGATCGTGCCCGAGAAGCTTCACCCGCTGTGGTACACGCAGCTGCTGCCGCTGCTCTTCTACATCTCGGCGATCGGCGCCGGCATGGGCATGGTCATCGTCGAGTCGTACCTGAGCGGCCGCGCGTTTGGCCGCGAGCTCGAGATGGACCTGCTCGAGCCGCTCGGCCGCGTGATGATCGTCGTGCTCGGGATCTTCGGCGTGCTGCGCCTCGACATCCTCGTCCACAACGGTGCGATCACGACGATCTTCCAACCGCTCTACGAGAGCCGCATGTTTCTCGTCGAGTTCGGCGTCGGCGTGCTGGCGCCGGTCGTGATGCTGTCCTTCCCGCAGATCCGCCGCTCGAAGGTGGGGCTCGTGATCGGCGCGGCGTTCGCGGTGCTGGGCTTCGTGATGTACCGCCTCAACGTGAGCATCACGGGCTTCGAGCGCGCCAGCGGCGTGCACTACGTGCCGTCGTGGATGGAGATGATGGTCTCCGTCGGGCTCGTGGCGATCGGTTTCGCCGCGTTCGCGATCGCCGCCAAGCACCTGCCGATCTTCCCCGCGCACGAGGCGCGGGGCGCGTCGCGCGGGCGAGGGCACTGAGGGAGGCCGCGTGAAGCTGCGCATCGGCGTTCTGGCGATCCTCGGAGTCGCCCTGGTGACCGCGGTCGCCATCGGCGTCATGTCCGGGATCATCCTGAGCGCGCACCGGCAGGCGCTGTTCGCCCAGCACATGCAGGGCGCCGACCTGCTCAGCGAGACGATCGGCAGCAGCACGTTCTACGACATGCTGGAGAACCGCCGCCCGGCGCTGCGCCGCGAGATCGAGACGATCGGCAAGCAGAAGGGCATCGAGCGCGTGCGGCTGTTCAACAGCGCGGGACGGATCAAGTTCTCCTCGGATCGCAGCGAGATCGGCCGTGAGATGCCCAAGACCGGCTCGGCGTGCGTCGGATGCCACGCAGGCGAGGATCCGCTGCCCAGGCTGCCCACCGGGGAGCGCTGGCGCACGTTCCGCGCGCCCGACGGCCACCGCGTGCTGGGCATCATCCGCCCGATCCACAACGAGACGCGCTGCTGGAACGCGACCGGCTGCCACGCGCACGAGCGTGAGGAGACCGTGCTCGGCGTGCTCGACGTGAACGTGTCGCTCGCCGAGGCCGACCGGCAGATCGCGACCGACCAGCGCCACATGATCTGGCTCGCGGTATTCGCGATCCTCGCGAGCAGCCTGTTGCTGTGGTGGCTCAACGAGCGCGTCATCGTGCGGCCCGTGGCCGAGCTGATCGAGGGCACGCGCAAGGTCGCCGAGGGCGACCTGCACACCACGCTGCCCGCGACCGCCGGGCACGAGCTGGGCGACCTCGCGCGCGCGTTCAACGACATGACGCGGCGCCTGGGCGAGGCGCAGCGCCAGCTCACGCAGGCGGACAAACTCGCTTCGGTGGGCCGGCTCGCGGCCGGCGTCGCGCACGAGATCAACAACCCGCTCACCGGCGTGCTCACGTACGCGTCGTTCCTGCAGAAGCGGCTGGCCGACCGGCCCGAGATGGCGCAGGACCTCGAGGTGATCGTGCGCGAGACCAAGCGCTGCCGCGACATCGTGCGCGGCCTGCTCGACTTCTCGCGCCAGACGCCGCCGCAGCACAAGCCGACCGACCTGAACGACGTCGTCCGCAAGGGCGTCGCGGTCATCATGAACCAGCTCGTGCTGCGCAACGTCGCGCTGGACTTCTCGCTCGCCGACGATCTCGAGCCGGTTCCCGCGGACGCCAACCAGCTGCAGCAGGTCATCGTGAACCTGATCATGAACGCGGCCGACGCGATCGGCGACGCGGGCGGCACGATCTACGTCGTGACGCGCGACGTCGACGTGCCCGCGCGCGGCTCGACGGTGATCCGCACGGCACGCTGTCCGAAGGGCTGCGACCTGATCGATGCCGGCACGCGCATCGGCCGCTACCCGGGCCTCCGCGTGATTCAGCACTACGGCGACCGCGACATGCTCGTGCACCTCGATCCCGTCTACGGCCGGTGCAACCACCGCGCGAGCGAGTCGCTTCAGGTGGGGGCCGTCGCGACGTACGCCTGCCCGCGCTGCCGCACGAAGCTCGATCAGCCGGAGCGCAAGTGCGGCGAGTGCGGCGCGCCCACGTTCGCGCTGCAGGCCGGCGACCGCGGACGCATCGAGTGGTGCACCCGCAAGGGCTGCCACTGGACGCGCTGCGAGGCGCTCGACGCGCAGGGTCCGCAGACGTTCGGCGAGCTGACCGTGCGCGACACGGGCAAGGGCATCTCGCCCGAGGATCTCGATCACCTGTTCGAGCCGTTCTTCACCACGAAGGGCAACCGTGGGCTGGGCCTCGGCCTCGCGGTCACGTGGGGCATCGTCGAAGGACACGGCGGCAACATCGACATCAGCAGCGAGCCCGGTCAGGGCGCGTGCTTCGTCGTGCGGCTGCCGCACGCGATGCCCGTGCGCAAGGCCGATCCGCCCGCGCGGGAGACGACATGAGCGAGAGCTACGACGTGCTCGTCGTCGACGACGAAGCGGTGATCCGCGACGCCGTCCGCATGATCCTCGGCAGCGAGGGCTGGAACGTCGCGCGGGCCGAAGACGCCACGACCGCGCTCGCGCACCCGGGCCTGGCGAGTTGCCGGCTCGTGCTGTGCGACATGATGCTGCCCGGCCAGAGCGGGCTCGAGGTCGTGCGCGAGGTGCGCCGCCGCCGGCCCGACGTGCCCATCGTGATGATCACCGGATTCGCCACGGCCGAGAACGCCACCCGCGCGATCGAAGCGGGTGCGACGGCCTTCCTGGCCAAGCCTTTCGACGACACGGAGCTGTTGAACCAGGTGCGGTCCGTTCTGGAGCGGACGGACGACGCGGGGAAGGAGAAACGGTCATGACCGCTCTGCTCGTGGTGCTGTTGTGCGTGGTCTTCATCGGCATCGATTTCGCGGTGCGTGCGATCGGTAAGCGCCTGGAGACGGCGCGCGAGCGCCGCGTGCGCGAAGAGGTGCTGCGCACCAGCGTGAACGTGTCGTACGCCGACGAGGCGCGCACGCTCAAGCGCGCCGAGGTGCCCAACGCCCGCGCCCGCATCATCGCCGTCGACGACGAGGCGGTGATCCTCGATTCGTTCCGCAAGATCCTCGTGCTCGCCGGCTTCAGTGTCGACACGGTGCAGGACGGCCGCGAGGCGCTGACGCTCGTGCGCCAGAACGACTACGACTTCCTGTTCACCGACCTCAAGATGCCCGTCATGGACGGCATCGAGGTCGTGAAGGCCGTGAAGCACATTCGTCCCGACCTCGACGTCGCGGTGATCACCGGCTTCGGCACCATCGAGACCGCGGTCGAGACCATGACGCACGGCGCCGTGGACTACGTGCAGAAGCCGTTCACCGAGGAAGAGCTCGTCGCCTTCGCGAACCGGCTGCTCATCAAGCGCCAGGCGCGGCTCGAATCGCAGAGCAAGCCCACCGTGCGCGTCGTGGCACCCTCACTGGCCGAGGTCGTCGCGGACAAGGAGTTCTGCGTGCCCGGCGGCGCCTTCGTGTCCCCGGGGCACGCGTGGGCGCAGATCGAAGCCGACGGCGGCGTGTGCGTCGGGCTCGACGACTTCGCGCGCAAGGCGCTCGGCAAGGTCGAGCGCATCGAACTGCCCGCGATCGGCACCGCGATCCAGCGCGGCGACGTGCTCTTCGTGGTGCGCCGTGGCGACGAGATCGCGCGCTTCCGCTCGCCGGTCTCCGGCACGGTCAAGCAGGCGAACGGCGACCTGACGCGCGATCCGGCTCTGCTCGGCCAGAGCCCGTACGACCGCGGGTGGGTGTGCGTCGTGGCGCCGAGCGAACTCGCCGGGGACCTCGCGACGCTGCGCATCGGCAGCCCGGTCGTCGCGTGGTACCAGGACGAGGTCGTGCGCCTGCGCAAGTCGGCCGCCGAGTCCGCGGGCGGCTCGCTGCGCTGGACCGAGCTCGAGACGGCGTTCTTCGGCCCCGGCGTCGCGCCGGCGTCGAACACCAAGGACACGGTCGCCGTCGGCTGACCGCCGAACGCCCCGACGAACACACCGCGGGCGGCGCCCGCCGGCGCCGCCCGCGGTGTGTTCGAGCGTCACTGCACTTCGGTGTGGCCGCCCTCGGGCACCATGTAGGCGAAGTGCGCTTCGAGCATGTGCTCACCGACGATCCGCGCCAGCAGGTCCTCGGGGATCGCCTGCGCCTCGAGCGACAGCGTGCGTTCGTGTCCGCCGCGGCGGACGACGGTCGCGATGTGATCGCCCTGTTTCCACCCGGCCTTGGTGGCGAAGAACTCCGTCGGCGCGAGTCCGTTGACGCGCTCGAGCACGTCGCCGGGCCGCACGCCGGCGCGCTCCGCGGGCCCGCCCGGGAGCACCGAGCGCACGACGCGCTGGCCGAGCGAATCGACCTCGATGTACACACCGAGCCAGGGGCGCTGGCGCATCTGTCCGAACCGGACGATGCAGGTGTCGAGCTGGAGGGGGCAGCGGTTCTGCCGCGCCTGCGCGGGGACGGGCAGGAGCAGCAGGGCGAGCAGCAACCAGGTCGGACGAAGCATCGGGAGCCTCCGGTGGCCGGATGACGGGGCAACGGAAGTCTCGGACGCCCGGGCGACGGCTGAAGAGGCCGGGACGCGGCGATCGCAGCGGGTCGGCCGTGCCTGCGATCGCGACCATGCCCGGAACTCGCACGCCGCGACCCGGTTCAGCGTGCGAGGTCCTCGAATCGGTAGACGGGCACGAGCGCGCGGCGGGCGATGTTCGCGGGTACCTGTTCGACGTCCGCCTGCGTGCGCAGTTGGAGCCCGGCGAGCGGATCGATGCCGGTGCGCGCCGTGAACGCGCTCCGCACCGGCGCCCACGTCAGCATGTCGGGATTCTCGACGACCAGCTCGGGCCGCTGGTGCTCCAGGACCTGGAGCGCCTGCAGGCGCGCGTACTGGTCGCTCTGCCACGTCACGATCGCGGGCCCCGGCGGAATCGAAGCCCACAC